>CALKXH010000115.1 GCA_938005675.1 uncultured Anaerolineae bacterium
CCGTTCACGTGCCGCGCCACGAGCGCTTCGTGCCCAGCCTGCGCGAGGAAGACGTCGACGTCTCGGTCGAGTCGGCGCCGTGGTATGGCTTCCCCAGCGACCTGATCGCCATGGCGACCGTCCTCGCCACGCAGGCGCACGCCACCACGCTGATCCACGAGAAGCTCTTCCCCAATCGGCTGCTCTTCGTCGATAAGCTCAACAGCATGGGCGCGCAGATCGTCCTGTGCGACCCGCATCGCGCCATCGTAGTCGGTCCGACGCCCCTACAAGCCGATTATCTCGATAATCCGGATGTGCGGATTGGCTTGGCGCTGCTGGGCGCGGCGCTGTGCGCCGAAGGCGAGAGCGTGATCGACACGGCGGAGGCGTTCGAGCGCAGCTTCGATCACGTGCTGGATAAGCTGGTGGCGCTCGGCGCGCGCATCCGACGCGGAGAGTAGCGCTATGAGCCTTGAGATCGTTCAGGTGGCGGGCGTGCAGACGGCGCGCCAAGTGCTGGGCAGGGCGGATGCGCCGCCGGTGCTGCTCTTGCACGGTTGGGGCGGCTCGCTGGAGAGCCTGAGCGGGGTCGCGGCGGCGCTGAGCGCGCGCGGCTTTCAAACGCACGCCCTCGACCTGCCCGGCTTCGGGCGCGCTGCGCTGCCGCCTGAGGCGTGGGGCGTGCCTGAGTACGCCCGTTGGCTCGTCGCTTACCTCGATTGTGCCGAGCTGGAGCGCGTCGATCTGATCGGGCATTCTTTCGGCGGCAGGCTCGCCATCGTCCTCGCCGCCGATTTCCCTGAGCGCGTCGGCAAGCTCGCCCTGACCAGCAGCGCCGGCGTGCTGAGCCCGCTCACGGCGCGCGATCAGCTGATCAGGGCGGGCAAGGCGCTCTTGCGGCTGCCCCTCTTGCGGGCGTTGGAGCAACCGATGCGCCATTGGGCGCGCGCCGCCCTCGGCTCGGACGATTTGAAGTCCGCCGGGGCGCTTGAACCGATCTTTCGGCGCGTGGTGGCGCAGGATTTATTGCCTTACGCCGCGCGCATCGCCGCCCCGACCCTGCTGATCTGGGGCGATCAGGATCGGGCGACTCCGCTGTGGCAGGCGCATAAACTTGAACAGACCATCCCCGACGCGGGACTGGTCGTCTTTGAGGGCGTCGGACACTTCGCCTATCAAGAGCGCCTGCCCGACTTTGTGCGCATCGTCGAGACCTTCTTCAAAGGCAACTGAGCGGCATGGACTACGCGACGATCCTCCCGATTTTGTGCCTGCTCAGCGCGCCTGCGTGGTTGGCGCTGGTAGCGCGCCGACTCTACTATCTGGCGCGTTACTTTCAGCTGGAGGGCTACGAACGCGCCCGCTTTTTGCGTTGGTACGCGCGCACCCGCCGCGAGCGGCGCTTCACGGCGCTGAATGTGGCGCTCTTGCTGCTGATCGGCGCGCCCGCCCTCCTGCCCGCCGATGCCTTCAGCCCGCATCGTGAAGCGGCGGCGCTGCTGCTCTACGCTTTCGCGCTCGTCTGCCTCGGGGCGCTCTGGCTGCGCCTGCCCCGCGATCCGCAGGTCAAGCAACCGTTCAAGCGCACGCCGCGCGCCACCCGCCTGCTGATCGTCGCCCTGCTGCTGGGCGCGGCGCTCCCGCTCTACTATCACCTCAGGCTGCTGGGCGAGCGCCTCAGCGACTCCCCGCACGACTTGCTGCTCCTTGTGAGCGGCAGCGCGGGCGGCGGACTGTTAGCGCTCTCGCTCGCCCCGCTGATCTTGCCGCTCGCCGATGGGCTGCTCTTCCCCTATGAGGAGTCGCGCCGCCGCTACTTCATGCGCACAGCCGCCCAGACGCTGCGCGCCTCAGGCGCCACCGTGATCGCCATCACCGGCAGCTACGGCAAGACCAGCACCAAGCATTACCTGCATCACATCCTCAACGGGCGCTTCCGCGCCTACATGACGCCCAAGAGCTACAACACCCTGATGGGCATCAGCCGCGTGATCAACGACGAATTCGCCCGCGACCCGCACTACGACTATTTCATCGCCGAAGCCGACGCCTACTTCGTGGGCGAGAACGCCTCGATTTGCCGTCTGGTGGCGCCGCGCCTCGGCGCCGTGATGAGCGTCGGTCCGATGCACCTTGAGCGGCTGGGCAGCCTGGAGAACATCATCAAGGCGCAGTACGAGGTCATCGAGGCGCTGCCGCCCGACGGCGTCGGCTTCTTCAACGGCGACGATCCGCACGTCCGAGCGCTGGCAGAGCGCGGCTACCCGCAGACGCGCATCCTGATCTCGCAAAAAGGCGCGGCGGGCGCCCGCTTCGAGGCGCTCGACGTCCAATTTCGCCCCGAAGGGACGCACCTTACAGTGCGCGATAACGCCGACGGCGCCACCTGCCCGATGTTCATGCCCCTCTACGGCGAGACCAACGTGACCAACGTCCTGATGGCGATAGCCATTGCCGCGCACTTGGGCATGACGTTTGAGGAGATCGCGCCGCGCGTGGCGACCCTGCAGCCCACCGAGCATCGCCTCGTGCGCCACCAACTGCCCGACGGCAGCGTGATTATCGATGACGCCTACAGCGCCAATCCCGTCGGCACGAAGGCGGCGCTGGATGTGCTGGCGCTGCATACGCACAGCAAGCGGCGCATCGTGGTCTCTTCGGGCATGTTCGAGCTGGGCGCTCAGTCGGAGGCGGCTAATCGGGCGCTGGGCGCCCACATGGCGGCGACGGCGACCGATATCATCCTGATCCGCTCGCCCCAGACGTCCGCCGTGCGCGAGGGCGCCCTCGCAGCGGGCTTCCCGTCGGAGCGCCTGCGCGAAGTAGCCAATCTGGAGGAAGCCGCCGCCTACTATCGCGGTATTATGGGAGCGGGCGACGCGCTGCTCCTGCTGACCGACCTGCCCGATGTTTACGCGGCATAACCCATCAAAAAAAGGACTTTCACCGCATGACGAGCATCCCCAACCGAAAATTGACCGTCGGCGTGATCTTCGGCAGCCGATCCGTTGAACACGACGTCTCAATTGTGACAGCGCAACAGATCATGCGCGCCCTCGATCCCGCCAAATACGAAGTCATCCCGATCTACATTACCCGCTCAGGCACCTGGCTGACCAGCCCCGCCTTCAGCGACCTGAAAACCTTCCAAATTGAGAAGATCGAAGAGCTGATCGGGGTGCGCGAGACCCTGATCGCGCCCGCGCCCGCCCAGCACGGCATGATCACGCCGCCTTTGGCGGGCTACTTGGCGCGCAACGCCCTCAAGCGCCTCGATGTGGTCTTCCCCGCCGTACACGGCTCGCACGGCGAGGACGGCACGCTGCAAGGCTTGCTGGAGCTCGCCGATATCCCTTACGTCGGCTGCGGCGTGCTGGCTTCGGCGCTCGCCAACAATAAAGCGATGACCAAGACCGTCCTGCGGGCGCACGGCATCCCCGTCCTCGATGGGATGCTGATCAGGCGCGCCGAGTGGCAGAGTCAACGCGCCGCCGTGCTGGAGCGCCTTGAAGGGCTCGGCTATCCGCTCTTCATCAAGCCGAATACGCTCGGATCGTCCATCGGCGTCAGCCGCCCCGCCGATGCCAAAGCCGCCGCCGCCGCCCTCGACGTCGCTTTCGGCTTGGATCGGGCGGTCATCGTCGAAAAAGCCCTCGAAGGCGCTATCGAGGTCAACTGTGCGCTGCTGGGCAACGCGCAAGTGCGCGCCTCCCTGCTGGAGCAGCCCATCAGCTTCGAGGAGTTCCTGACCTATGAGGAGAAATATCTGCACGGCGGCGCGGCGAAGGGCATGAAGGGCGCCGAGCGTAAGATTCCCGCCCCGCTGCCTGAGGCGCTGACCGAGCAAATCCGCCACTTGGCGATTCGCGCCTTCGAAGCCATCGAAGGGGGCGGCACTGCCCGCATCGATTTCCTCGTCAAGGACGATCAGCCTTACGTCAATGAGATCAACACGATGCCCGGCTCGCTCGCCTTCTATCTATGGCAGGCGGAGGGCATGACGCCCGCTCAAGTCGTCGATGAGCTGATCCGCCTCGCTTTGGAGCGCTACCGCGAGAAGGCGCGCACCATCTACGACTATAAGACGGGCTTGGTCGCTCACGCCGCGCTGGGCGGCTTGAAAGGGAGCAAGAAATTCTGAGTGCCTGAGCCGAGCATCCTAGCCGAAGCCGCCGCCGCCCTGCCCGATTGGGCGCTCTCCAAGCCGATGATCGGGCTGTGGTACGCCCTCTCGCGCTTGGGCGATCACGGGCGCTTGCCGCCCATCCGCCGCCTGAGCCGCCTGACCGATCAGCTGTGGCTGGGCGGGCAGATCAACGCGGCGGGCTGGGCAAAACTGCAGCGCTGGTCGGTGGAGGCGCTGGTCAACTTGCGCGTGGAGTGGGATGATCGGCGGAGCGGCATCCACGCGCCGCACTACCTATGGCTGCCGACTATGGACGGCACGCCGCCCGCCCTCGAGCAGCTTCAGCGCGGCGTCGCCTTCATCCACGAGCAGATCAGCGTCGGGCGCGGCGTGTACGTACATTGCGCCGGCGGACTCGGTCGGGCGCCCTCGTTGGTGATCTGCTATCTGATCGGGCGCGGGCTGAGCCCTGAGCAAGCCATCGCCTTCGTCAAGGCGCGCCGACCCTTCATCCAGCTCTCGGCGCGCCAACAGGCGGCGATCCGAGCCTTCGCTCAGTCGTGGCGCGGCTTTGAGCCGCCTCAGCGCGCCGTCACCTCGCCCAAGTAGACCAAGCCGTCGCGCGCGCCGACTCCCTCGCCTTGCACGGGCAGGCGCGCGCCGTCGGGCAGGCGATACCAGCCCGCGAAGAGCCGATACGTCCCCGCGGGCAGATCGGCGGGCAGTTGCAAGTAGGCTGCCTCCGCCCAGCGCTGCCCGACCGCCCATTGATCGGTTGGGAAGGCGCCGCGGGCGGGCGGGAAGTCGTCTTGGGCGATCAGCTGCCCTTGCGCGTCGACCAGATGCACGAATTGATGGTAGCGCTCGCGCAGACGCTCGGCAGCCCGCCACGCCGTCACCACCTCGACCGTCTCGCCGCCCTTGAGCCGCTCAGGCAGGCTGAAGCCGATCAGACTCATGCCGCTGCCCAGCTGCACCTCCGCCGCTTGCCACGCCGCCTCGCGCTCGGCGCGGATGCTGCGCAGGGCGGCGCTCACACAGACCGCTTTGCGGGGCAAAGGCGGTTCGCAGCGCTCCTCGGGCAGGGCGCAGGGCGGCACGCGGATGCACTCGGCGCTCAGGCGCAGGGCGTGGAAGCCGCTCGCGCCGAAATGCCACAGCGCCAACTGATCGCCCGTGCTGAGGGCGCGCTTTTCGTCGCCCAGCGCCGCTTTGAGCGTCTCGGCGTAGGCGAGCGGCTCTAGGGCAAGGCGGAGGCGCAGCGCCGACTCGTCATGAACGTAAAAATACAGCTCCGCGCGGTCGGTCAGCCAGCGGCGCGTCCCGCGCCACCAGCCCTCGCCAAAAGTGGCAGGTACCACGCCCTCAAGCGCTGAGGGGTCGGCGGGCGGCACCTCGAAGAAAGCCAGCAGCGAGTCGACATGGCGCGGCGCGCCGAAGAGTCGCTCGCCGATTGCCAGCGCCTGCGGATCGTCCATCGGCAAGAGGTGATAGGTCACCACGTCGACTCCGTGCAGGCGCAGCAAAGCGCGGACTGCCTCCGGGCGCAGCGGCGCGCCGCTGAGCAGATCGAAGGCTCTGCCGCGCGCTGCATCGGAGAGCAAGCCGAACTTTTCGAGCGGCACGGGCGGTCGCCGCCAGACGTGACCAGCGATCAGCGGCTTGCGATGGGTGACCTGATGCCACAGCGCGATCTTTTGCGCCACGTAATCGTCGTACGGCACGTCTAGCATGGCGCGCAGGTCGTCGCGCTGCGCCAGCTGGCTCAGATAGGCGGGCAAGGGCGCCGGGTGGCGCATGTACGGGAAGAAGAGCTGATAATCCAGCAGGATCAGGGCGCTGAGCGGGACTAACAAAAGCATCGCCGCGCGGCGCCGAGAGCGCTCCAGCAGCCACGCTACGCCGTACGCCGCAAGGATGGCGAGGGCTAGTCCCGCTGTGCCGTTGAAGCGACCGGGCGTGCGCGCCACGTTGATGAAGGGCAGCTCCTGCAGCAGGGCGTAGGGCAAGGGGATGTAGGTCTCGAAGCCCGCGATGGTCACGACGGCGAGGTCGCCGTTGACCTTGAGCAAGCCGCCCAACGAGAAGATCATGCTGCCGATGGCGAGGGCGAGCCACATGCCCGCCCGCTCAGGGCGGCGCGCCAAAGCCACCAGACACAGAATGACAGTCAGGATGCCGACGTAGCCCGTCCCTTCCATCGAGTTGCTGCCGATAGCCGCGCCGCTGTACTCAGGCGCAAACGACCACGGCGTGAAGGGCGAGGGCGCGATCAGGGCAAGCAGATCGGCGCTGTGATGCAGCTTGCTGCCATCAAACAGCACGAAAGGCGTCCGTTGGGCGGCGATCTCCGCGAGCAGCGGGATGTAAAACGGCAAGCTGAGCGCGCCGCCCAGCGCAAGGATGCCCAGCAGCATCAACAGGGCGCGCCGCGTGAGCAGATGGCGCTCAAAGAGCAGGAAGTACGCCCCGCCGAACAGGACGAGCGGCATCAAGCTGTAGATGAAGGCGGTCAGGTTCGCCATGAGCAGCAGCCACAGCGCCACGCCGCCGAGGATCACCAAGCGGCGCGCCCGCTCGCCCTCTAGGATGCGCAAGGCGCACAGGATCAGGATCGGCAGCATGTAGACCGCGATGGGATTGAGCATCCCGATGCTGATGTTGCCCTGAAAGGTCGGGTAGGCGGTGAAGATCAAGCCGCCGATCAGCGCGCCGCCCTGCTGAACGTAAGGCGGGCGCTCGCGCAGCAGCCACCACAGCAGCGCGTGCATCGCCATGCCGTTCAGCACGAGGATGCTGAGCATGTACAGGTTATAGGCGGCGGCGGGCGGCAAGACGAAGTTCAAGAGGGCGGTGGGCAGGTAGATCAGCGGCTGCGACCACTGCGCCGCGCTGAAAAAGCCGTCGGGATAGTTGAACAGGCTCTGATAGAACGGATTGAGTCCGTTGCGCAGGGCGTAGTTCGCCCACCAGCCCGCCCGCGCGTACTCGTAGGCGTCGCCGTAGCTGGCGCCCGCCAGCCAGCCGCCCAAATCCGTGACGAGCGGATAGGTGATGAAACAGACCGCTGCGCTGTAGAGCAGCAGCGGCAAGCCATAGCGCCAAGCGGCTCTGCCGAGCGCAGCCATCGCCTACGCGTCTCCGAGATCGGAGTCGGCGCTCTCGGCTACGGCTGAGGGCGCGCTAGATGGCTCGGCAGCGTCGGAATCCGCGCCCTCGTCGAGGGAGTCTTCGGGCAGCGCCAAATCCGCCTCGATAGATTCGGGGTCTTCGCCGCGCTCAAGGCGCTCGACGATGGTGTTGAATTCCTCGCCCAAATCTTCGCCCGTCTCGTCCGCCATGCGGCGCATGAAGCGACCGAGCGTGGCGGGATCGGCTTCGGCGAGGTCGTCCAGGGCGGAGTCGTCCTCAAGGTTGGCGAAGCGAGCGGCATCGCCCTTCGCCACGGCGACTTTGGTCATGACGCGGCGGACGTTCAGGCTGCCGCAGCGGGTGCAGCGTTTCTCAGCTGTGGCGTACTCGGCGTAGGAGAAGATCAGCACCATGCGATGCTGGCAGTCGAGGCAACGGAAGTCGTAAGCAGGCACGGGAAAACGCTCCTCAAGCACTTCGCGGGATGTGTGCGTGAAGTATAACACGGGCGCGCTCAAAGGGGTTGCCCGCTCGCCCGCCGAGCGGCTTCGGGCAGTTTGACCGAAAGACGTGTTTGAGGGGCGCTTGGCGCTTGCTAATTTGTCAACTACGCGCTAAACTTATGGTGATAGTGAAAACGTACGCAAACGCACTGTGCGCTCGGTCTGCAGGCGCGCTGAGCATACGTGAAACGCTAAAAAGCCGAAGCTATTTTTGGTCGAGCCGAATCGGTTAACGACTCAGGGGAAGATGCATGACGACACAGACCGTTCCTAAGGGGAAAGCTGCCGCGCAGGTCAAAGAGGCGGCGTCTGCGCCTGTGGTGAGCAGCGAGGTGGCTGTCAAGCCGATCAATCGTCGCGAGTTTTTATATTACATCTGGGGCGCCAGCATAGCGGTCTTCATGGCGCAGACGGCGGGCGCGATCATCTGGTTTGCGCTGCCGCGCTTCCGCGAGGGCGAGTTCGGCGGCATTTTCACGGTCGATCCCGCCACCGTGCCAGCCGTGGGGTCGGCGCCCGTCCCCAACCCGACGGGCAAGTACTGGCTGGTCAACACTGCCAACGGCTTGTTGGCGCTGAACATGGTCTGCACGCACTTGGGCTGCCTGTTCAAGTGGGTGGACGCCAACGGGCGCTTCGAGTGTCCTTGCCATGGCTCGAAGTTCGAGGAAGACGGGCGCTACATCGAAGGACCAGCCCCGCGCAGCCTTGATCGCTTCGCCGTGCGCGTGATCACAGCCGCGGGGGTCGTCGAGTCGGACGCCAGCGGCGGTCCGGTCAAGATCGACGGCGCCGAGCGCATTGAGATCAACACCGGCAAGAAGATCAAGGGCGCGGGCGTTGGGCAAGCTTAATTCTCCCTATGATCATCGCAAGTGCGCCGCCACGGGGAGTTCTAGCGCGCTTGTGGGTGGTGTATCGTAAGTGAACGCAAGAGAGTTTCGAGGAGTCGTATATGTCGGTATTGCCTTTCCCCTCCTTCCTTGACGACATCAAGGAGAAGGGCGTGCGGAAAGCCGTCATGGAGCTAGTCGACGAGACGGTTGAACGCATCACGGCGGGCATGAACATCCAAGATATCCGCGAGGCGCTGCGCGGCGACCCGCCCTCACGCCGCCCCAACCCGCGCCTGACGCCGCACGCGGATGCCTTCTGGATGCACATGCGTCCCAGCTATTATCATCAGGCGGTGACGGGCATCTATCCCACGTTCCGCCTCGGCTTCCTTTCGACCTTCACCTTCGTCATCGAGATCATCACGGGCATGTTCCTGATGATCTTCTACACGCCCTCGCCGACGGTCGCCTACCAGAACATGATCAACATCATGACCAACGTGCCGCTCGGTCAGTTCATGCGCGATATGCACCGACTGGGCGCCGAGGCGATGGTGATCGTGGTCGCCTTGCATACCATACGCACGTTCGCCACAGGCTCCTACAAAAAGCCGCGCCAGTTCACTTGGTTCACCGGCATGGTGCTGCTGGTGCTGACGCTCTTCCTGAGCTTCACCGGCTACCTGCTGCCGTGGGATCAGCTGGCGTTCTGGGCGGTCACCATCGGCACCTCGATGGCTGAGGCAGCCCCGCCGGAGATTCTGGGCACCAACATCAACCTGCTGCTGCGCGGCGCGCCGGATATCGGCGCGGGCGGCTTGCTGCGCTTCTACCTGCTGCACGTCTTCCTGCTGCCCATGCTGACCGTGATCTTCCTCGGCGTGCATTACTACAAGGTGGTGCTGCACGGGCATAGCTTGCCGCCGCGCCTTGAGGAGATCGGGCAGGATACCGCCAAGCGCGTGCCGATGGATAAGCGCGTCTACTTCATCCCCGACGTGGCGACGACCGAAGTCATGTGGTTCGGCATGACCATCCTCGTCATGGTGGTGATGGTGATCTGGTTCTTCCACGCCCCCTTGGAGACGCACGCCAATCCGAATGTGACGCCGCTGCACACCACGGCGCCGTGGTACTTCTTCTGGCTGCAGGGCTTGCTCAAGCTGGGCGATAAAATCCTGTTCGGCTTGGTCATCCCGACCGTGCTGCTGATCGCCTTCTTCGTCTACCCGTACCTCGACGTAGCCAAGAGCCGCCGCTACGCCCATCGGCGCTTCCAACTCAGCCTGATGCTGAGCTTCATCTTCGTGATGTGGCTGCTCTCCTACATGGGGACGGCGAAGTGGGGCGTCGATACCGCCGGCGACCAAGAGATGGTGCAGGCAATGGCGCCGATGGAAGGCGTTGGACCGGTGCGCGCCATGCCCTACGACGCGTGGGTCAACGGCACGTACTGCACCAGCGACCTCGACCGCGATCACAAGCTGCCGCTGGTGCAATGGGGCGCAGTGATGCCACAGCCGCTGCTGCTGCCGGACACCTCCCGCGAGGTGCTGTGCCAAGCCGTGCCTGAGGGCAAGATGCGCCGGCTGATGGAAGAGTACCTCCACCTGAAGGAGAAGTGGGGCAAGGACTTGCCCAACGTGGTCGGCATCCTGACCGTCTCCGACTATCAGCGCGATCTGAAGCGCATCGACCTGAAGGTGATCTGGAACGTGCCTGAGCTGGGCGCCGATGGCAAGCCGCTGCGCAACGAAGACGGCAGCATCAAGGTCAAGATGGTCGAGTCGCTCTACGACGTGGACGGGCGGCAAGAGCTAGACGCCAACGGGCTGCCCAAGACCTTCATGGTGCCTGCCATCCAGTTCTCCGGCAAGCAGGTCTTCGTGCATCGCCTCTCGGAGTATCAGGGCGTCGGTCACTGAGCGAGTTCGCGGGCGGCTGCCGCGAGGCGCCGCCCTACATCGCACGCATCAGCTATAGACTGCTGAGGACATGAACCGCACATGAGCATTCAGAATAAGATTATTGTCGGCATTGCGTCCTTCGTGGGCATCATGCTGCTGGTCGGCTGGGTCATCATCAACGAGCCGGCGCGCATGGAGGTCTTCACCCAACAGTGGGAAGGGCGCTCCATCGAGCGCGGCGCCGAGCTGTACCTGAACAACTGCTACAGCTGCCACGCCGAAGACGGTCTGGGTCTCTCCGGCTACGCGCCCGCCCTGAAGAACCCGATGCTCTTCTTGGACGAGAATCCCGGCAAGGTCGCCAACGATCAGCTGCGCGCCTTGCGCGCTGAACTCAACCGCCTGCAGCGCGCCATCGAGACCTACCAAGCCGATATCGCCGAGCGCGCCGAGCTGCTCGCCCGCCGCGATGCCGCCCCCGCCGACTCTGAGGAGCGCGCTCGCATCCAGATGCAGCTGGATGAGGTCAATACGCGCATCCGCCTCTTCGATCCCAACACGCCGCAGAAGATCGATGAACTCCTGCCGCGCATCGCCGAGCAAGAGGCGAAGGTCGAGGAGCTGCGCGCGCAAGGCTGGGAGCTGAACCGCGAGCCGCGTCTGAAAGAGCTGGGCTGGACGGGCGGCTTGGAGGCGTACCTGCGCACCACGCTCATCGCCGGACGCCCCACCAACGGTCCGCTCTGGAACGGCAACATCATGCAGGCGTGGGGTCAGGAAGCCGGCGGTCCGCTGCGCCCAGATGAGATCGAGAATCTGGTCGCCTTCATCATGAATTACCGCGAAGAGGCGCTCAAGCTGACCCCGAACGACATCCGTCAAGGCTTCCGCATCGTCGGCGAGGGGACAGTCGCCGAGGATAAAGAGGTGCTGGGCGCGGGCGTGGACGTCATGGCGCTCGATCTGAGCGGCGGCGATGCCGCAGCCGGTCAGCAGAAATACGCCTCCTTCGGCTGCGCGGCTTGCCACAGCGCGCCCGGCGGCGCTGCCTATAGCTTCGCGCCGACAGCAGGCACCTACTCGCGCGTGGAGAACATCCGCCTGCGCCTCGATCAGTTCAGCGGCTACACCGCCGAGCAGTACCTCGCCGAGTCGATCCTGTATCCCAGCCGCTACATCGTGCCGGGCGGCGAGGCAGTCCAGATGCCCGCCAATTACGCCGATCAGATGGACTTGCAAGACCTGCGCGACGTCATCGCCTATCTATCCACCTACCGCTGATCGGCTGCGCCGCTTCGCCATCAAGCAAAAACGTCCGCTCGCAAGGGCGGACGTTTTTTGTGGCTGAATCGAGCGGCGCTCTAGCGCTTGGTGTAGGTGGGCGCCTTGCGCGCGCGGCGCAAACCGGGCTTCTTGCGCTCTTTGGCGCGCGGATCGCGCGTGAGCAAGCCCGCCTGCCGCAAGATCGGGCGCTTTTCGGGATCGAGCTTCAGGATGGCGCGCGCCACCCCTAGCTTGATCGCGTCGGTTTGCCCAGTGATGCCGCCGCCCTGCACCTTGACGCTGACGTCGAAGCTCCCCTCCATGCCGCACAGGCGCAACGGCAAGAGCGCCGCGTCCAGATCGCCCATGCGCACGAGGTACTCGCTGCCGGGCTTCTCGTTGATGACGACCGTCCCCGCGCCGCCCGCATAGAGCCGCACGCGCGCCGTCGCCTCTTTACGCCGACCGATGCCTTCTACGTACTGTCTGCCGTTCATGCTTTCTTCACCTCAGAGATATCCAGCGGCTTGGGCTGCTGCGCGCCGTGCGGATGCGCACTGCCCGCGTAGACCTTCAACTTCTTCGCCATCTTGCGCCCCAAGCGATTGTGCGGCAACATACCCCTGACCGCCATCTCGATCACGCGCTCCGGATGCTTGGCGAGCATCTCGCGCAGCGGCGTTTGGCGGAAGCCGCCCGGATATTGCGAGTGGCGGTAGTAGAACTTAGTATCCAGCCGATCTTGAGTCACCTTGACCTTCTCGGCGTTGATGACGATGACGTAATCGCCGCTATCGATGTGGGGCGCGAAGGTGGGCTTGTGCTTGCCGCGCAGCACCGCCGCCACGCGCGCCGCCAAACGCCCTAGAATCGCGTCGGTGGCATCCACCACGTACCACGCCCGCTCCTCGGCGGCGCTCTCAAGGGTAGGTGTGTAAGTCTTGAATCTCATCTTCTGCACTCCAGCGGGCGTCTGCCCGTTCGCTGTCTGTATAGGTCTCGGAGAAAGTCACTTCGACGAGCGTCAAGCCGTGCGGCGGCGCTAAATGTCTGATCGCGCCGCGCCGCGCCGCCCGAAACGCCTCCTCGAAAGCGGCGAGGCTCAGCCGCCCCTGCCCAACCGCCACCAAACTGCCCACGATGGCGCGCACCATCCGATACAAGAACGCATCGGCGCTGATGCGAAAAGCGGCGCGCGCCACGCCGTACTCAGGCGGCAACGCCCGCCACGCCGCCGCAAAGACCGTCCGTTCGGTCGTGCCGCGCTCGCCCAGCGGCGGCGTGCCGAAACTGGCGAAGTCGTGCCGCCCGATCAGCAGCGCCGCCGCGCTGTTCATCAGCGCCAGCTCGCAGGGCGGCGCAACCTGCCACGCCTCGCGCGCTAGAAGCGGATGGCGCACCTTCGAGAGGTAGACCCGATACTCGTAGGTGCGCGCCAACGCCTGATAGCGCGGATGAAAGTCATCGGCGGCGCGGCTGAGCTGCAAGACGGCGATTGAGGCGGGCAGGGCGGCGTTCAAAGCGTTTTGGAGCGCCCGCTCGCCGTGCTGCCACGCCAGATCGAAGGCGATGACCTGCCCGCTGGCATGGACGCCGCTATCGGTGCGCCCGGCGGCGAGGATCGGCACGGGCTGCCCCGCCAAGCCGCTCAAAGCCGCTTCAAGAGCGCTCTGCACGCTCGGCGCTGCGCCGCGCAGACGCTGAAAGCCCTGAAAGGCGCCGCCCTCGTAGGCGATCACTGCACGGTAGCGCGCCACGCCGCCCTCACCCGATCACTTCTCGCCTTCAGCCTTCGGCTTGGCGGCAGGACGGTTGCGGCGCAAGCGGCCCAGCAAGCCGCGCTGAGCGCCGCCGTCGCCCTTTTGCGCTTTCGGACGGTCGACCAGTTCGAGGATGACCATCTCGGCGGCGTCGCCCTTGCGCGGGGCGAGCCGATAGATGCGGGTGTAGCCGCCGGGACGCTCGGCGTAGCGCGGCGCCAGCTCATCGAAGATTTTCTTGACGACCGCCTTGCTATCCAGCCGCCCCGCCAGCAGACGGCGCACGAAAATGCCGTAGGCGGGGTCGGGATGGGCGTTGCCGCGCTTGGCTTTGGTGATCATGCGCTCGGCTTCGGCGCGGATCGCCTGTGCCTTAGCGCGAGTGGTCTTGATTCGTTCGTGTTGGAAGAGCTGGGTCAGCAAGGTGCGGCGCAGCGCGTTGCGCTGACCGACACTGCGTCCCAGTTGCTTACCGGCAATGCGATGTCGCATGGTGTCCTCTCTGTGCGCTTACTGCGCCGATGATTCACTAGCTGAGGGCAAGTTGATATGATGATCGGCGGGCAGGAACTGCTTTTCGCGCAGCCGCTGCACCAGCTCATCGAGCGATTTCTCGCCGAAGTTGCGGATCGCCAACATGGCATCGGTGCCGCGGTCGAGCATCTCGAGCACCTCGCCGACGGTGGTGATGCCGGTGCGCTTGAGCGAGTTGAAGACGCGCACGCTCAAGTCCAGCACCTCGATGGGCGTGTTGTAGCGCTCTTCATCCCAGGGCTTGCTCTCGCTGATGCGCTCGGTCTCGGCGGCGACGGTCGGCAAGCGGTCGACGTCCACGCCGGCGATGATGCGCAGGTGATCGATCAGCAGCTGGGCGGCTTGGCTCATCGCCTCAGCCGGGCGGATGGTGCCATCCGTCCAGATTTCCAAGATCAGCTTATCGTAATTGGTGCGCTGCCCAACGCGGGCGCGGTCGACGTCGAAATTGACGCGCTTGATCGGGCTGAAGAGGGCGTCGACGGGCAACTCGCCGATGGGCAGCCGCCCGCGCTCTTCAGCCGGGCTGTAGCCGCGCCCGGTTGCCACGTTGATCTCCATTTCGAGGTGCGCGTCGCTCGAATCGACCGTGAAGAGGTACAGATCGGGGTTGATCGGCTCGACTTCGGGCGGATAGATGATATCGCTCGCCGTGACCGTGCCTTCGCCGCGCACATCGAGGCGCAAACGGGCGGACTGCGTATCCGTCAGGCGTACGCGCAGCTGCTTGACGTTCAGGATGATCTGCATCATGTCCTCGCGGACGTGCGGCACGGCGGAGAACTCGTGCGAGACGCCCGACAGGCTGATCGAGGTGACCGCTGCGCCGGGCAGCGAAGAGAGCAGCACGCGGCGCAGCGCGTTGCCGAGCGTCACGCCGTAGCCGCTCTCCAGCGGGCTGATGATGAAACGCCCGTAGTTGCGCGAACTGGCATCGCTTTCGATTTTAGGCAGCACCAACGGATTCGTGGTCACAGTTCCTCCTCGTCAGGCGAGGCGCTCGGCGGCGGCTCGCCTGACTGCATGGGCGAAAGGCTTAACGCGAGTAGTACTCAACGATCAACTGTTCGTTCAAGGGCAGTTGAATCTCGCCGCGGTCGGGCAGGCGCTCGACGGTTGCCGTGAAGGTGCCATCGCCGTGAAAGGTCATCGAGAGCCAATCGGGCAGGGGCGGGCGCTGCTCCATGTAGGCGCGAATCTCGCGGAAGTAGCGCAGGTTGCGGCTGCTGCCGTGCAGCGTGATTTGATCGCCCGCCTTCAAGCCGTAAGAGGCGATGTTGGTCGGCACGCCGTTGACGTCAAAATGCCCATGGCTGACCAGCTGACGGGCGTGGGCGCGCGAGTCGGCGAGTCCGAGCCGATAGATGACGTTATCGAGGCGCGTCTCCAGCAGGATGAGCAGATTGCTGCCCGTCGGACCGAGCCGCCGCGAGGCTTCGGCGAAGTAGCGGCGGAATTGGCGCTCTAGGATGCCGTAAATGCGGCGCGCTTTCTGCTTTTCGCGCAGCTGGGCGTTATAATCGGAGGTGCGCCCGCGACGGAAGGAGGCTTCCTTGCCGTGCTGACCGGGCGGGTAGCCGCGCTTCTCCACGGCGCACTTGGGCGACGTGCAACGGGCGCCCTTCAAAAAGAGCTTCTCGCCTTCGCGGCGACACAACTTACAGACGGGACCAGTGTATCTTGCCATGTGAACTGGGCTTCCTCCACACTGCTGTGTGTTTACACCTGAAAAACCACGTGAATGCCCTCGAAGCCCCCTCAGACGCGGCGCTTCTTAGGCGGACGCACGCCGTTGTGCGGCACGGGCGTGACGTCTGAGATCGAGCGCACGCGCAAGCCGCTGGCTTGGATGGCGCGAATGGCGGACTCCCGACCGGGACCCGGACCTTTGACGAAGATATCGACCTCTTGCATGCCTTGCTCTTTAGCGGCGTCGCTGGCTTGCTGCGCCGCCATACGGGCGGCGTAGGGCGTGCTTTTGCGGCTGCCCTTGAAGCCGGAGGTGCCAGCGCTCGCCCAGCAGATCAAGTTGCCTTGCTGATCGGTGATCGAGACGATGGTGTTGTTGAAGGTGGCGTGAATGTGCGCCTGCCCGTAAGGAATATTGCGCTTGACCTTTTTGACTGTGGCGCGCCGCGCACCCCGACGTGGCGCCGCGCCGCCTGATTTGCCCATATGACCTACTCCGTATGTTGCAGGCTTAGCGCCTGTGCGATAGGGTATTGTAGCAGAACGCCTAAAGCTTGTATAGGCAGGATTTGCAGCTGGCGCGCCCAGCCGATCACTTCTTCTTGGCGCCGCGCCGCCGCCCACGCCCCGCGACCGTCTTCTTCGGACCGCGCTTGGTGCGCGCGTTGGTCTTAGTGCGTTGCCCGCGCACGGGCAGGTTGCGCCGATGGCGCAGACCGCGATAGCTGCCGATCTCGATCAGACGCTTGATGTTGAGCTGTACTTCGCGGCGCAGCTCGCCCTCCACGCGGTAGTTGCTGATCGCATCGCGCAGCAGCGTCACTTCGGCTTCGGTCAGGTCGCGCACGCGCTTGTTAGGGTCGACCTTAGTCGCCGTCAGAATTTCCTTGCTGCGCGGTCTGCCGATGCCGTAGATGTAAGTCAGGGCGACTTCAACGCGCTTGTCGCGCGGCAAGTCTACACCTTCGATACGTGCCATAGAAACTCCTGTTTACCTGCATGTACTAGCCGACTCGTGCGGCTATTCTCTCACATTTAGCCCGCCTAGGGCAGAGTCAAAATCAGCGGTTCGCCGTCGGTCACGGCGATGGTGTGTTCCGTCCACGTGCAAAGCGACCCATCCGCCATCACGACCGTCCAGTGATCGTCCAGCACTTGCGTCTTGGGGCTGCCCAAGCTGATCATCGGCTCGAGGGCGAAGGTCATGCCGACTTGCAAGGGATAGCTGCGCCAAGCGCGCTGTTTGCGCCCGCGCGGCCACCAGTTCGGCACTTGCGGCTCTTCGTGCATCGCCCGCCCGACGCCATGCCCGGTGTACTCACGGATCACGCTGCAGCCCTGCTTCTCCACGTAGGTCTGGATGGCGAGGGCGATGTCGCGGGTCTCGTTGCCCAGCACGGCGTGCTGAATGCCGATGCGCAGCGCCTCCTCGCCGATCTCGATCAAGCGTTGCGCCTCAGGCGAGATTTTGCCGACGCCCATCGTGAAGCCGCCATCGGCGACGAAGCCTTTATAAGTCGCCGCGCAATCGATGCTGACGATATCGCCCTCCTGCAGCACGCGCTGCGGGCTGGGGATGCCATGCACCAGCTCGTGGTTGATCGAGACGGTCGTCGCCGCCGGGAAGGGGTGCGCGCTGCCGGGCGGATAACCGATGAAGGTCGGGATGGCGCCGTGCTTGCGGATGGTGCGCTCGACCGCCTCGTTGATCTGCGCCGTGGTGACGCCGGGCTTGACGAGGGCGCGCGCTTCGGCGTGGGCGGCAGCCACGATGCGCCCGGCGGCGCGCATGATCAGGATTTCCTCCGCCGTCTTGAGCCGAATCATGCCCTGCCTTTCGCCTCGATCAGCTGGAGGAGCGCCGCCGAGACCGCCTCGATGCTTTGGGCGGCGTCCACCTCGTGGAGGATGCCGCGCGCGCGGTAGTAATCGAGCAGCGGCGCAGTTTTCTCGAAGAAGGTGTCGATGCGCTTGGCGGCGGCTTCGGGCGTATCGTCCGGGCGCTGACGCAAGGGCGCGCCGTCGATATCGCAGATGCCGGGCACCTTCGGCGGATTGGTGCGCATGTTATAGACGTGCGTCGGATCGAGTGTGCACTCCCAGCGCGCCGAGATGCGCGCGATCGCCTCTTCCCGATCCAGCGTGAGCAACGGCGCTAGGGAGACCTCCGCGCCCAGCTCCGCCAGCAGCGCATCGAGGGCTTGCGCCTGCGGCAAGGTGCGCGGGAAGCCATCGAAGATCGCGCCGTTGGCGGCGTCGGGCGCGGCAAGGCGCTGGCGCACCACCGCGACGGTGATATCGTCAGGCACGAGGTCGCCGCGCTTCATGATGGCTTGAATCTGGCGGGCGAGGTCGGAGTCTTGCCCCTCCATCGCCCGAAACAAGCCGCCGGTCGTCACGTGAGGCACGCCCAGCCGCTTCGAGAGGACGGCCGCTTGCGTACCTTTGCCCGCGCCTTGCATCCCCAGCAGAATGATATAAGTCGCCATGCAGGGATGCCTTAGCGCATGAAGCCTTCATAGTTGCGCATGACCAGTTGCGACTCCAGCTGGCGCATGGTATCGACCACCACGCCGACCACGATGATCAAGCCCGCCGAGCCGATCACCAGCGCCGGGTTGCTGCCGCGCGTGATATCGGTGCGCCCGGTCAGGAAGTAGTCGACGATGATCATCAAGCCGGGCGTGACCGCCGCGATGCCCAAGAACATCGCGCCAGCGAAGGTGATGCGGCGGGTCACCCGCGTGATGTACTCCTGCGTGCGCTTGCCCGGACGGATGCCCGGGATGAAGCCGCCTTGCCGTTGCAAGTTCTCGGCGAGGTTCTGCTGCTGGATCATGATATCGGTGTAGAAGTAGGTGAAGCCGACCACCAGCAGGAACTCGAAGAACCAGTACCAAAAGCCGCTGCGCGTGCCGAAAGTATCGCGCAGCCAGTTGCCGAAGGGCGTGTTGGCGAAGAAAATGCCGCCGATGACCGCCGGGAAGGTCACCACGGCTTGGGCGAAGATCAGCGGGATCATGCCGACGGCGTTGACCTTGAGCGGAATGTACGTCGAGCCGCCGCCGTACTGTTTCTGTCCGCGCACGCGCTTGCCGTACTGCACCGGGATGCGCCGCGCGCCCTCCTGAATGATCACGATGGCGATCACGGTCACTACGGTCAGGGCGATGAAGGCGATGATGTTGAAGAGCCACCAGTCCTCGTCGCCCAGCAGGATGCCCAAGTTGCGCGGCGCCTGCGCCACGATGCCGCCGAAAATGATCATCGAGATGCCGTTGCCGATGCCCTCTTCGGTGATCAAGTTGCCCAACCAGATGGCGAACATCGTGCCGGCGGTCATGGTGGCTAAGACTTGTACGGTCAGCAGGAAACTGACTCCGTAGCCGGGGATGATGGGCGTCTGGGTGAAGCTCTGCATGATGTTGATCTGCCCGACCGATTGCAAGAGCGCCATCGGGATCGCCAAGTAATAGGTGTACTGGTTGATCTTCTCGCGCCCGCCCGGCTCTTTGGCGATCTGCTCGAGGCGCGGGATGACGCCGGTCAGCAGCTGCAGGATGATCTGCGCCGTGATGTACGGGTAGACTCCGTTCGCCAAGATGCTGAAGTTGGTCACGGCGCCGCCGGAGAGCAAATTCAGCACCTGAATGAAGCCCGCGCCCGCGCCTTCGTCCAGCAAGCCGCGCAGCGCCTCGCGGTTGACGCCCGGCACCGGGATGTGCGTGGCGAACTGGTAGATCATCAAGATGAAGATCGTGAAGAGAATCTTATTGCGCAGGTCGGGCAGGCGGATGGCGTTACGAACTGCTTCTAACAACTGCATGGGATCGTCCTCTAAATCGGATAGCTAAGGGGCGAGGCACGGCGAACCGTGCCTGCGCTCATTCTTGATATTTGGGGCGGCGCGCCTTGGGCAACAGCTTGATGGTGGCGCGCGCGCCGCGCAGCAAGAGCGGCATCGGGCTGGCTGTGCCGCCCGCCGCCTCGATCTTGGCGCGGGCGCTCTTGGAGAAGCGATGCGCCTTGATATCGGTCTTGGCGCTCAGCTCGCCCATGCCCAAGATCACGACCGGTTTCTCCAGCGTGTCGATCAAGCCCGCTTCGAGCAGCTTGCTGGGCGTGACCATCCCGCCTTGCGGGAAGGCGCGCGCCACCGCCTCAAGGTTGACCTCTTGGTAGTAAATCTTGAAGAGGTTGGTGAAGCCGCGCTTGAAGGGCAGGCGGCGCACCAACGGCAGCTGACCGCCCTCAAAGTACGGGGCTTTCACACCGCCCGGACGGGCTGCCTGCCCCTTCGTGCCGCGCCCTGCCGTCTTGCCTTGCCCCGCCGAGATGCCGCGTCCGACGCGGCGCTTGCGCTTGTGGGCGCCTTTATCCGGCTTGAGATCGTGCAGTTTCATGCTAGAGTTCCTCTACCTTCAGCAGGTGCGCCACTTTTTCGATCATGCCGCGCACCGACGGATTATCCGGCTGCTCGACCGTCATGTGCAAGCGCTTCAGCCCCAGCGCACGGACGGTCTGCTTGTGGCGTTCTTGCGCGCCAATGGGGCTCTTGATCAGCGTGACGCGCAATTTTTTGGTGTTCTTGCTCTCGCTCATGGCTCATCACTCCGTGCGGCGGCGCAACCAGAAAGGCTGCACCTCTTCAAGCGGCACCTCGCGGATGCGGGCGACCTCTTGCACGCTCTTGAGCTGCTGCAGGGCTTTGAGGGTCGCCAATGCCACGTTGAGCAGGTTGTTGCTGCCCTGCGACTTGCTGAGGATATCGCGCACCCCGACCGCCTCCAGCACGGCGCGCACGCCGCCGCCGGCGATCACGCCCGTGCCGGGCGAGGCGGGACGCAACATCACCACCGCGCCGGCGTGACGAGCTACCACCTGATGCGGGATGGTCGTGCCTGCCAGCTCCACCTTGATCATACGCTTGCGGGCTTGCTCGGTGCCCTTGCGGATCGAATCCGGCACCCCGCGCGACTTGCCGATGCCCAGCCCGACGCGCCCCTTGTTATCGCCGACGATCACCACCGTGCGGAAGGCGAAACGTCGCCCGCCCTTGACCACCTTGGCGACGCGGCTGATATCGACCACGCGCTCGTCGAGTTCCTCGCGCTCTTCCTCGCGCTCGCGGCGCTCACGGCGCGGACGGCGCTCGCCGCCGCGCTCCGGACGCGCCGACCGTTCGTTGCGTTCGCTTCTGTTCGTCATCTAAAACTCCAGCCCTGCTTCGCGGGCGGCATCCGCCAGCGCCTTGATGCGCCCGTGATACTTGTTGCCGCCCCGATCAAAGACGACCTGCTGAATGCCCGCGTTTTTAGCGCGCTCTGCCACCACCCGCCCGACGATCTGCGCCTCTTCGGTCTTCTTTTTGCCGCCCAGCAGCTTGCGCACCTCGCCATCGATGGTCGAGGCGGAGACCAGCGTGTGCCCGACCGTGTCATCGATGACTTGGGCGTAGATGTGCTCCAAGCTGCGGTAGACGACCAAGCGCGGGCGCTCCGGGGTGCCCTTGACCTTCTTGCGCACCCGCAGATGGCGGCTCAGGCGCGCTTCGCGCTTCTCTTTCGCTTTATCTGCCATGCTTACTTGCCCTTACCTGCCTTGCCTGCCTTGCGGCGGATGACCTCATCTTTGTAGCGGATGCCCTTGCCGTGATACGGCTCCGGCGGGCGCAGCGCGCGGATGTTCGCCGCCACCTGCCCGACCAGTTGCTTATCGATGCCATCGATGTGAAAGACCAAACCGCGCTCTTCCACGACGAAAGTGATGCCCTCCGGCGGCGGCACCTCGATGGGATGCGAATAGCCGACGTAAACAACCAGATTCTTGCCCTTCAGCTCGACGCGATAGCCGGTGCCCTCCAGCATCAAAGTGCGCCGATAGCCCGTGCTGACGCCCGTGACCATGTTCTGCACCAGCGCGCGCGTCAAGCCGTGCAGGGCGCGCGTCTGGCGCTCGTCGTTCGGGCGCTCGACGATCAGCTTGCCGTCTTCCTTTTTGACCGTGATGGTCGGATGCACCCGCAGCGAGAGCTGCCCCTTGGGTCCTTTGACCATCAGGTGGTTATCTGCGCCGAGCGTCACCTCGACCTTGGAGGGCAGCGTGATCGGCTGCTTGCCAATACGTGACATCGTCTGTGTCTCCTTCTGGGGCCCTACCAGACCACGCCGATGACTTCGCCGCCCAAGCCGCGCCGACGGGCTTCATCGCCCGTCATCAAGCCTTGCGGCGTGCTCATGATGGCGATGCCCATGCCGCTCAGCACCCACGGAATCTCGCGCTTGCCGACGTAGACGCGGCGGCTGGGGCGGCTGACCCGCGCGATGTGCGTGATGGCGGGGCGCTGCGAGCGGCGCTCCCCGTAGTACTTCAGTGTGATAGTCAGTTCGGGCTTAGCGCCCTCGCCGACCTCATAAGCGGTGATATAGCCCTGCCGCAGCAGAATCTCGGCGATGCGCGCCTTGAGCTTGGAGGCGGGCAGACTGACCGTCGGCGCGCCGACTTGCAGGGCGTTGCGAATGCGGGTGAACATATCACCAATCGGATCGGAAAGCATTGCGACTCCTTTTGCCGCCTACCAGCTGGACTTCACCACGCCGGGAATCTTGCCTTGCAGGGCGAGTTCGCGGAAGTGGATGCGGCACAAGCCGAACCGACGGATATAGCCGCGCGGACGCCCGCAAATCTTGCCCGAATTCGGATCGACGTATTTGCAGCGGTTGCGGACTTGCACTTTGTACTTGCGGCGCCCTTCGCGCGCCGTGACCGATTTCTTCGCCATGCGTGATAGCTCCTAGTTCTCGCGGAATGGCATCCCCAGCAGCTTCAACAAGCGCCGACCCTCTTCGTCGGTCTTGGCTGTGGTGACGATGCTGATCTCCATGCCGCGCACCTTGTCGATCTTATCGTATTCGATCTCCGGGAAGATCAGCTGCTCGCGCAAGCCCAGCGTGTAGTTGCCGCGCCCATCGAAGGCGTTGCCGCTGATGCCGCGAAAGTCGCGCGTGCGCGGCAACGCCACGTTGATCAGCCGATCCAAGAACGACCACATCCGCTCGTTGCGCAAGGTGACCTTGACGCCGATGGCGCGCCCCTCGCGCAGTTTGAAGGCGGCGACGGCTTTCTTGGCGCGCGTGATGACCGGCTTCTGCCCGGCGATCTTGGTCAGGTCTTCAACGGCGCCGTCGAGCGCTTTGGCGTTCTCCAGCGCCTCGCCCACGCCGATGTTCAGAACCACTTTGACAATGCGCGGCACTTGCATCACATTGCGGTAGCGGAACTCTTTCATCAGCTCCGGCACAACGGTCTCACGGTAGTATTGTTTCAGTCGCATCATTCAATATCCTGCCCGCACTTCTTGCAGACGCGCACCTTCTTGCCTTCTTCGTTGAGGCGAAAGCCGACGCGCGTGCGTTGATCGCAGGCTTTGCAGACCAGCATCACGTTGGAGAGGTCGATGGGCGCCTCGAACTGGATGATGCCTTGCCGCACGCCGCTGCGCGTCTGGCGTTGCTTTTGGTGCTTTTTGACGATGTTGACTTTCTCGACCACCACGCGGTTGAGCTTAGGGAGCACGGTCAGCACCTCGCCGCGCATCCCGATATCCTTGCCGGCGATCACCTCGACGGTATCGCCCTTTTTGATCCGTTGCATGATCCCCTGCTCCTTCAGCTAGAGCGTCTCAGGCGCTAGAGCGGCGATTTTCGTGAAGCCCTTGGCGCGAATCTCGCGGGCGACCGGTCCGAAGACGCGCGTGCCGCGCGGATTTTCGCCCTCAGGCTCAAGGATCACGGCGGCGTTATCGTCAAAACGGATGTACGAGCCGTCGTCGCGGCGGTAGGGCTTGGTCACGCGCACGATCACGGCGCGCACGATGTCGCTCTTCTTGACCATGCCCTGCGGGGCTGCCTGCTTGACGGTGGCGATGACCACATCGCCCACGCCGCCGTAGCGCCGCTTGCTGCCGCCCATCACACGGATGACCAGCAGCTCGCGGGCGCCGGTGTTATCAGCAACTTTCAGGCGAGTCTCTTGTTGGATCATGGCGCTCAGTTGCTCCCTTCTTCAGCCGCCTCAAGGTTGATTGGCTCGGCTTCGCGGCGCTCTAGGATGCGCTCCAGCGCCCAGCGCTTCAGGCGGCTGAGCGGGCGGCTCTCCACGATTTGCACCAGATCGCCCTCTTGCGCCTCGTTGCGCTCGTCGTGGGCGTAGTATTTGCGCGTCTGGTGCAGCACTTTGTCGTAGATCGGATGGCGCTTGGCGACGTCCACCTTGACCACGATGGTCTTGTCCATCTTGGCGCTGGAGACGCGCCCGATCAGACGGCGGCGCTTATTCGGCATTGGTCTGTCCCTCCTTGCGGACGAGCTCCGCCGCCAGTTCGCGCTCGCGCAGGATGGTCAGCAGGCGCGCGATCTCGTGGCGCTTGAAGCGCAGTTGGTTAGGGTCTTCCAGCGAGCCGCTGCTCCAGCTCAGGCGCAGGCGGAAGAGCTCCTCGCGGGCTTTCTCAAGGCGCTCGCGCAGCTCGGCGGTCTCCAGTTGGCGCAGTTCGTAGGCTTTCATTGCGTGCTGACCTCCTGCCCGCTGATCGGATCGGTGCGCTTGACGAATTTGGTCTTGATGGGCATCTTGAAGCCGGCGAGGCGCAGCGCCTCGCGGGCGATCTCTTCTTCGACGCCCGCCATCTCGAAGAGGATGCGCCCCGGCTTGACGACGCACACCCAGTGATCGACGGCGCCCTTGCCCTTGCCCATGCGCGTCTCGGCGGGCTTCGCCGTGACGGGCTTATCGGGGAAGATGCGAATCCACAAGCGCCCGCGCCGCTTGATGTAGCGCATGATGGCGCGGCGGGCGGCTTCGATCTGGCGCTGGGTGATCCAAGCCGGCTCAAGGGCTTGCAAGCCGAAGTCGCCGAAGTGGACTTCGGCGCCGCGCGTGGCTTGCCCTTTCATGCGCCCGCGCATTTGTTTGCGGTATTTAACCCGCTTTGGCATCAACATAGCTCAATTCCCTTCAGCAATTGCGCAGCGGCGCGCTCACTCGGCGGGCGCGGCTGCAAGTTCTTCTTCTTCCAGCAGGCGGTCGCCGGTGTAAATCCAGACTTTGATGCCGATGCGCCCGTAGGTGGTCAGGGCTTCGGCGCTGCCGTAGTCAAGATAGGCGCGCAAGGTGCTGCGCGGGACGCGCCCCTCGCTCTGCCATTCGCGGCGCGCCATATCGGCGCCCGCCAAGCGCCCGTTGACCATGATCTTGATGCCCTGCGCGCCTTGGCGCATCGCCTGTTGGATGGCGCGCTTCATGGCGCGGCTGTGCCCGATGCGCCGCTCCAGCTGCTGGGCGATGTTCTCGGCAACTAGCGTCGGGTCTAGATCGGGCTTGGCGATCTCGGTCACCTCGACCTTGACCTTCTTGCCGGTCAGCGCTTCCAGATCGGCGCGCACCTCTTTGACCTTCTCGCCCTTGCGCCCGATGATGATGCCCGGACGCGCCGTGTGGATGTTCACCACCACCTGCGCCGGGTAGCGCGCGATCTCCACGCGCGAGATGCCGGCGTTGGGCAGGCTCTTTTTGAGCCACTGGCGGATGCGGAAATCCTCGTGCAGCATGTCGCGGTAGCGCTCGCCTTCGGCGTACCAGCGCCCTTCCCAAGTCCGATTGATCTTCAGGCGGAAGCCGACCGGATGTACTTTACGTCCCATGCTTGGCTAACTCTCCCGCTCGTCTAGGATGACCGTGACATGCGAATAACGGCGGACGCGCGGCTTATAGCGCCCGCGCGCGCCCGCCTTGACGCGCTTGAGCTTGAAGGACTCATCAGCGTAGATGCGCTTGACGTACAAATCCGTCCGATTCAGCTCGAAGTTGTTCTCGGCGTTGGCGAGGGCGCTCGCCACCAGCTTGCGCACCAACGCCGCGCCCTTTTGCGGCATGTGCTGCAGCAAGACCAGCGCCTGATCGACGCTCCTGCCGCGCACCTGATCGCAGACGAGGCGAATCTTCTGAGGGCTGATCGGCAGGCTGCGCGCCTTTGCGTAGACTTCGGGCATCTCGATCAGCCTCCCTTCTTGACTTTCTTCTCAACGATGTGCCCGCGAAAGGTGCGGGTTGGGGCGAACTCGCCCAGCTTATGCCCAACCATGTTCTCGGTGATGTAAATCGGCACGTGACGGCGACCATCATGCACGGCGATGGTATGCCCGACCATCTGCGGGAAGATGGTCGAGGCGCGGCTCCACGTCTTGATGACGCGCTTCTCGTTGCGCCGATTCAGCTCCTCGATGCGTTTGAGCAACTTCGGATCGACGAAAGGCCCTTTTTTAAGTGACCGTGACATAGGCGTTCAACCTTCTAGACTTCTCGGCGCTCATGAGCGGCGTTTATCCGCCCGACGGCGGATGATGAACTTATCGGTGCGCTTGTTGCGGCGCGTTTTGTAGCCCAGCGCCGGCTTGCCCCACGGCGTCTTCGGACCGGGCATCCCGATGGGCGAGCGCCCCTCGCCGCCGCCGTGCGGATGGCTATCCGGGTCCATCGCCGAGCCGCGCACCGTCGGGCGGCGCCCCAGCCAGCGGCTGCGCCCTGCCTTGCCCAGCTTGATGTTGGCGTGATCGAGGTTGCCAACCTGCCCTAGCGTGGCGAGGCACTCCTCGCGCACTTTGCGCAGCTCGCCGCTGGGCAGCCGAATTTGGGCGTATTTATCCTCGCGCCCGATCAGCTGGGCGGAGCTGCCGGCGGCGCGCACCAACTGCCCGCCGCGCCCGCGCTCCAGCTCGATGTTGTGAATCATCGTGCCAATCGGGATCAAGCTCAGCGGCAGGGCGTTGCCATCGCGCAGCGGGGCTTTGGGTCCGCTCATCAGCACATCGCCGACCTTGAGGTTGAGCGGCGCGATAATATAGCGCTTCTCCCCATCGGCGTAGACCAACAAAGCAATGCGCGCCGTGCGATTCGGGTCGTATTCAATCGAGGCGACCCGCGCCGGGATATCGAACTTATCGCGTTTGAAATCGATCAGGCGGTACTGGCGTTTGTGCCCGCCGCCGCGATGCCGCACCGTGACGCGCCCCTGATGATTGCGCCCCGCCTTGCTGTGCTTCTCGCGCAGCAGCGACTTCTCCGGCTCGGAGCGCGTGATTTCCTCAAAAGTGTAGCCCGTCATGCCCCGCCGACCGGGCGAGGTGGGCTTGTAAACCTTGACTGGCATATGCGTTTTCCCTCACTGGCAGAGGAACGTTCACCCTCTGCCTCCGTGCGATTAGATGCGCGCCATTAGGTAGCTGGCGCGCCAAAACTGACCCCTCTACAGATTGAACAAGCCGATGGTCTGCCCTTTGGGCAGCGTGACGATGGCTTTCTTCCAGGCGGGGCTGCGCATGTACTCCTTGCGCCCGCGCCGCCCGCGCTTAGGCGGCACGATCAGGGTGGCAACCTTGATCACGTCCACCTCGAAGATGCGCTCGATGGCGTCCTTGATCTGGATTTTGTTGGCGCGCAGATCGACCTCGAAGGTGTACTGATTCAGCTCAGCGGCGAGCTTGGTCGAGCCTTCGGTGATGATCGGGCGCTTGATCACGTCGTAGACGTTCATGCTCCACTCTCCGCAGCGGCAGGCGCGCCCAGCAGGATGCGCTTGATCACCTCCAGCGACGCCAGCGGGATGATCACCCGATCATGGCGCAGCAGATCGCGCACGTTCATGTAGGGCGCGTGCAGATACATGACGCGCTCAAGGTTGCGCGTGGCGCGCTCCACGATTTCATCGCGCCCCGGCAGCAAGAGCAGCGCCTTGTGATCGCCGACCAGCTTCTGGACGCTCTCCGCCATCAGCTTGGCTTTGGGCGCGCTCAGGCTGAGTTGATCGACGAAGACCAGTTGCCCGTCGCGCGCCAACGCCGAGAGCGCGCTCTTGATGGCGGCGCGGCGCATCTTTTTGGGCATGTGCTTGGTGTACTTGTGCGGGATCGGGCCGTGCGCTCGCCCGCCGCCCACGAAGATCGGGGCGTTGCGGCTGCCGTGCCGCGCCCGCCCAGTCCCTTTTTGGCGGTACCACTTGGCTTTAGTCCGATTGACCTCGCCGCGGCGTTTGGTCTTGTGGGTGCCCAGCCGCGCGTTGGCGTTCTGCATCAGCACGTACTGATGCATCAAGCCGACGTTGATTTTGTACTCAAAAACTTCCGCAGGCAGATCGACCGTGCCGACCTGTTGCCCCTGCATGTTCAAGACGGGAACGTTCATCCTTCAGTCTCCGCTGGGACTAGCCTTTGCGCGCCTTGACCGACTCTTTGACGATGACCAGCCCGCCCGCCGCGCCCGGCACCGAGCCTTTGACGGCTAAGAGGTTGCGCTCAGGATCGACCGCCATAACCTCAAGGTTTTGGGTGGTGACGCGCGCGTTGCCCATGCGCCCGGCGCGCCGCGTGCCTTTCTTGACGCGACCGGGCGTCGTGCCGGAGCTGCTGCCGCCCGGCGCGCGGGTGCGGTCGGAGGCGCCGTGCGTGGTGGCTTGGCGATGGAAGCCATGCCGCTTGATCGTGCCGGCGAAGCCGCGCCCTTTGCTCGTGCCGACCACATCGACGCGGTCGCCCGCCCCGAACATCTCGACGGTCAGGCGTTGCCCCTCTTGGACGTCCACCTCGCGCACGCGGAACTCGCGCAAGTAGCGTAAAGTCGGCAGGTTGCGCGTCAGCAGGTGCCCGCGCTCGCCGCCGCTGAGTTTTTCAGGCGCGACCTCTTCAAAGCCGACCTGCACCGCCGTGTAGCCGTCGCGGTCAGCCGTTCGAATCATAGTGACGAAGCATGGACCGGCTTGAATGACCGTGACGGGCGTGACCTTGCCGTCGGGTGCAATCAGCTGCGTCATGCCGAGTTTTCTTCCGATGATACCCTTCATCCGATCCTCCGAAGCCCCAGAGGGCTGCGCTCAGCTCTGAGGCAGGCATAGGTGTGCGCTAGATTTTGATCTCGATATCGACGCCGGCGGGCAGATCGAGCCGCGTCAAGGAGTCGATGGTCTTGCTATCGGGATCCAGCACGTCAATCAGTCTTTTGTGCGTCCTGATCTCAAAATGCTCTTGCGAGTCCTTATCGATGAAGGGCGAGCGGCGCACGGTGAAGCGCTCGATGCGCGTCGGCAGCGGCACCGGACCGACCACGCGCGCGCCGGTGCGCTCGGCTGCCTCCACGATGCGGCGCGCCGATTGATCGATGACGCGATGGTCGTAGCCCTTCAGACGGATGCGAATTTTATGCTTTGCCATGTCTATCCTCGTGTGGCAAACACAGGGCAACGCAGATGGTTGCCCTGTGCCTGAACTTCCCCTCAGCGCGCGCTCAGTCCAGCACTTCGGTGATGACGCCCGCGCCGACGGTCAAGCCGCCCTCGCGGATGGCGAACTTCGAGCCTTTCTCCAGCGCCACCGGCGTGATCAGCTCGACGGTCATGTTGACGTTATCGCCCGGCATGACCATCTCGACGCCTTGCGGCAGCTCGATGGTGCCGGTCACGTCCATGGTGCGGATGAAGAACTGCGGACGGTAGCCGGACATGAAAGCTTTGTGCCGCCCGCCCTCTTCCTTCTTCAAAACGTAGACCTCGCACTGGAAGCGGCGATGCGGCTTGATCGAGCCGGGCTTCGCCAAGACCATGCCGCGCTCGACTTCCTCGCGGGTGGTGCCGCGCAGCAGGATGCCGGCGTTATCGCCCGCCTGCGCCTGATCGAGCTCCTTGTGGAACATCTCGATGCCGGTCACGACGGTCTTCATGCTCTCTTCGCGCAAGCCGATGATCTCGACTTCCTCGCCCTTCTTGAGCGTGCCGCGCTCCACGCGCCCGGTCACGACCGTACCGCGCCCCTTGATGCTGAAGACGTCCTCAATGGGCATCAGGAAGGGCTTATCGATCTCGCGCTGCGGCTGCGGGATGTACTCATCGACCACGTCCATCAGCTGCAGGATCGGGGCGTAATCGGGATGGTTGGGGTCTTCGCTGGTGCATTCGAGCGCCTTGAGCGCCGAGCCGCGCACGATGGGCGTATCCTCCGGGAAGCCGTAGCTCGCCAGCAGCTCGCGCAGCTCCAGCTCCACCAGCTCCAAGAGTTCGGGATCGTCCATCTGGTCGACCTTGTTCAGGAAGACCACGATGCTGGGCACCTCAACCTGGCGCGCCAAGAGGACGTGCTCGCGGGTCTGGGGCATCGGACCGTCGGGGGCGCTGACCACGAGGATGGCGCCGTCCATCTGCGCCGCGCCGGTGATCATGTTCTTGATGTAGTCGCGGTGACCGGGGCAATCGACGTGGGCGTAGTGGCGCTTGCGCGTCTCGTACTCGACGTG
>CALKXH010000116.1 GCA_938005675.1 uncultured Anaerolineae bacterium
GGAGGCAGCCGTCAAGGGCAGGGCTGGTGACTGGGACGAAGTCGTAACAAGGTAGCTGTAGCGGAAGCTGCGGCTGGATCACCTCCTTTCTAAAGGCGAGCTGGTGAGCGAGGGTGAAGCGAGTAACCTGAAGGCTCACCGCAAGCTGGTTGAGCGTCCGCGAGGACGTACACGCCCAAGCTGCGCGTGGATGCTCGTTTCTTACCACTACTCAGCGGTTAAAGATGACGCACCCTCTCTAAGGGTGCGTTTTTGTTTGCCCGCTGACTGAATATGCAGATCGAGCGCAGATATGCTATGCTTGGCGAGATCGCACTTTTCTCCACAGGGCGCACAATATGCTCAATCTGACCCTTTTCGGCTTGCTCGGCGTGATCTGGGGATCGTCTTTCCTGCTCATCAAAATCGGGGTGCGCGAGCTGGACGCTTTCTCGCTTGTGGCAGGGCGTATGAGCATCGCGGCGCTCGCTTTCGGCGTGCTGCTGGTGGCGACTCGGCAAGTGATGGCGCGCAAAGCCGCCGATCTGCTCAAGTTGATGGTGGTCGGCGTGCTGAACTCGGCATTGCCTTTCGTGCTGATTGCATGGAGCGAGCAGTGGCTCGATAGCAGCCTCGCGGGGGTGCTAAACGCGACAACCCCTCTCTTCAGCCTGATCATCGCGCACTTCGCCCTGACCGATGACCGCATCACGGCGAACAAACTCTTCGGCTTGATCGTGGGCTTCTTCGGCGTGATCGTGCTGGCGTTGCGCAGCGCCGACCCGACTCACGATAACCCGCTGATCGCGCAGCTGGCAGTGCTGGGCGCGGGCTTGTGCTACGCCTCAGCCGCTGTTTTCGTACGGCGCTATCTGCGCGGCGTCAAGCCGCTTATCGTGGCGGGCAGTTCGAGCATCTTTGGTGCGCTCACCATCGTGCCGATCACCTTGCTGGTGGTCGATCCGCTGCCCAACCTGAGCGCCCTCTCAGCCGATGTGACGCTCTCCGTGCTGGTGCTGGGCATCGTCAACACCTTCCTCGCCTATCTGATCTTCTATCATATCCTAGGCGTGTGGGGCGCCTCGCGGGCAACGATGGTCACATACATCATCCCGCCGATCAGCTTGTTCATCGGAGTCGTCTTCGGCAACGAGCGCCTTGATGCGCTGCTGTTGCTGGGCGCGGCGCTGATCATCAGCGGCGTGTTGTTCGCCAACCGCGCCCAGATTCAAGCGGCTTTCAGTCCGCGCCGCGAAGCCGATGCGCCTGTGGGAGATTGATCGATGGCGCGTCGTGGGAAGCTCACTTTGAACGCAACCGCTCAGGCGGCTGACCTGCCTGCGGCGCTCAAGCACACCCGCTTCCGCTCGCAGCTGGAGGTCAGCTTTGCGCTGCAGCTGGAGACGCGCGGCATCCGCTGGTTCTACGAGCCTGAGCGTCTGTGCCGCTACCTCGTGGATTTCTACTTGCCTGAGGCGCGCGCGTGGATCGAAGTCAAAGGGCGGCTCAGCTCGCGCGATCACGCCTTGCTGCGCGAGGTGGCTGCTCTCCTCGCGGCGGAGCGGAAGCAGCGCCTGTTGATGTACACGGCGCGGCGGGCTTACCTCGTCAGCACCTACGACTTCAGCCCGCTCACGCACGCCCAATTCTGGCAACTGCTGCTGAGCAAGTCCGCCGAAGGCTAACTGATGCGCTCCCAAAAAGCATCCAGAGCTTGGGCGACCTCTGCCATGCGCTCGAAGTGCGCCAAGCCGCGCGTCGGCGCGATGCGGACAGCCTCCCAGCAGGCATTCTGCCCCAAGAGGCTGGGCAGCGCATCGAAGCGCGTGAAAGCGTCCTGATCGTAGATCACCAGCGTGGGCGTGCGCAGCCGCAGATAGACCTGCTCGAAAATATCGGCTGAGAAGAGCTTGCCGCTGATGAAGTGCAGCGGCGCGAAGCGCGCGCCCGCCTGATGCGAGGTGGCGTAAGCGTAAGCGATTAAGCCCTCATCGGGCTGCCCTTCAAAGCTCTGTTTGAGGAAGAAGCGCAGACTGGCGGGCGTCACCAGCAGATCGTAAAGCGCCTGACTCCACAGCGGGAAACTGACCGCTCGATAGAGTGAATCGGCGACCCCGCGCGGCTGCGCCTGCTGTACAGCGTTAGCGGGTCGCCCTGCCAAACCCGTGGGCGAGATGAAAGCTAACGAGCGCACGGCTTCGGGCATGGCGAGCGCAACGCGCGCCGCGAACTCGCAACCGAGCGAGAGCGCCACGATATCGACAGGCTGATCGCTCTTGATCTGCGTGCGCAGCAGGTCGGCGATTGCCTCGCTGAAGAGCTGCGGCGTGTAGCGGCGGTCTGAGCGCTCCGAGAAGCCGAAGCCGGGTAGATCGAGGGCATATACAGGACGCATCGAGCGGTATGCCTCGAAGATCGGGCGCATCTCGTAGGCGGAAGCCGCCGCATTGACGCTGTGGATCAGCACGAGCGGTCTGTGTTGAGCCGCGCTTTGGGGCAGGGCGCGGTAGTAGCTCAGCACGCCCGCCGTGCGGCTGACAAAAGTGCGTCGTTCGGCATCCAATGCCGATCTGAGCGGCTGACGATGATTGATGAACAGCCTGCTGTACACAACCCAGCCGAGTGCAGCGGCAGCGGCGACGCCCGCACCGCCAAACAGTGCGAATGGAACGAACGAGGCTCTAGAAGTTGGTTGTGCAGTCACTGTTTTATCCCTTACACAAAGATGGCTGTTCAATCTGCTTGCTCAGCCAGCGGCAGCGCTATAGTAAAAACGCTACCGCGCCCTGTGCCGCCGCTCTCCGCCCAGATTCGCCCGCCGTGCGCCTCAACCATGCCGCGCGCAATCGAAAGCCCGATGCCCATCCCGTTGTGTCGGCGCGTCATGTGATCTTCAGCTTGGAAAAACTCCTCAAAAATCTTGTCGAGCAGGTCGGGCGGGATGCCGATGCCGCTATCTGCCACGCGAATCCACACTTCGCGGCGGCGCTGCTCCAAACTGATGCGAATCTCGCCGCCTTGTGGCGTGAACTTGACGGCATTGTTGAGGACGTTGACGAGCGCCATGCCGATCTTAGCACGATCAACGCAAATTGGCGCATCCTGTTCCAGATTGAGAACCAGACGTTGCCCTTTCGCCTGAGCGAGCGCCTGCAGCTCGCCGAGCGCCGTGCGCACCACTTGCGCCGCCGAGAGGTTCTCGCGGTGGGTCTCCAAGGTGCCCTGATGCAAAAAGCGCAGATTGGTCATGTCCTCGATGATGCTGCGCAGCTGGAGGGCGCTGTTCAGCACAGCTGAGGCAAGTTCGCTCACCTCGCCTTGCGCGTCTTCCTTCAAAAAGCTGGCGTAGCCCAAGATGACGCTCAGCGGGGTGCGCAACTCGTGCGAGGCGATGGCGATGAAGTCCGTCTTGAGCTTATCAAGCTTGTCCAGCTCTGCGTATGCCTTGCGCAGGGCTTCAGTCTGGCGGGCATTTTGAATGGCGACGGCAGCGTGAGAGGCAAGGATGGTCGCGTAGCGGGCGTCTTCTTCCGTCCACGAGCCGCTGCGTTTGTTGAGCGCCTCCAAGACGCCGATGACCTTGCCTTTGACGTGCATTGGCACGCCCAGCAGCGAGCGCGTGTGGAAACCGATGCGAATATCCACTGAGCGGTAAATGCGCTCATCCTGATCGGCATTTTGAATGATGATCGGGCGATTTTCGCGGGCGATCTGTCCCGCCACGCTACCCTCGACTGGCACCGCGGTGCCCAGCAGCGCCTCGTGATTTTCACCGGGCGTGTTGCTGGCAACAAAACGCAGCTCGTCAGCGTTGGTCACGTACAGCAGCAAAGAGGCGGCTTCCGAGTCGACGATCTCGCAGGTGGCGGTCAGAATTTCGCTGAGGAGCGGCTTGAGAGCCAGCGTGCTGTTCAAGGCTAGGCTGATCTCCAAGAGGCGCTGAAAAATCGCGTTTTGGCGCACAAAATCAGTCAGACGTAACGTTGGATCGTCGGACATAAGCTGCTATCACCCTCAGCAGATCAACCCACCCGCGTAGATTATAGCGCACTTTGATCGACGGCATAAAATTGCGCTCCCGCCCTGACTACGCTACCATTCAAGGGCAGCTTTAATCTCGTCTTAGAAGGATGTTCTGCCTATGGCTATGCCGTCTCAGCCGCCACGCCATACGCTGCTCTCATGGGCAGACGTGGATCGTCTGATAGATATCCTTGTGCCGCAGATTCGCAACGTCGGTTATTTCGATGCCATGCTGATCATCACGCGCGGCGGCATCATCCCCGGCGGCTTGCTCAGCGAGGCGCTCGACATCAGCTACACGCTCATCGCCGCCGTCCGCTTCCAGACCAACCTCGAACCGCGCGCTCAGCTGGCTGCTATGCCCACCTTTCTGCAGTTCCCAGAGGACGAGCTGCTAGTCGGGCGGCGCACCTTGATCGTCGATGACGTCTGGGGCAGCGGACGGACTAGCACAGCGGTCAAGAATCGTTGTTTAGCGGCGGGCGCCACGCCTTTTTCGTGCGTGCTGCATTTCAATCCCTATCGCTCGCTCTTCAGCCGCGCTGAGCCTGATTTTTACGCCGCCGTGACCGACGCGCACGTCGTCTACCCGTGGGAAGTGGATCGCGGCACCGATCGCATTCCGCTGGTGCCTCCGACTGAGAACTGATGCCCGATCTACGCCCCTTGCTCAACCTGCGCTCGGATCGGCTGCGCGCGCTGCCGCTCTTGGTGGTGTACCTGACCGATGGCTGCAACAGCCGTTGCCTCAGCTGCGATATTTGGCGGGCGCCGCGCCGCAACATGCCTCTGACTTTAGCGTTGCGCCTGGCGGAGGAGGCGACGGCGTTAGGGGTGCGGCACGTCCTATTCAGCGGCGGCGAGGCGACCCAGCACCCGCATTGGGCGGAGATCGCGCAGGCATTTCGAGGGCGCGGCGTGCGCGTTGGCTTGCTGACTAACGGGATTTTGCTCAACAAGCAGGCTGAGCGGATCAGGGCGCACGTCGATCAGCTCACCTTGAGCCTCGACGCCGCTACGCCTGAGCAATACGCGCGTCTGCGCGGCGTGGATGCGCTGCCGATCATCCTAGAGGGCATGGCGCGCCTCGCGCCGCACGTGCCGATCACCACCCGCACGACCGTTCAGCGCGCCAATTTCCGCGACCTCTCAGCCATCATCCGTGTGGCTAAGGATCACGGCGCGCGCAAGATCAGCTTTTTGGCGGTCGATAGCGCCAACGCGGAGGCGTTCGGAGCGCGCAACGTTGCAAGCGCGCTCGATCTCGCCCTCAGCCGCGCCGATCTGCCCATTTTTGCCGCCGTCCTCGATGAGTTGGAGCGCGATCACGCCGCCGATTTCGCCAGCGGACTGATCGCCGAGTCGCCTGCCAAGCTGCGCCTCTTATACGCCTATTTCGCGGCGGCGCACGGCTTGGCGGACTTCCCGCCGCCGCGCTGCAACGCGCCGCAGCTCTCCGTCGTGGTGGAAGTGGACGGCAGGCTGCGCCCGTGCTACTTCTTGCCCAGCGGCGGCAGCGTCGCTGAGCAGCCCTTGAGCCGCGCCCTGAACGATCCCGCCTTGCGCGCCTTGCGACGCGCCTATCGAGGCGGCGAGCGCGCCGAGTGCGCCCGTTGCGTCTGCCCGTTGTATCGCGGTGCGAGGGCGCTGCTGCGCGGGACGCTATGAACCTGCCTGAGAGCGGCGCCGCCTTCGAGCGCGTCGCCGAGACTTACGACGCCGACTCGACCGACGCGCCCGTCAGCCGTTGGCTGCGCCAACAGCTCTGGACTTGGCTGGCTGAGCTGTTCCCTTCGGGGAGTCACCTGCTTGAATTGGGCTGCGGCACAGGCGAGGATGCGGTCTGGTTTGCGCGACGAGGCGTGCGCGTCTTAGCGACCGATATCAGCCCGCAAATGTTGGCGCTGACAGCTCGCAAAGCCGCTCAGAGCGAAGTCGCCGCGCTGGTTCAGACTCAGCCGCTCGATTTCGCCCGCCCTGAGACGTGGCAGCTGCCCGAAAACGCCTTCGATGGCGTCTACAGCAATTACGGGGCGCTCAATTGCACGGCGAATTGGTCGGCGCTCGGCGCGGCGTTGGCGCGCGCGGTGCGTCCGAGCGGCTACGCCGCCTTCAGCTTGATCGGGCGCTTCAGCCTAGTGGAGACGCTCTGGCACGCAGCGCACCTCGATCTGCGCACGGCGAGTCGGCGTTGGCGCGGCATGGGCACAGCGCGCATCGGCGGCATCGCCTTCCCGATCTACTATCCGACGCCGCGAGTCTTTCGGCGCGCTTTCGGAGCGGCGTGGCGGCTGCGAGCGCTGCGCGGCTGGGGAGTCTTTCTGCCGCCCAGCGACCTGTACGGCGCCTTGGCGCGCCGCCCGCGCTTGTTTCGCCTGTTGTGCAAGCTAGAGCGCCTCGTGGCGCCTTGGGCGCTGAGCGCCTACCTCGCCGATCAGTTCTGGATGGTCTTGCAGCGCTGCTGAGCGCCCATTGCGGTAGAATAGCGCAGCATGGAGCTATCGATCATCATCGTCTCGTGGAATGTGCGCGATTACCTCGCGCGTTGCCTCGACTCCATCGCCGAGTCGTTGCGTTTGGCGCCCCTCGCAGCCGAGATCATCGTGGTGGACTCCGCCAGCGCCGACGGGACAGTCCAGTTGCTGCAGGAGGCATATCCGCACGTGCGGACGTTGCCACAAAGCGAGAACGTCGGCTTCACGCGCGGCAATAACATCGGCTTGGCGGCGGCACAAGGCGAGTTCTTATTCTTGCTCAACCCGGATACCGAAGTGCGCGGCACAGCGTTAGCGCAGATGGTCGGCTACTTGCGAGAGCATCCGCGCGTGGGCATTCTGGGCGCGCATACGCTCAACACGGATGGCACGCATCAATCCTCGCGGCGGCGCTTCCCCACGCTGCTGACGGCGCTCTTTGAGAGCACGTGGTTGCAGCCTTACGCGCCCAAAGGCTTGCTGGAGCGCTTTTACGCCCGCGACGTCTCGGATAACGACATCGCGGCGGTCGATTGGGTGCAAGGCTCCGCCCTGATGTTACGGCGCGCCGTCTACGAGCAAATCGGCGGCTTGGATGAGGGCTACGTCATGTTCAGCGAGGAGGTGGACTTCTGCAAGCGCGCCAAGCAAGCGGGCTGGGAGGTGGTCTATCACGGCGGGGCGTACGTGGTGCATCACGGCGGCAAAAGCACCGATCAGGTCAGCGCCGCCAAGCACATTCACTTTCAGCGCAGCAAGGTGCGCTATTTCCGCAAATTTCACGGCGTAGGCGCAGCGGCGGCGTTGCGCGCTTTTCTGATCGCCAGCTATGCGCAACAATTGGCGCTGGAGAGCCTGAAAGGCGCGCTCGGCTCGAAGCGCTCTTTACGCCGTGAGCGTGTATCTATCTACTGGCAAGTCATCCGAGCTTTGCTGGGCAGCGCCTGAGGGCAGGGACTATGCGAATCGGCTTCATCACGGGCGAATATCCACCGATGGAGGGCGGCGTCGGCGCCTTCACGCACGAGCTGGCGAGGGCGCTGCGCGCCTTGGGGCATGAGGTGCACGTCCTGACGCATCGGCGGGCGGACGGTAGCAATGCTGCCGACGGCATTCAAGTCGCGGCTGAGGTGCGCGATTGGAATTGGGCAGCGCTGCTGCAAGCGGGGCGCTGGGCGCGGCAACATCGCCTTGAGGTGATCAACTTGCAATATGAGGCGGCGGCTTTTGGCAAGGTGGCGCCGTTGGTGCATTTCTTGCCCGCGCGCCTGAGCAACTTCCCAATGCTGATCACCTTCCACGATCTGCTCGTGCCGTATCTGTTCCCGAAGGCGGGCGCGCTGCGCTATCGGGCGTTGCTCAGTCTCGCCCGCAGCGCGCGCGGCGTGATCGTGACCAACGTGCAAGATGAGCAGCAGTTGGCGAAGGAACGCGGCATCCCGCCCTTGCGTCGCATCCCGATTGGCTCGAACATCGCGCCCGCGCCGCCGCCCGACTTCGAGCGCGCCGCCTTGCGCGCCGCCCTGAGTATCCCTGAGGATGGCGTGCTGATCGGCTATTTCGGCTTTTTGAACGCCAGCAAAGGCGCGGCTTGTCTGTTGCAGGGCGTGGCGAGCGCGTTACAAAGCGGCGTGAACGCCTACTTGGTGCTGATCGGCGGACGCGTCGGCGCCAGCGACCCTAGCAACGTCCACTACGCCGAGAGCGTGGACGACTTGATCAAGCGACTGGGGCTGGCTGAGCGCGTCCGACGGACGGGCTTCATCGAGAGCGCAGCGGTCAGTGCGCATTTATTGGCGTGCGATATGTTGGCGTTGCCGTACGTCGATGGCGTCTCGTTCAGGCGCGGATCGTTCATGGCGGGCTTGGCGCACGGCTGCCCGATCATCACCAGCACGCCCGCCTTGCCTCTGCCAGAGCTGCATCACGGCGAGAACGTCTACTTGGTGCCGCCAGAGCAGCCTGAGGCGCTCGGCGAGGCGATTCGGACGCTCGCCGAGTCGCCGCAATTGCGCGCGCGGCTGAGCAGCTGCGCTCAGCAGCTCTCAGAGCAATTCACGTGGAGGCGCATCGCCCAGCGCACGGCTGATTTCTTCCTCGAAGTGCTGACAGAGAGCGCTGAGGGGCTATGAGTCGGTTGGCGCGCCTGATCCTGATCGGCTATAGCCTGCTCGCCATCGCCTACAGCCTGATCACGCCGCTCTTGGAAGCCTCCGATGAGCTGTGGCACTATCCGATGGTGCAGTACGTCGCCACCAACGGCTTCAGCTTGCCCGTGCAGCAAGCGGGCGTCGAGACGGCGTGGCGGCAAGAGGGCAGCCAGCCGCCGCTGTACTATTTCTTGGCGGCGGCGCTCACTTTCGCCTTCGATAGCAGCGATTTGCCCGCCATTCGCTACATCAATCCGCACGCCGATATCGGCTTGGTCCTGCCCGACCGCAACGCCAACATGACCATTCACACGGCGGCGCGCCACGTCGGATCGGGCGCGTTGTGGGCGATCTATCTCTCGCGTTGGCTCTCGGTGGCGCTAGGCGGGCTGAGCGTATGGCTGACTTACCTGTTGGCGCGCGAGTTGTTTCCACAGCATGAGGGTGTCGCGCTCCTGAGCATGGCGAGCGTCGCTTTCAACCCGATGTTCCTGTTCATCAGCGCCAGCGTGAACAACGATAACCTCTCAAACATGCTGGCGACGGCGCTGTTGGTCTGCATTGCGCGCCTGATCAAGCGGGCGGAGGCGCCCTCGATGAGCGAGCTGGTCTTGATCGGCGTCCTGAGCGGCGCGGGCATGTTGGCGAAGTTCAACATCGGCTTCCTGCTGCCGATCATCGGCTTGGCGTTGGCGCTGAACGCCTTCCGTCTGCGCAGCCTTCGGACGTTCATGCTGGGCGCGGCGGTCACGGGCGGCTTGACCATCGTCATTGCGGCGTGGTGGTACGTGCGCAACTGGCAGCTTTACGGCGATCCGACTGGCTTGAACGTCTTCTTGGACATCGTGGGCAGGCGCGCCATCCCCGCCAATGCGGCGCAACTCTGGTCGGAGCGCCACACCTTCCTGATGAGCTATTGGGGCTTCTTCGGCGGCGTGAACGTGCCGTTCCCCGACTTCATCTACACGGTCTTCAACGGGATCGCTGCCGTAAGCGCCTTTGGACTCGTGCTGAGCGCCTTCGGGCGGCATCTGTGGCGGGTGGACGCGCTGTGGTTGGCGCGGGCGGTCAGTTTGGCGTGGATCGGCGTGCTGTTCGGCGGCTTGCTGCGCTGGACGAGCGAGACGTGGGCGTCGCAAGGGCGGCTGATGTTCGCAGCCATCGCGCCGATCAGCTTGTGGCTGGCATTGGGCGCGTGGCGGCTCGGCGGCAAACACTTGGCGCGCTTGATCGCGGCGTGGTACGGCTTGGCGGCAATCGCGGGGCTGATCACGATCAGCTCAGCGTACCGTCCGCCCGCCCTCTCGCCCTATCCACCTGACTCCGACCTACGCGCTGTGACTTTCGCCGAGCCTGAGTCGCCCGATGCGGCGGCGCTCGCCTTGCATCCGCGCGACATCGATCTAACGGCGCAGCCCTCTGAGTACGTGGTTTTTGACCTCGCCTTTCAGCAACGGGCGACCATGCGCCGCGATTGGAGTCTGTTCATCCACCTAGAGAATGAGGCAGGTACAATTGTGGCGCAGCGCGATGTCTTCCCGGGCGAGGGGCTGTGGGCGACTAGTCAGATGGCGCAGGTCGGGCAATTTTGGCAGAATCGAGTGGCGGTGCGCCTGCCCGATCACGCTTATGCCCCGCAGACCTTGACGATCTGGCTCGGCTTGTACGATCTGAAGACGGGCGAGCGGATGCGCGCTCAGGACGACGACTCAAGCGATGAGCGCGTGAAGGTCGGCACAGTGCGCGTGTTACCGCGCCGCCCCGACTCAGACGTCCCGAATCCGATGCGCGCTAATCTGGGCGAGGCTGTGGCGCTGATCGGCTATGCGGTGCAGCCGCTCAGCGCGCAAGTCGGCGAGACGGTGACTCTGACGCTCTATTGGCAGCGCTTGCGCCCGCTCCAGACCGATTATCGCGTTTTTGCACAGTTGGTGCAGCCTAATACCACCAACGTCTACGCCCAGAGCGACGGGATGCCCGTCGAGTGGTCGCGCCCGACCAGCACATGGGCGGCAGGCGAGGTGATAGTCGATCAGCACAGGCTCACCGTGCGCGAAGGGACGCCGATGGGCGACTGGACGCTGATCGTGGGCATGTACGCCCTACGCGAGGAGGCGGGCGGGCAGACCTTCGAGCGGCTGCGCTTGCACTTGCCCGATGGCGCGCAAGCCGAAGATTTTGTGACACTTACACGGCTGCGCATACGGTGAAGCGCGCAAATCAGCGTGCTCTGCCTCAGGGAGGGCTTTGGCTATGCAACAGCGGCGCACACGGCTGCGCTTCTTTTTGGATAATCTCGGCTGGCTGATTGGCTCGCTGCTGTTGGCTTTCGCCGTGTGGTACGCGGCGCTCTCAGCCCGCGATCCAGTTGAGCAACGGCGCTTGATCGGGCAGGTGCCCATTGAGTTGCGCTACGATGAAGGCTTGATCGTGGCGAATCGCCCGCCCTCGAACGCTCAGGTGACCGTGCGCGGCTTACAGTCGGTCTTCGAGACGCTGGAGCTGCGCCAAGTCAAGGTAGTTGCCGATTTGAGCGGCTTGCCCGCCCGCGATGAGCCGTATAGCATCGAGTTGCGGGGCGTGCTTGCCCCTGAGGTGCGCGGCGCGGCGGTGATCGCCGTGCAGCCGAGCCGCATCAATGTGCAGCTGGCGCGCCGCGCCGAACAACTCAAGGATATCAGCATCCGTTTTGAGCGCGAGCCGCCCATCGGCTACACCGTGACAGCGCAGCCCGCCCAGAGCGAAGTGCTGGTCGTGGGCGCGGCGGAGCGCGTGGCGCAAGTTGCCAGCGTGCAAGTCACGGTCAATGTGCAGAATCAGCGCGGCACGTTCACCTTGACCTTGCCGCTGAGCGCCCTCGATGCCGAAGGACGCCCAGTCACGGACGTGACGCTGACTCCTTCAGAAGTCGCCGTGACAGTGGATGTGCAGCAGCGCTCTGATGTGACCGAGTTAGCCGTCGAGCCGCGTTTAGTCGGTGAGCTGCCCAGCGGCTACTTGCGCGTCAACCAGATGTGGTCGCCGCGCCGCGTCTTTGTGCGCGGTAATCAGCGCAGCATCGAGGCGATGAACGGCGTGATCTTCACCGAGCCAATCGATCTGAGCAACCGCACGCAGACCTTCACCCAGATCGTGCGCCTGAGCGTTCCGAGCGGCGTCACCTTGCTGGAGCCGCGCGATATCACCGTGACGGTTGAGATTGAAGCCGTGCAAGGCAGCCGCGAGTTCACAGGCATCCCGATACAGGTGCAAGGCATCGATACGGCTGATTTCGCCGTGGCGCTGCAGCCGGAGCGCGTGAACGTGATCGTGCGGGGCGCGCAAGTGGCGCTTGAAGCGCTGAGAGCCGAAGACATTCGCGTCTTCGCCTCGCTGAGCGGGTTGGGCGTTGGCATCCATCAAGTGACCTTGCAAGCCAGCGTGGCGCGCGAGGGCTTCAGCGGCGGAAATGTGGTGATCCCCAACAACGTGGTCGAGGTCAGCATCACAGCGCGCAATCCGACGCCTACTCCGACGCCCTAGCGCCCAAAAGGGCAGCTCGGCGAGCGCGTTGCTATAATTTTCAGTATGTTTTGAACGAGTTGAACGCGAGGGAAGACATCTGTGAGCAGACGTTGGCTCTCTGTAATCTCGCCGATTGCCTTGCTGGTGCTCTGGGAGCTCGCCATTGTGCAAGGTTGGCTGGATCGGCGTTTCATCCCGCAGCCTTCGCAGGTCGTGATCGAGCTGCAGCGAATGCTGGAGAACGGGCGCTTGTGGCAGGAGCTGGGCATCAGTCTGCTGCGCATCACGCTCGGATTCTTGCTGGGCGGGCTGTTGGGCATCGCGCTGGGCTTGCTGATCGGCATCAGCACGACGGCGAGCGCGCTCTTGCGCCCGATCATCACGGCGATCAACCCGATTCCGAAGATTCTGCTGATCCCGTTCGTGGTCTTGGCGTTCGGCTTCAATGAGCAGGCGCGCGTGCTATCGCTCGCCTTCAGCATCTTGCCGATCCTGCTGCTGGACGCGGCGGCGGCGGTCTATCGCATCGATCCGAAATACTTCGAGGTGGCGCGCAGCTACGGCGCCTCGCGTTGGGATGAATTCTGGACGGTCGCCTTGCCCGCCTCCTTGCCGAGCATCATGAACAGTCTGAAGCTGGGCTTGGCGTACAGCATGACGCTGATCGTGGGCGTGGAGCTGTTCGGGGCGCAGCGCGGCATCGGCAGGTTCGCTTGGGATGCGGCGCAAATCTACGCCGTCAACCGATTGGGGGCGGGCATCGTGGCGATTGCCATCACCGGTTGGCTGCTCAGCCTGCTGATCGACATGGTCACGCCGAACTTAATCGCGTGGCAGCCGCGTCAGAGCGAGGTGCGCGTGGAAGAATCGCCCGTGCAGCGCTTCGTGCGAGTGTGGTGGCAGGCGGCGCGTCCATTCAGCTTCACGGCGGCTGTGGTACCGGTGCTGCTCGGCACGGCAATTGCGGCGTGGCAGGGCTTTTTCAATCCGCTGATGTTCGCCCTAGCCCTGATCGGCTCAATTGCGCTGCAAGCGGGGACGAATCTGATCAACGATTACTACGATCACATCAAGGGCGCCGACAATGAGCGCTCGCTGGGCATGGGCGGCGCCATTCAGCGCGGCGAGCTGACGCCGCGTCAAGTTTTCTGGGGCGGCATCGCCGCCTTCGGGATCGGATCGCTCGTCGGGCTGTACATCGTGAGCGTAGCGGGCGAGTTCATCTTGATCTTAGGCGTGATCAGCGTGCTGGTCGGCTTTTTCTACACAGCCGGACCGGCGGCGCTGGCTTACATCGGCTTGGGCGAGGTGGCGGTCTTCACCTTCATGGGACCGGTCATCGTCATCGGAGCGTACTTTGTGCAGGCGAGGCAAGTCAGCCTTGAGGCGCTGATCGCCTCGCTGCCGATAGGTTTCCTCGTGGCGGCGATCCTGCACGCCAACAATCTGCGCGATCTAGAGAACGACCGAGCCATCGGCAAGCGCACGCTCGCCACAATTTTGGGCAGACGGCGCGCCAATTGGGAGTACTACCTGCTGATCGGCGGCACGTACGTCGCGCTCGTGCTGATTGTGCTGTTCGGCATTGCGCCGTGGCTGGCGCTTTTGGCGCTGCTGACCCTGCCACAAGCCTACGACTTGATGCAGCGCGTCGCTGTGAACACCGAGCCGACGGCGCTCAATCCTGTGCTGCGCAAGACGGCGCAGCTGCACGGGCGCTTCGGGATGCTCTTAGTGGGCGGCTGGGTGCTGGCGCTGATGATCAACTTGCTCAGCACGTTGCGTTAGCGCTGCAAGAGGCGCAGGCGCTCTTCAACGACGGCGAAGACTGCCCCTTGCACGACGGCGAGCGGCTGATCGGCATCGATGCGCGCCCAGCGCTCAGGCTCGGCGGCGATCAAGGCGAAGTAGCCCTCGCGCACGCGCTGATGAAAGGCGAGCGCTTGCGCCTCGAAGCGGTCTGCTTTGCCCGCCTGAGCGCAGCGCGCCAGACCTTGCTGCGGGTCGAGGTCGAGGAAGAAAGTCAGGTCGGGCTGCAAGCCATCGGTGGCGAACGCCATGATGTGGCGCAACGCCGCAAGGTCGAGTCCGCGCCCGTAGCCCTGATAAGCGAGCGCACTATCGGCGTAGCGGTCGCTGATAACAATCACGCCCGCTGCAAGGGCAGGGCGCACAACCGCCGCCACGTGCTGCGCCCGATCTGCGGCGTAGAGCAGCAATTCGGCGCGCGGCTCGACCTGCGTGTTGACGTCTAGCAGCAAGGCGCGCAGCCGCTCACCCAGCGGCGTGCCGCCCGGCTCGCGCGTGACTACAACGCGGTAGCCCAGCCCTCTCAGCCGCTCTTCCAGCAGGCGGACTTGCGTAGTTTTGCCGCTGCCCTCGCCGCCTTCGAAGGTGATGAACATCGCTCCTCGCTTCTGCGGGTTCAAGTCGCCCGATTATAGCGAAACACTTGACAAAAGTACCAAAAAGCGCGCCGACTTCTCTTGAGAATTTCAGATGCAGAATCTATGCGACGTTTACGTTGTGTTTACGCAGCAACTGTACATTTAAGGTCGAACCTTGAAAAAACACAGAGCTTGAAAGGAGAGCTGAGCCATGACGAGCATCAACCGTTGGAATCCTGTGCGCGAGCTGCTTTCGATCCGCGATGAGATGGATCGCCTCTTCAACGAGCGCTTCTTCCGCACCGAGAATCGTCCGCTGCTGCTGCCCATCGATGCCTACATGACCGACGAGGCGCTGGTGCTGATGGCGGATGTGCCGGGCTTGCTGCCTGAGGATATCCATATCACCTTCGAGGGCGATACGCTGACCATCCGCGGCGAGTACAAGAACCATGCCGAAGGCAAGAACTACCTGCTGCGCGAGCGCATGGTCGGCAAGTTCGAGCGCGTCCTGACCATCAACACGCCTGTGGATAGCGATAAGATCGAGGCGAGCTTCGAGAACGGCGTGCTGACCCTGACCCTGCCGAAGGCGGAAGCCGCCAAGCCCAAGCAAATCACGGTGCGCGCCAAGACCACCGTCACTCAGAGCTGAACATCGCAGGTAGGGGCGGGGATGTGATCCCCGCCCTATTTTACACTTCCTAGCGCCCGATTACCTCGCCACTTGAGTGACGCGCGCCGCTTCTGCCATTTTCGCCTTTCTCAACTCTCGCTACAAGTAGATTACGCCGACGGAAAACGCTTGCCAGCCCGTGCGAGTCATGCTAGTATGCGCCGTAGTGCATCAAACTACTTAGGAGGTGTATGGAGAAACGCGAAGAAGCAGGACTCGTCGTCAAGACGCAGAGCGGCTTTTATTGGGTGCGGACGGATAGCGACCTCGTGACCTGCCAGCTGCGCGGGACGCTGAAGCAGGCGAGCAAGAAAACCGAGCTGTGCGTGATCGGCGAC
>CALKXH010000117.1 GCA_938005675.1 uncultured Anaerolineae bacterium
GCAGGCGCGCGCCGCCAAGCTGCGCGCCCTGCGCCACCTGCCCGATTTGTTAGAGCGCTTCGAGGCGAACATCGCTCAGCGCGGCGCGACCGTGCTGTGGGCGGAGGACGCCGAGGCGTGCAACCGCCTCGTGATCGAGATCGCCCGCCGCCACGCCGTGCAGCGCATCGTCAAGAGCAAGAGCATGGCGACCGAAGAGATCGACCTCAATCACGCCCTTGAGTCGGCGGGTCTGAGCGTGGTGGAGACCGATCTGGGCGAGTACATCGTCCAGCTGGATGGCGATGCGCCCAGCCACATCGTCATGCCCATCGTCCACAAGACCCGCGAACAGGTGCGCGACCTCTTCGCCGAGAAACTCGGCATGACGCCCAGCGACGATCCCGAAGTCCTGACCGCCTTCGCCCGCCAAAAGCTGCGCGAGGCATTCCTGAGCGCTCAGATGGGCATCACTGGCGCCAATTTCCTGATCGCCGAGACGGGCACGGTCGCCATTGTGACCAACGAAGGCAACGGGCGCATGTGCAGCAGTCTGCCGCCTGTGCATGTGGTCATCGCCGGCATCGAGAAAGTCATCGAGAGCGTGGCGGACTTCGCTACGCTGGTGCAGCTGCTGGCGCGCAGCGCCACCGGGCAACGCCTGAGTTCGTACGTCCATCTGATGGGCGGACCTGCCGCGCCCGACGATCCCGACGGACCGACGCATATGTACGTGATCCTGCTCGATAACGGGCGCAGCCGCATCCGCGAGAGCGACTGCGCCGAGGCGCTGGCTTGCATCCGTTGCGGCGCCTGCCTGAACGCCTGCCCCGTCTATCAAAACGTCGGCGGACACGCCTACGGCTGGGTCTATTCTGGTCCGATTGGCGCGGTCATCACGCCGCTGCTCAAAGGCGTCGGCAATGCTGCGCCGTTGCCACACGCCAGCAGTTTGTGCGGCGCTTGTCAGTCAGCCTGTCCCGTGCAGATCAACATCCCCGATATGCTCCTGAGGCTGCGCGCCGACTTGGTCGAGGCGGGCGAGGCGCCGCCGGCTTTGGGCGTCGGCATTGCGGGTTGGGCACGGACGATGTCCTCGCCGTTGCTTTACGAGCTGGGCGGCGCGGCGGCGCGCCTCGCCACGCGCGCCTTGACAGGGAATCGCGGGCAGATCGAGCGCCTCCCCCTCCCGCTGCTGGGCAACTGGACGGCGCGGCGCGATTTTCCGCCCTTCGCTGCCAAATCGTTCCGCCAACTGTGGCGCGAGCGCCAAAAGGAGAGCTGAGCGTATGAGTCTAGAGACGCGCACAGCGCGCGCCGCCATCCTCGCGCGGCTGCGTCAAAGCCAGCCCAATTTCTCCGAAGACTTGAGCGCGCCTGAGCAGCCTCTGCCCGTCACGCGGCTGAGCGAGGCTGAAGCGCACGACTCTGAGGCGCTCTTGGCGCGTTTCCGCGCGGAGGTGGAGCGCCTGAACGTGATCTTTCAGCGCGCTGCCGAGCCTGAGAGCGCCCTCGACGCCTTGCTCGGCATCCTGCGCGCCGAGAAGGCGAACAGCGCCTTGCTCTGGCAGAATTTGCCGCTGCAGGGCGTCTCGGAGGCGCTTGAGTCGGCGGGCGTGCAGCCGATTGTGCCGCGTTTGAGCGGCGCGGCGCGCCACGAGGCATATCAGGCGTGGGACGGCGTGCCTATCGGCATCAGCGGCGTCGACGCCGCCTGCGCTACCACAGGGACGCTCATCCTAGCCACCGACGCGGGGCAGAGTCGCTTGCCCTCGCTCTTGCCGCCCGTTCATATCGCGCTCTTGCCCCGCCAACGGCTGTTCGCGCGCCTTGAGGACTGGCTGCTGGCGCACGGCGCGCCGACTCTAGCGCGCTCGCGCAGCGTGGTCTTCATCACCGGTCCGAGTCGCACGGGCGACATTGAGATGCAGATCATCTTAGGCGTCCACGGACCGAAACGCCTGTACATCCTCGCCTTCGATTGAGACTCAGCACATAGGAGACGTCCTCATGCTCAAGATCGGCGTTTTGGCGTTGCAAGGCGACTTCGCCGAACATGCCGCCGTGCTGCGAGAGATCGGCGCGCAGCCGCTTGAGGTGCGCAAAGCCGAGCAGCTGGCTGATCTGCACGGCTTGATCATCCCCGGCGGCGAGAGCACCACCATCAGCCGCGTGGCGCGCGCCAGCGGACTCTTCGAGCCGCTGCGCCAGTTCGTAGCGCATAAACCGACTTGGGGGACGTGCGCCGGGGCGATTCTGCTCGCCAAGCGCATCACGGGCGAGGCGGCGCACCTCGCCGTGATGGATATCACCGTCACGCGCAACGCCTTTGGGCGGCAGATCGATAGCTTCAGCACCGACTTGACGGTCGAAGGCTTCGAGACGCCCCTACGAGCTGTCTTCATCCGCGCGCCGATCATCGAGTCGGTGGGCGCGGATGTGCGCGTGCTGGCGCGCCTGCCCGACGGGCAAATCGTGGCGGCGCAGCAGGGTCACCTCTTGGCGACCGCCTTCCATCCCGAATTGACGTCGGATAGGCGGCTGCACACCTACTTTTTGGATATGTGCCACCAGCAGCGCGTCATCGCCTAGCCTAGCCCAGCAGCCAGCGCTGGAAGTCTTGGCTGAGTTGGCGGCGAGTCTTGCCGATGGCGGCTTGCAGCGCCTGATCGAAGGGCATGTGGCGCGCCGTGCCGATGTGAACGCGCTGGAACGCCTCGATGCCGTAGGTCTTGACGATGTAATCGATTAGGGCGGCGCCGACGAAGTACGTGACGCTCGGATCGTCGTCGGAGAGGTGGCGATTGGTGCGCGTCAGGTCGGGCATCCCGAAGCGGCGCACGAAATCTCGCGTCCGTCTCAAGTTATCCTGATCGTTGCGCTCCTCGAAGTAGCTGGCAGTCCCCTCCAGCCACCAGAGCGGGACGTCGTCGTCGCGCATGGACTGAAACTGGAACAGGTGAGTCAGTTCGTGTTGGATCACGGCGTAGACGGTGTACTCCAGCGAGCGGTGAACAGTGACGACCGCGCCGCCCCACACGCCGCTCACCAGCCCGATGAACCGATCTGCGATCTGGGGCGGCGCCCACGCCTGAAAGTGGCGCGGCTGATTGTAGATGACGATGTGCGGCTTGTAGAGCAGGCGGTAACCGAAGGAGCGCTCTAGACGCTCGATGGCATGATCGACGCCGCGCACGATGAAGGCGATCTCGGCGGCGCTGCGCTCGTAGGTGAAGATGACGGCGCGACGCGCCTCAGTGCGCTGCCAATCGTGGAAGCGCCCATCGCTGTATTCGTTGAATTGCGGCTGCGTGCGCCATTGCTTGCCGTTTTGGTCGGTCAGCACGAACCACCACTCGATCTTCTGCCACGGGATTTGCAGCGCCAACTGATCGTTGAAGGTGAAGCTGATCTCAATGCTCTCGCCCGCGCGCTTCTGCGGCACGCGCAGCGGGAACGAGAACAAGACCAAGCCCGTGTTCTGCGTGTAGTAGACGCGCGCCTGACGGATGGGCGACTCAGGCGTCAGGCGCACGCTCAGGAGGGCGTAGTCGGGGAAATTGCTCACGAAAGTCGCTTGTGCGGGGAGGATCGGCAAGTCGTCGCGGCGCTCTTCAGTGATCGCCTCCGTGATTTTGAAGGTTTGAGGCTCAGTGCGCAGCAGAGCGCCATCTTGCCCTTCGATCAGCCATTCGTAGACGATCCGATCCTCGTGCGGCGGCATTTGGCTGATTGAAAGGCTGTGCGAGATCGGACTTTTGAGCGTCTCGCCGAGCGTTTGAGGCGGCAAGGGGAGGCGTCGCTCTTCAGTTGCGCCGTTGGAAGGGAAGGTGTAGCGCAGCGTGACGCTCTGCACCAGCTCAGTCTGCGGGGTGAGCCACAGGCTGAAGTTGACGCGGCGGCGGCTCTCGACTTTGGCGATGTTCGCCGCCACGCGGATTGCCTCGGCTGAGCTGAGCGAGGCAGGGCGCGCCGTCGGCGTGGCGGGCACGCTGGGCGTCCAAGTGGGCGGCAAGGGCGTGCGCGTTGGCGGGAGGGGGCTGGGCGTGGCAGTCGGCTCGGAGGTTACGGCGGGCAGGGCGGCGAGGGTCGGCAGGGGCGCTTGCGGGGCGAGATCGCACGCGGCGAGGGCGCTGCTCAGGCAAAAGGCGTAAACTAAACGGCGAAAGATGCTCATCGAGGCGACTTCTCACAAAGCTGAACGAAACGGTTTTAGGATTGTTATGAACAGCCCAATCGAGCGCGCATACAATCAGCATGTAGTACATTATACGCCATCACGGTTGAGATCATGCACGCCCGAACTGCCCTTCCCGACCAATCTGAGTCTCCTGCACCTTCAAGCGGGGCGAAGCGAGTTATGCCAACAGTTTTGATTGTAGATGACGACATCCACGCGCGGCTCATTTTGGGCAAGCACGTCGAGCGGCTGGGCTACACGCCTCTGGAGGCATCTAACGCGCGCGAGGCGCTAGCGCTCCTCTACGGCGAGGCAGCCGTGCCAGTCGATATAGTCATCACCGATGTGTGGATGCCGGGCATGTCGGGCATCGATCTGTTGAAGGCCGTGCGTGAGCGCACGCCGGAGCTGCCCGTGGCGATGATCAGCGCGCGCGCCACGCTCAGCAGCAGCCTAGAGGCGATCAACAGCGGCGCTTTTGCTTACATCACCAAGCCTTTTCGCAGCGAGGAGATCGCCCAAGTGCTGGAGCGCGGAATGCAACGCATCGAGGAAGTGCGCTTGCACAAGGCGCTTGGGCAAGATTTCGCCCACCTCGCCCAAGTTGAGCGCCGCTTGCAAACCATCAACAGCTCGGCCGACCGTGAGATGCTCAGCAGCTTGATCGCGGGCTTGCGTCACGAGCTGGGCAATATCGTCTCCGCCATTGTGTTGAACCTCGAAGTGCTGCGCCAAAGCCGCGATCTGCCCGAAGCGATGCGCGAACACCTAGAGGATTTGCAAGCCAGCGCCAACGATCTGAGCGCTTTGATCGCGCGCTTTCGCGATTATCCGCAGACGGAGAGCCTCAACGCTGAAGTCGACCTGCACGAGGTGGTGATCGCCGCCATCGATGTAGTGCGCAGCCGTCCGAGCGCGGCTCGCGTCGAGATCAGCTATGAGAGCGGCGAAGAGCCTATCTGGGTGCGCGGCGCGGAGCCGCAGCTCAAGCGCGCGGTGCTGAATCTGCTGGATAACGCCGTCGAGGCGGCGCGGCAGCGCGTGCAAGTTAGCTTGGTGGAAGGCTACGGGCGCGTTTTGCTCAAGATCGCCGATGATGGGCAAGGCGTGTCGCATGAGGTGCTGGAGAACGCCTTCCTGCCCAATACGACCACCAAGCTGCGCGAGGGCTTCACGCGCGGCTTAGGTTTGGGCTTGTTCATCACGCGGATGGTCGTCTCGCTGCACGGCGGCAGCATTCAGCTCCAAAATCTGCCTGAGGGCGGCGCGCTCGCCCTCATTGAGTTCCCGCTACACTCCAAAGCGGGCTGAGCAAAAAGGCGCACCCAGCAGGATACGCCTTTCGAGTTGCTCTTCAAAGTGTCTGTGCGCTATTGGATGCGCTCCGGCAAGCCGAGTTCAGCCAGCGTGGGCGAGGTCGGCACGACGTCGATCCACAGCGGGAAGGTCTGTGCGCCGCGCGCTGTGCGCTGTTCGCTCAGCCACTGCGAGAAGGCGCGCTGCTGGGCTTGACGACCTTGCTCTTCAGTCAGCGGACGCATCTCGCGCCCTTGCACCTGAATGATGTGGAAGCCGAAGTTCGGTCCGTTGCTGGAGGTGTCAATTGGTCCGACGACCGCGCCGATGGGGGCGTTGAAGACCGCCTCTTCGAATTGTGGCACGTACACACCGCGCCCTGCCCAATCCAGCTCGCCGCCTTGCGCTGCGCTGCCGGGGTCTTGGCTGAGCGCCGCCGCCAACGCTGCGAAGGACTCGCCATTCTGCAAGGCGCGCAGCACCTCCTCCGCCTCAGCTTGAGTCTTGAGCAGGATGTGGCGCGCCTTGACCTGTAGCTGTTCTTTGGGCGGCTCGCCCGCCACCGCCACGATCACCTTTTCGCGCAGGGCTGCCTCAGCGAATAGGCGATTCAAGAACGCTTCATCCACGCCGACGTTGCGGCGCGCCGCGTTGGTGAAGTTGGTCCGATCTTCCTCGAAGGTCTTGGCGCGCTCGGTGGCATTCGGCGTGGCGGTTGGGATGCCTGTGGGCAAGGGCGTGAGCGAGGGCGTGGCAGTGATGGTCGGCTCGGCGGTCGGGATCGGCGTGTTGGTTGGCGTGGGCGAGACGAAGGGCGTCAAGGTCAGGGTGGGCGTGAGAGTCGGCGTGGCGGTGCTGGGATCGGGATCGAAGCCGTAGAACGTGAAGCGCTGCTTCTCGATCTCCTCAGGGCTGAGGCTGATGCCGTTCTCGCGCGCGTATTGCTGAATGATCAGCGCCTCGATCATCCGATCCAGCACTTTGCGCCCCATTTGAGTGGGAATCTGCAGATCGCGGTACATATCGGCGTACGGACCGAACTGCGAGTTGGTCAGAAACTCGCGGGCGAACTGACTCTGTGCCACTGGGATCAGCTCAAGACCGGTGCGCCAGCGCTCGTAGCGCACGCGCTCTTGGAAACTGGCGACCGAGATGCTCTCGCCGCCGACGCTGGCGACCGGCTGTGTGGGGACGATCACGCCTTCGATGAACAGCGCAATGCCCAAAATGGCTACGATCACCACGCCTAGCGCTATCGAGGCGATCACGACGATACGGTCAACGGCGCGCTGCCGCACCGAACGGGGCGGGCGCGCTTGCTTCCTCTTAGGCGAGACTGGTACAGGCGTTGGTTTGCTTTTGCTTTTGGACATGCACAGGTGCTCTTTTCTACTCAGTCGCGCTGCATCTCGCCGACGAAGGGCAGCAAAGCGAGGTGGCGCGCGCGCTTGACGGCGGTCGCAAGGCGGCGCTGATCGCGGGCGCACAAGCCCGTCTGGCGGCGCGGGCGAATCTTACCCCGATCCGAGAGGTAGCGGCGCAGCAGCTCGACATCCTTGTACAGCTCGACTGAGCTGTGCTGAAGGCGCAGATTGAAAGCACGGCGGCGCATCCCGCCGCGGCTGCGCGGCTCAGGCGCGCCGGCGCTCGATTCTTCCGCCCCTTCGCTGTGCAGCGTATCTTGATCGCTCATAGGTATCTCCTCAATTTCGCGTGTGCTACGCTTTAGAAGGCGTAGTCTTCATCATCGTGTTCGGTCTCATCCTGCGAAAAATCGACGGGCGCGCTGCGGCGGTCGCCCAGCACGATCATCTCATTGGCAACGACCTCAGTGCGGTAGTGCCGTTTGCCCTCTTCATCTTCCCAGCCGCGCGTCTGTAGCCGCCCTTCAATGTAGACTTGCTGATCCTTGCGCAGGTGCGACTTGCAGATTTCTGCCAACATGCCCCACGCCACTACATTGAACCATTCGTGCTCCTCGCGGCGCTCTCCTTCGCTATTCGTCCAGGTGCGGCTGGTCACCACGCTGAAGCTGGTGACTGGTCGCCCGCTGGGCGTGTAGCGCATCTCGGGATCGCGCCCCAAACTACCGATAATCATGACTTTGTTCAAGCCGCGAGCCATACGCTCCTCCTCTTTACGAACTACAGTTAAACTCGCTTACCAACTCTCGACTTGGCGCAGCAGGCGGCATTCTACGACAGGCTAGGCGGCATCACTCATCAGCGCGCACTAACAAGTGGCGGATGATCGGGGCGTACAGGCGCAAATTGCGCTCTAGGGCGCTGGTGGTCTGCGGAGGCATCTCCAGCTGATGGGTCACGTAGTGCCCTTCAGTGTACTCGCCGATCTGGTAGGCGAGTTTGCGCCTGCCCCATTGATAGGTCTCAGTGACTTTGCCTTGCAGTTCTTCAACCCACTGCTGCACTTGCGTGAGGACGTTACGGAAGGCTTCTTCGTCCACGTCGGACGCAACGATGTAGGTCAACTCATAGTGACGCATTTTGAAACAGGTATGACCCTTTCCTCGGAGTAGCCCCCAACGGGGCGGAAAGCTGCCTTGTTCGGCATCGGAAACGGCTCAAGTCTACACTGATCCAAGCGCTATGGCAAGGGCATTCCGCGCTGGGCGAGACAATTTTCCACCACTCGATGGAGCGCCTCACGTCGCTTCGCCACTGAGAAATGCTCTAAAATGTGCGCACGTGCGCGTACGCGCAGCGACTCGTCGGCGCTGAGCGCCTTCTCGATGGCTTGTGCGATAGCTTGTGGCGAATTATCAGCTGCATAGACTCCGCAATCGCCCACGATCTCTGGCAGCGAGCAGACTGGCGTCACGACGGGGATGCAGCCCATCAGCATCGCCTCTGCCACGCTCATGCCGAAACCCTCATGTAGGCTGGCTTGCACGTACACGCTCGCTTGCTCGTAAAGACTTTGCAGCGCTTCAGCGCTCAGATAGCCTGTGAAGGTGACGTTAGGGCTGGCGGCGGCACGCAACATCTGGATGCTATCGTCGAACCACTTGCCCACTAACGTAAATTGCAGGTTGGGCAGGTGAGCAGCCGCCTGTACGAACGGCAGCAAGCCTTTACGCAACAAGTTTGTGCGCCCCACGCCGCCAACTGTGATCACAAGCGACGGATTACGCTTTGCGGTGGGCGGCTTGCCGTCTGGCACACCTAGATAGACACACTCAATTTTTTCTGGCGCGGCAAGCTGTGCCTGAAGCGCCTCGCGTCGGGCGCTCTGGGAAAATGCCAGCAAGCGCGTGGCGTTCTGCCCAATCAAACGGATCGCAACGCGCTTGAGCGCTGAGCGCTGCGATCCATAGCCCAACTGAGGGACGTTAGCCGTATCGTAGCCGCCCACTACCACAATCGCGGGCTTGCCGAGCAGCCGCGCAAACAAGACGGGAAAGAACGTATGCCAGCTAGCGAACCAGCCGAAGATCAGATCGGCACGCCACACAGCGCGCCACGTGGCTGCCAGATTGATCAGGCGACTGCGTACGAACCACTCTCGGACGGCGTAGCGCTCGCCCAGTAAGTCGCGATCAACTGCCACAAAGGACTGCAGAGCGTTATGGACAAACAGAATACGCGGCTGCCTCATTGCAACTCTCCGAGTAGCGTTTTTTCGTACTGCTGCAGGGTGTACTTGAGGTCAAAGCGCCGTGCATGGATGCGATTCAGCTCGCCTGCCTGTCGCACTGCTTCAAGATCGCCCAGCCAGAGACAGAGCGCTTGACGCAGGGACTCAACTTCAGGTTCAACCAGCTGGTTGGGCGGCACGGGCAACACCTCAGGCAAACCGCCGACTCGCGTCGCCAAGACCGCCTTACCCGCTGCCATTGCTTCAATAGCAGCGATGCCGAACGTCTCTTGGCGACTGGGCAGAACGACGAATTGCGCCCCGTTGAGCAGTCTCGGAATGCCTTGCGGTGCAATTTGCCCTAACAGATGGACGCGATCTGATAAGCCAAGCACAGCCAGACGCTCGGTAAGCGTTGAACGCAATGCGCCTTCGCCTGCCAGCAACAAATCCAGCTCAGGAGCGCGCTCTGCTGCTTGGGCAAACGCCTCGATCAGCAAATCTAAACCTTTATTGATATCTAGGCGACCGACATATAAAGCATATGGGCGTGGATGCTCAAAAGACGTTGCATCGGCAAAGCGCGTCAGGTCAACGCCGTTGTAATGGACAGCCGCGCGCGCTGCAATGCTCGGCACACAGGCGATAGCACGCTTGAGCAAATCGGCAGAGCAAGCTGTAACGGCATCCGCTTGCTCTAAAAGTTGGCGAAATTGACGCCGTTCATAAGCAGTGCGCGCTGAGTCGCCCAGCACATCGTGACCGTGTAACGAGACGACTAAACGAAAAGTGTAGCGTCGGCGCAGCCACAGCACGAAATGTGTCAGGTGGGTAGGGAAGTGAAAATTGACCGTCTGGGGCTGAAAAGTCTCCATCAAATGCGCCAAGCGGCGCAGAGTCAGCCCATAATATAGACAGCTGGCGAGCCATACAGCAAGCCTGCCGCGCTCTAGGTCGGGCAGGTTGGGGCGGAGCATCAGCCAGCGAGCGATGGGTATGCCATCGCACAGTTCATAGGGCGGCAAGTGGCGCGGATAGCGCATGGTCAGCACTTGCACAGCGTGTCCGTGTTGATGCATGTGTTGCGCCACTTGCTGCGCGACGGTCTGCAAGCCGCCTAGCACGGGCGGGTAAGAGGTGCTGAGCAAAAGCAACTTCATGGCTTGTGTAACACCTCCCAGTAGAGCGCCTCGCTCAGGTCTGCCACGCGCTCAGGCGTGAACTGAGCAAGAACCTTCTCGCGTCCGCGCCTGCCCATTTGTCGTCGGCGCTCAGGATCGCGTAACAGGCTCAGCACAGCCTCTGCCAGCGCCTGCGGATCGTTCGGCGGCACAAGAATGCCCGTCACGCCGTCTTCGACCACTTCGGGCAAGCCGCCGACTTGCGTCGCCACGACGGGTAAACCGAAGCACATCGCCTCCAAACAGGCAATGCCGAAGGTCTCGTAGAAAGAAGGCTGCACAAAGAGCGCCGCACGTGCGTACTGGGCGGTCATCTCGCGCCAAGCCACATGTCCGATCAAGGCGATATGCGCCGTGCTGCCCGTTGCAGCGATGTAGGCGTTCAGCTGATCAGACGGCAGCGTGTTGTGTTGACGTCCGGCAATGGTGAAGCGGACTTGCGGTAGTTGGCGCAGAATGTGAGGCACTGCCTCCAGCAAAACCGTGATGCCTTTTCGCGGCTCAAGCCGCCCGACGTACAGCACATTGAACGGTTCTGATCCGCTATTAGCGGTAGCAGATGCCACATCTTGTTGCACGAAGTGCGCCGCCACAGGATTGGGTATCACGCGGATGCGCTCAGGTTGCCAGCCCAGATCGGCGGCAAGTTCCCGTCCTTGCGCGGCACTTGGCGAGGTGACAGCATCTGCTTGCCGCAAGAAGCGAAACTCCAAGCGCCGTGCTAAGCGCAAATCGAGATGAATAGGCTGACCGGTGTGCTTCCTGAACACAAACGACTCGCCGTGCAACCGCACGATGAAAGGAATGCCCAGCGGGCGCAAAAATAAGTTGCCCGTCTCGCAGCCTTCGATCAGGTCGGGAGCGCTGGGCAGGCGTTCGACGGCGCGCCGAATGCTACGCGACCATTCCAGCTCACGGATGACGTGAAAGAGCGTCTTGCGGAATAAGCCAAGCCGATACAAGTACCACGACAAGTTGCCGAAAGGCGTGTGGAAAACCTGTATGCCGTCGAGCAGGCTGTGCGCCCGCTGTTTGCCTTTAGCAATCACGCTGACCTGCCAGCCCCGCGCCAAAAGCGCTTGACTGAGCGCATAGACGTACGAGGCAATTCCCCCCCCATCGCCTGCGCTGTGAAAGTCAATGGCTGTGTAGCAGATGTGCATTTATGCAGCGATCCTCCCGTAGATTGCCAAAGACTGCTCAACCTGAGCGCTCACGGGGTAACTCGCCGCCCGTTCTAGCGCGCGCGCGCTCAAGGTTCGCCATACCTGGTCATCGCTCAGAGCGCGCACGAGCGCCTCCGCGAGTGCGTCTGTGTCAGATCGGGGGGCGAGCATGCCGCCTTGACCGATCAACTCTGGTAATCCGCCGCTGGCATAACCGATAACGGGCAGACCGTGCGCCATCGCCTCCAACGCCACCAAGCCAAACGACTCGTAATAAGATGGCATGAGCAGCAGCCGTGCCTGTGCATACCATCCGCTCAGCGCCTGACGCGATAAACTGCCAAGTTGCTGCACAGACTCGCTGATGCCAAGCTGTGCAATCCACGCCTCAATGGCTGCCTGTGGCGCGGTCGGATGCGGGTCGCCGATCAGGACGAGCTGCGCGTGTGGGATAGCTTGTCGTGCTTTAGCAAAAGCGCTTAAAGCGTCGTAAGCACCTTTGATGGCTGATAAGCGTCCGACGAAAAGCACCAACGGCAGCTGAGGAAGCCGTGTTTGTGTGGCAATCGGCATAGGTAAGCCGTGCGGCACAACTGAGATTGTCTCAACCGAACACCTCAACTCCTCAGCGATAGTTTGCGCATGTGCTGCACAAGGCGCGACGAGGCGTTTGGCACGCCGCAGAGCGACTCGCTGCAGGGTGCGCGTCAGGCGCAGCGCAAAGCTGCGCGGTGAATGCGGCGTGTGGATGGCGAAAGTGTACTCCTCGCCATGCAAGCGGATGAGCAGTGGCACAACTCGTTGAAAAGCGAGAACAAGGCTGCCTGTCTCGGTTGCCTCGACCACATCGAAGTGTTCCCGACGATGTAAGCGCAGCACAGCCCGCCCTAGACGGAAACTATTCATCAGCTCGCGCAAGGGCTGCGCTAAATGCTTGCCGATCAACGGGGTCTTGAAAGCATACCAGTGAAGCTGATCGGGTGTGACGTAGTGGATAGGCACCCCCTCAAGCACGGCAGCGCCCTGTACCGCTCGCG
>CALKXH010000118.1 GCA_938005675.1 uncultured Anaerolineae bacterium
TAGCCTTTCAGATCAGCGGCGCACCACCAAAGCCAAGGTGCCGGGTTCGCTCAGCCACGCGCATTGGAAAGCGCGGCGACCTGTGTTAGGCGCTAGCACAGCCGCACTGAACCGACGTGGACGTCCCTGCACGCTGCCGAATAGCAACTGTCCCTCGCCGCGCAAGCATACGCGCAACGGAGATAAGAGAGAAAACAGCGCGAGAGCAAGATTCGCCCATGCGGAGCGCTTCATGGAAATTTCTCCTTTGATTTTAGCGGCTCATATGCTATTGTACAACGCTTGTCATAAATTCAGCGCTGCAAGTTATAAAAATCCTGCAAACAAATGCCTACGTCTTTTATACGTTCAGCTGAGGAACGCCCAGAATGCCCGATTGGCTGCTCCCGACCTTCGCTCTCGCCCCCGCTTTGCTGTGGTTCTTCTTCGGCGTCGGATTGCCTTATGCCCTGATCGTCTTGCCGCGCGCCGATTGGCATAACCGTCTGCTGGTGAGCGCGCTCAGTTTAGCGCTCAGCCCGATCCTCAGCACGACCGTCATGTTCCTGATCGGGACGTTTGGGCGCTTCAGTGCAGCGAACGTCTTGATCGGCACGGCGACGTTATGCGCATTGGGCGTACCCTTTGCTCTGCGCCGTGCTCAATTGCCCGCGCCTGAGCCGCCTCGCCCCGCCTCATTGAGCCTGATCGAAGTCGCCCTGATCGTCGCCATCGGCGTTGGCGTGGCGCTGCGCTTCTGGAATACCGCCTATTGGCCTTTCACCACTTACGACGCCCTGTGGGTCTATGGCTATAATGCGCGGCTGTTCCTGCTGGAGGGGAACATCCCTGCGCGCATCGGTTACTATCCGCAGCATGTGCCGCTCGCCTACACCTACGGACAGCTGCTATGGGGCGGCATCGACGATCACGCGGCGCGGACGATCTTGCCGTATTTCGCCCTGAACAGCATCCTGCTGACTTACTTCGGCGCAGCGCGGCTGATCTCGCGGCGGGCAGGGCTGATCGCGGCGGCGCTCTGGACGCTCTACCCGCATCACGCTGTGTGGAGTCAGTTTGGCGACCTTGAAGTGACGGTCACGGGTTATTTCGCAGGGACGGCGGCGTTTTTCATCCTCGCTTGGCGGGAGCGCGAAGTGCGCTACGCTGTGATCAGCGGACTGCTCTTAGCGGGCGCGCTCTGGACGAAGCCGACGGCGGGCGCGCTGATTCAGAGTCTGCTCTTGATCGGCGCGGCGGCGCTGATCGGTCAAGTTATGGCGGGACGCCGCGTAGTGTGGCGCGATCTGTGGCAGAATCGGACGGCGTGCCTTGCCCTGCTGAGCTTGATCGTCGCCTTTCCGCTCGGCGGCATGTGGTACATCCGCAATGTGCTCTACGGACATCCGATGTTAGTCTTGCCAGAGGGGTACTGGCAGGCTGCGGCTCAGCGCAGCGGACAAGAGCTGGGCTGGCTGCTGCTGATCGCGCTCTTAGCCGTCCCCTTTGCGGCGGGACGGCTGCGCGCGGCTGTGTTGGGCTGCGCCGTGCTGTGGCTCGCGGCGCTGCCCTCCGCTTTCGGCGGCAGGCTGCCGACTCTGGCTGAGTTACAGCACATGGCGGTCGGGCAGATCGCCACCAGCATCCGCCCGACGCGCTTGGGCGTCTTTGAGTACGCGCTCTTGGCGCTGGGCGCGGCGCTCTTGGCGTGGAGTCTGCTGCCAAGATGGCGGGCGCTCAGTCCTGCGGCGCGCGGAATCTTCGCGCTGATCGCTGCCTTCATCCTGCCGTACGGCGTGACGTGGTTCTGGTCATATTCGTATCACTTTCGGCTGAGCTTCCCGATTGTGCCGTTTTTCTGCTGGCTGCTGGCGGCACAAATCGACTGGCTGCTGCGCTGCGTAGCGCGGCGTTCCGTCAGCCGCGCCGTGCAGAGGGCGGCGGCGCTGATCGTGATCTTCAGCCTTGCCGCGGTCGGCTGGCTGAGCGTGCTCTCCGCCTTGCCGTACGCCCTAGCAGGCTCGCTGCCCGATGACGACGCCAAAATCGCCGAGGGCAACCCTGCCCTGATGGAGCTGGTCGGCTTTCTGCGCGAGCGTCGCGCCGCGCTGGGCAGAGCGCTCAAGGTCGTGGCGCCGGGCGAGCTGCGCCTGAACTTTTTCTTCCCGCAGGACGATATTCGCGGCGATTGGTTTCCCACGCGCCTTGACGAGATCGCCGATGTGGACTATTACATCGATAGCAGCGTCAGCCACTTTCTCTATAGCGTGCGCGGGACGTTCTACAACCAGATCATCCACTCGCGCACGCGCATGGAGGTGCTGTGGCGCGCCTTCACCACTGATGACGGCATTTTCCGCTTCTCTGCCTACGAGGTGAACAATCTCAAGCGCTTCCAAAAGCCCGATCCGAACGGAAAGATCGGCGTGCAAATCGGCGATTTCGCCTACCTGCACGGCTGGGACTTGAACAACTTGACTTTCGGGGCGGGGCAGCCCATTCACATGATCCTGTGGTGGGAGGCGCTCAAGCCCGCCGATAAGGAGTACAGCGTCTTCATCCATCTGTGGGATGAGGCGAATCAGCGCGCGGTGATGATCTTCGGCGGGCAGCCCGTCTCGGGCGCGTGGCAGGTCTGGCACGGCGTGCCCGGCGAACATTTCTCGCAGCCCTACCCCACTCCGCTATGGCAGACCGGCGAGATCGTCAAGGACGAGTGGCGCGTATCTGTGCCTGAAGACGTCCCAGCGGGCGAGTACGAGCTGCGAGTCGGCTTGTTTGATCCGATCAGCGGGGCGCGCCTGCCGATTCAGCGCGACGGCGAGCTGCTGGGCGACTTTTTGGCTCTGAATCGGCTGCGCATCGTGACGAATTAGCCCAGATAAGCTTGGCGCACGCGCTCGTCTTTGAGGAGATCGGCTGCGTTACCTCTGATGGTGAGCTCGCCCGCCTCTAGCACGTAGCCGCGATTGGCGTGCTGCAAGGCGAGGCTGGCATTCTGCTCCACCAGCAAAATGGTGACGCCCTCGTTGTGCAGCTCGCCGATGATCCTGAAAATTTCGCGCACGATCAGCGGCGCCAAGCCCAAGCTCGGCTCATCCAGCAGCAGCAAGCGCGGACGGCTCATCAGGGCGCGGGCGATGGCGAGCATCTGCTGCTCGCCGCCGCTGAGCGTGCCCGCCAGCTGATTGCGGCGCTCCTCAAGGCGCGGGAAGCGCTTGAACTGCAGCTCGATATCCGCCTTGACGCCCGCTGCGTCGCGGCGCACGTAAGCGCCCAGCATCAAGTTATCGTAGACGGATTGGCGAGCCAGCACGCGCCGCCCCTCTGGGCAATGCGCCACGCCCAACTTGACGATCTCGTGCGGCGCTAGGCGGCTGACGTCCTTGCCATCGAGGATGATTCGACCCTGCCGCGCGTTGACGATGCGCGAGATAGCGCGCAGAGTGGTGCTTTTGCCCGCGCCGTTAGCGCCGATCAAGGTCACGATCTCGCCGCGCTCGACGCTCAGGCTGACCGATTGCAAGGCTCGGATGCCGCCATAGTTCACGCTCAGGTTCTCGATCTCTAGAAGCGCCATGGCTCAATCTCCCAAGTATGCCTCGATCACGGCGGGATCGTTCTGAACTGCTTCCGGCGCGCCCAAGGCGATCAATTGCCCGAAGTTCAGCACGGCGATGCGATCGCACAAGCCCATCACCAGCGGCACATGATGCTCGATCAGCACGATGGTCAGATCGAATTGCTCGCGGACGCTGCGGATGAAGCCGCTCAGCACGCCTTTCTCATTTTGATTCATGCCGGCGGCTGGCTCGTCCAGCAGCAGCAGCTTCGGCTCAAGGGCGAGCGCGCGGGCGATCTCCAAACGGCGCTGATCGCCATAGGAGAAGTTGCGGGCTTGCGTCTCGGCTGCGTCCGCCAAGCCGACCAGCTCCAACAGCTGCATGGCGCGCTGGCGCACGGCGCGTTCCTCTTGAGGAGCGGGCGGCAAGCCCAGCACGCCCGCCATCACACTGCTCTTGGTATGGATGTGGCGGGCGATCATGACGTTCTCCAACGCAGTGAGCGTGCCGAAGAGCCGAATGTTCTGGAAGGTGCGCCCCACGCCGAGTTTGGCAATCTCGTGCGGGCGTTTGTTAGTGATGTTCTTGCCCTCATAGAACAGCTCGCCGTGCGTGGGCGGAGTCATGCCTGTGATCACGTTGAACAAGGTGGTCTTGCCGGCGCCGTTCGGTCCGATCAAACCGAAAATCTCGCCGCGCTGTACCTCAAACGAGACATTATCGACGGCGTACAAGCCGCCGAAGCGCCGCGTTATGTTGCGCACTTCCAAGACGGTCTCAGCGCTCATAGCTCACCTCGGCTGACTTTGGGCGTCGCTTTGGTCGCCTCCAGCGGGGCAACAGGCGGCTTGCGACGCCGCTTGAACAAATTGGGCGTGATCAAGCCATAGGGGAAGAAAAAGACGCTGACCGCGATCAACACGCCGAACAGGATCAGGCGTCCGTCGCGCAGGAAAGCGGCAATGGCGGGATTCAAGCCCGGCGTGCCTGCCACCTCGCGCAGGATAATCTCAGGCAAGGCGACCAAAAACGCCCCGCCGATGATCGGACCCAGAAAGGTGCGCGAGCCGCCCACCAGCACGTAGGCGAGGATCAGGATAGCTAGGTCGAAGGTGCCTTGCCGCGCGTTCCATGTGTTCAGGATGTGGGCGTTCAGCGCGCCCGCCATGCCCGCCAAGATCGCGCCCAGCGTGAACGCCAGCACTTTGTAGTAAGTCGGGCGGATGCCGACGGCGCTGGCTGCCAGCTCGTCTTCGCGCAGCGCCACGAAGGCGCGCCCGATCCGCGAGCGCTCCAAGCGCGCCACAAAGAGCGCCGCGCCGACTAAAAGCGGCAATGCCAAGACGAGGTACTCCACGCGCGTGGCGCTGAAGAACGGCTGCGGGATGTTGTAAATGCCCACCGCGCCGCCCAGCCACGGCTGATTCAAAGCGAAGACGCGCAGCACCTCCACAAAGGCGATGGTTGCCAAGGCGAGGTAGATGCCGCGCAAACGCAGCGACGGGATGCCGATGATCAGCGCGAACAACGCCGAGATCGCGCCCGCCACGACCATCTCCAGGGCGATCAGCGGGATGGGATACGCGCCGTTAGGGTAGCCGGTGAAGACTTGAGTCGAGAGCAGAGCCGCCACATAGCCGCCCACTGCGTAAAAGCCCGGACTCGCCAACGAGAGCTGCCCCGCCATCAACGGCAGGTACAGCGAGAGCGCCAAGACGCCCGCCAGCGCCATCTGTACGATGGCAGCGCCGTAAGTGCTGAGAAACCCTTCCATCGCTGCGCTCCTTTAGACTTTCTGCACGACGGCGCGTCCGAGCAGCCCCTGCGGACGCAACAGCAGCACCAAGAACAGCACTGCGAAAGCGATCGCGTCTTTGTAGGCAACTTGCGCTGAGGGGACGAACGCCTCCGCCACGCCAATGACCAAGCCGCCCACCACTGCGCCGGGAATATCGCCCAAGCCGCCCAGCACGATCACCGCTAAGCCCTTCAAGCCAAAGTTGATGCCGAAGTAGGGTCCGCTGACGTTGACGCTCAAGCCGACCAGCGTGCCAGCAATGCCGCCGATCAAGCCGCTGAGGAAAAAGGTGATCAGGATCAGGCGATTGGTATCGATGCCCAGCAAGCTGGAGGTTGTTGCATCTTCCGCCACGGCGCGCAGCGCCTTGCCCGTCTTGGTGGCATTGATGAAGTAAGTCAGCAAGACGACGATCACCATCGAGACGGCGAAGATGATGACCTGAATGGTGCGGATGATGACTGGGCGCTGCGATAAGCCGCCAAACGTGCCGAGATTGAGCGCGGCGGGCAGCTCGCCGAAGGGATTGCGCGGGTAGGAGTAAATCTCTGCGCCAACCAGCAGCTGGATGACGTTGACAATCGCCACAGCCACACCCAAGCTAGAGACGAGCGTCAGGAGTGGGTCGGCGCCTTTGTTGCGCAGCGGGCGGAAAGCCACGCGCTCGATCAGAATACCGCATAAGCCCGCCAGAATGCCGCCGCCGATCATGGCTATTGGAAAGGGCAAGCCGAAAGGGAGCTGTTGATTGGCGAGCAAGCCGTTGAAGCCGACCGCCGAGCCAGTCAGGAAGTAGGTGAAGTAGGCGCCCAGCGTGAAGACCGCCCCGTGCGCGAAGTTGATGATGCGCAAGATCGAGAAGATCAGCGTGTAGCCTAGCGCGAAGATGGCGTACACCCCGCCAATAGCCAGTCCGTTGAAGAGATTTTGCAAGCCGCCGGGCGTCGTCAGAATCGATGTGACCAGCAAGACCAGCAGCACAGCTGCAAAACCGCGCGAGGCGAACCACCACAGACGGCGGTACTGTTGCGAGGATTGATCAACAAGTTTCATTGGTGGTCTCATTAAAAACTTACTTTGCAGGTCTTAAGCCAAGAGACGGGCGATGAAGCCCGTCTCTCTCCCAGAGCTAGTGCAGGCTACTCAGAGTCCCTCAGTCTACGAAGACGAAGCGCCCCGTCTTGCCATCAGGATTCATCCTGATCTGCGCCACGTAGAACTGCTCTTGGACGATCTCGCCACCCGCGGGCGTGCCGTCGTCTTTCTTGGTCTCCTCGAAGGAGATTGGACCCAGCGGCGTGTCGTACTTGCCGTTCATGATCTCTTCGCGCAGCTCAGCGCGCAGAGTTGCCAAGTCCATCTCCTTGAGCGGCTTGCGCTTGTCCAAGCGCGAGAGCGCCTCCACGAAGACCTGAATGCCCGTGAAAGCTTGAGCGCTGAACTGCGGCGGCTCTTTATCCTGCTGCGCCTTGTACGCCTCGCGGAAGGCGTTGTTGATCTCGCTATCGTACTGGTAGCTGTAGGCTTGAGCGATCAGGATGCCGTCGCACAGCTCTTGGCAGACGGGGAAGATGTTGGCGGTGTTCAAGCCGTTGCCGCCGACGATCAGCCCTTGATAGCCCAGCTCGCGCAGCTGCTTGACGAGGTTGC
>CALKXH010000119.1 GCA_938005675.1 uncultured Anaerolineae bacterium
CCCAACCGCATGGCTGTGCCTCGCCGATGCCTACCTAGCGAGCGGCAATCTCTCCGAGGCGCTGACCGCCTTGGAGCAAGCCAAGCGCCTGCGCCCTGAACATAACGGAGTCTGGCTGCGCTTAGGGCGGCTGAGCCTGCACCACAACCGTCCCTCAGAGGCGCTGAGCACCTACGATCACGTCTTGGCGCGCGATCCGCAGCACGCGATAGCGTTGGCGGGCAAAAGCCTCGCGCTGCTGGCTCTGGGGCGCTACTCAGAGGCGATTGTCTGTTTGCAGGCGGTGCTGGCACAGCGCCCTGACGATCTAAACGCGCTCTCGCGCTTAGGGATCGCTCACTTGCGCAACGGCGAGCCGGCGCAGGCGCTCAGCGCCTTTGAGCGCGCCCTGCAGCAACATGGCGATCAAGCGTGGCTGTGGGCGAAGCGCGCGCTGGCTTTGCAGCAGCTCGGGCGGGATGACGAGGCAATCGCGGCTTGGCGGCGCGCCATCAGCCTGAATCCCGCTCGGTTGTGGTATCGCACGCAGCTCGCCGCTTTGCAGGCGCGGCACGGACAGTTCACGGAGGCGTTGGCTTCGGTCGAAGCCGCCTCAACGCAAGAGGCGCACGCGCTGCGCGCCACTATCTTGCGCCGCATGGGGCGCTACGCAGAGGCGCTAGAAGCTTGCGATCAGGCGCTCGCCCTCGATCCGAGCTACGCTCGGGCGCACAGTCAGCGCGGGATCGTCTTAGAGCGTCTGGGGCGCCTCTCGGAGGCGCTGGAGGCGCATGAGCAAGCCTTACAAGGCGCGCCACAGGTCTGGTGGCATCGCCTGAACGTCCTGCGCCTGTTGCAGCGTCTGGGCAGGCACGATGAAGCGCTGCAAGTTTCCGCTGAGGGCTTAGCCGCCCCGCCGACCAATGCATCGCTCGCCGCTCAGCTATGGGCGCAGCACGGCGAGATTTTGCGCCATCTGCACCACTATGCGGAGGCGCTATCTGCTTATGCCCAAGCCCGCGACCTCAATCCGCAGTTGCCTCTCGCGTGGGAGGGGACGGGGCTCGTTCACGCGGCGCTCGGCAATCACGCCGAAGCTCTAGCTGCGCTCGAACGCGCTACCGAACTGCAGCCGCAAAATGCGCGCTTCTGGTATAATTACGGCGCTGAGCTGATCGAAGCGGGAGATTACCCTGAGGCGATCCGCGCCCTGAATCGCGCGCTCGCCCTGCGGCACAACTACCCGCAGGCTAAACTGAAGCGCCGCGAAGCGCGTCGCAAACTCAAGGGTAGACCGTAAGACGGGCTTGAAGTCTATGCGTCAAACTGTTTCGATAACTTTCATGAGCGGACCGCTAGACGGCAAAACGCTCTCGTGGGATGTGCCGACCGACGGCAGCGATCTGACCATCGTGATCGGGCGCACGCCGGGCTTGCACGTCAGCATTGAGCATGATCAGCAAGTCTCGCGCACGCACGTGCATCTGATCTACCAGCCAAGCGCGGATCGCTTCTTCCTTGTGGATAAGAAGAGCCGCAACCACACTTTCCTCAGCCTGCGCCGCGAAAAACTTGAACCCGAAGTGCGCTATGAGATCGCCCCGAACACGCTCTTTCAGGTCGGGCGCACGTGGTTGCGCTTAGATGACGCGCTCGGATCGAGCGCCGAGGCATCCGACGATGAAGACGACTAGCGCACGCCGTTTTAGCCCCCAGAAGACCGATGAAACGTTTTGAGGATAAAGTCGCCATCGTCACGGGAGCGGGGCAGGGCATCGGCGAGGCAATCGCCCTGCACTTCGCCGAGCAGGGCGCTCACATCGTCATCGCCGAGATCAACCCCGAAACGGCTCAGCGCACCGCCGAGCGCGTGCGCGCCTTCGGCGTGCAGGCACAAGTCTACGCCCTAGATGTGGGCGATCACGCGGCAGTGCGCGACATGGTCGCTGCCGTCGCAGCTCACTTCGGGCGCATCGACATTCTGATCAACAACGCCGGGGTCAACGAGCGCGTCGATTTGATGGCGATCACGCCTGAGCAGTGGCGTTGGCTGATGCACACCAACGTCGAGGGCTTGTTCTTCACCTTGCAGAGCGTAGCAGCTCAGATGATCGCCCAAGTGCCGCCAGAGGTCAAAGCGCTGGGACGTGCGCCACACAGTTTCGGCAAGATCGTCAACCTGTCCTCAGTGACGGGCAGGCGCGGCAGAGCCAACGCGCCGCAATACGCCGCCTCCAAAGCTGCCGTCATCAGCATCACGCAGAGCGCCGCTCTGCGCCTTGCGCCTTACAACATCAATGTCAACGCCGTCTGTCCGGGCTTGGTCGAGACGCCCATGTGGGACTACATCGACCTGATCGAAGGGCAACAGCGGCGCGGCTTGCCGAAGGGCGCTTGGCTGCAGCAGCGCGTTGAGGAAAAAGTGCCGCTACGCCGCCCCGCCACCTGCCAAGACGTCGCCAATGTGGTCGCCTTTTTGTGCGCGCCTGAGTCGGACTACCTGACGGGGCAGGCTTTGAACATCGATGGTGGCTATGAGATGGATTAGCGCGCTCATCGCCCTGAGCGTTGTGCTGAGCAGCACGACGCCCAGCGGCGCTAGAGGTCGCCCGTTGATGGCATGGAGCGCAAGCTTGAACCTGATCGCAATTGGCGTGGGGGATCAGGTGCAGCTGTACGACGGCGGCGCGCAGCAGCTCGTGGCGGTGCTGGAGGGCAAGGGCGCGCCTCTGACGGCGCTGGCATGGCAACCTGAGGGCGATCTGCTCGCCACGGGCGACGCGAACGGATGGCTGTGTCTGTGGTCGGCGGCGGCATTCACGTCGGAGTGCCGCCTGTTCGCAGACTTTGTCCTCCGCGCCTTGGCGTGGCAGCCGAGCGGCGACCTGCTCGTCGGCGCGAGCGGCGATCAGATACGCTTATGGCAAGCTCCGTCGCTGCTACTGAGCCGCGCGTGGTCGGCGGAGGGGATCGTGACGGCGTTGGCGTGGCAAGCCGAGTCGTTAGCGGTTGGCGGCGCGCTGCGCGGCACGTACGAGCAGGGCTTTCTAGCGCTCTACGATAGGTTCGGCGCGCTTCAGCAGCGCTACGCGGCTGAGATGCGCCCGCCGCTCAGCCTGCAGAGTCTGTCGGCTGATCGGCTCGGTGTCAGCGCGCCTTTCGACGTATTCGTGTGGCAAAGGGCAGCTCAGCAGTCTGTGCCGCTGTACTTGCCCTTGCGGGAGGGCGAGGCGGCGCGCCTTGCCGCTTGGAGCGAAGACGGCGCGCGCGCCCTCGTCGCCCTGAACGAACGGCTGCTTTGCTATGCCGACGGCAAGCTGGTAGGCGAGATCGCGTTGGATGCGCCAGTGGCGGCGCTGGCGTGGCGAGAAGGCGCGCCCTACGCGGCGATCCTGACAGAGGAGGGCGGCTTGCGCTTCGTTGAGGCTGCGCGATGCCGATAGAGTCGCCATGAGCAGCCGCCTCCAAAAGATCGCGCTGGGCAGCCTGATCGCTTTCCTGATCATCGCGCTGAACCTGACCTATTGGAGCGTGATCGAGCGCGACGGGTTGCGGGCGCGCAGCGATAATCCGCGCCGCATCGAAGACGAGCGCGCCATTGTGCGAGGTAGCCTCCTAGATCGCAACGGGATCGTCTTGGCACACTCCGAGCCGTCGGGGCGCCTGCCTTCGGGCAGGCTCGCGCAGCAGCGCGTCTATCCGCACAGCGCCGCCTTCAGCGTGACGGGCTACTACAGCTTGATCTACGGCAGCAGCGGCGCCGAGTTCGCCTTTGACCGTCTTCTGCGCGGCGCGGCGCGGGCGGATGTCTGGTCTGCGGTGCTGGGCGAAGCGCTCAATCGCCCGCCACAGGGCGAGGACGTGCGCCTGACAGTGGATGCGAGCCTGCAAGCCATCGCACAGGAGGCGTTCGGCGCTCGTCGCGGCGCGTTGGTGCTGCTGGAAGTGCCGAGTGGCGCCATTCGGGCGCTTTACAGCGCGCCGCTCTACAATCCCAACACGCTGGACGCCGATTGGGCAAGGCTGCGCGCCGACCCGCGCGCGCCGTTGCTCAATCGGGCTTTACAAGGCGCTTATAAGATGGGCGGCGCGCTCCAACTGGTCATCTACTCGGCGATGTTGGCGAATCCCGCCGCGCAGCTGCAAGATTTGACGCGCGCCGCTGACCCGATTCGCCTCGATGGATTGACCATAAGCTGCCTTGTGGAATCGCCCTCAACCATAGAGAGCCTCTCAAGCGCGTTGGCGCGCGGCTGTCCGAGCCCGTTCGCCGAATTCGCCCTTGCGTATCCCGCTGAAGTTCAAGAGAAAATCGGCGCCTTCGGCTTACTGAGCGCTCTGCGCTTGGATGGCTACCCCACAGCGCCTGAGCCGATGAGCCCGCCGCTGGATAGCCTGCTCGACTCGGCAGATCGGCTGCGCGCAGCCGTCGGGCAGGGCGATCTGAGCGTCACGCCCTTGCACATGGCGCTGTTGGCGAGCGGCATCGCCAATAACGGCAACCTCGTGACGCCTTACATCGCGGAGGCGGTGCGCCCGCCCAATAGCGAGACATGGCAGCCTCTGCCGCGCCTCATCCTAGAGCGCGCCGCCACCACGCGGGAGGCGGCAAGTCGCATCCGCGCCGCCCTGCGCGAGGCTGTCCTGAGCGGCAACGCGCAAGCGGCTGCCTCGCCTAACTTGCCGCCTGAGGTCACGCTCTACGCCTACGCCAGCCTCGCTTTCTCCGCCGATGGGCGCGATGGCTGGCTGATCGGCTTCGTGGACTTGCCCGACGGACGCGCCCTAGCCATCGCCGTCGTGGTTGAAGACGTTGAAGATGCCGACGTCGCAGCGCGGATTGGCGGTCGGGTTTTAGCCGCCGCCGCCCGACGCAGCTTGCAAAAATGACGGTTTGCATAAAGGGCTGCGCCTCATTATAATGAGCCAGCAAGTGCGGCGCTGGTGCGCAGCTGAGGGAGAAAGGCTTGGCAGATGGCGAACGAGACGCGCAATCAACTCAAGCAGGCATACGCTTATATTGAGCAGGAACGCTTGGATGAGGCGCTCATGATCCTAAGGCGCGTCCTCAGCGACGATCCTGACAACGCCGACGCGTGGTGGCTGATGGCGAACGCGGTCAGCGAGCCCGCCGACGCCGCCGAAGCGCTGAGCAACGTGCTGCGCTTGCGCCCCAATCACACCGAGGCGCGCGAAGCCTACGATCAGCTCATCGCTGAATATCCCGACCTAGCGCCCAGCCAAACGACTGAAGTCGCCTTCGATGTGAGCGACTTCAACATTGACGATCTACTCGCCCAAGCGCCCGCCGCCCCGCCGAGCGCGCGCCCTGCTCGCACTGAGGAAGACTTCGGCGCCACGGCGTGGTCTATGGCGGAGACAGACGCCACTAAGAGCGATCTCGACCTCGATGCGCTCTTCGGCGGCAAGGCGAGCATCGATGTACCCGTCACGCCGACCGAAGAAGAGGACTTGACCGCCATTTTTGGCGCGAGCATCGAGCCGGCGCCCGCCGCAACGTCTGTGCCCTTCGAGAGCGCGCCTGAATGGACGCCTGATTTTGAGGATTTCAGCCCGCCTGAAGAGCCTCTGCCCGACTTGGCTGAGCCAACTGAAGAGCTTGAAGCGCTCTTCGGTGCGCCCAGCCAGCCACAAAGCGCCACCGAGCCCAGCCAATCGACGGCGGCGCTGGAAGCTGACCTCGACGCGATCTTCAGCGGCGAGCCGGCTTTCGTCGGGCAGATCGATCAGCAGGAGGAAAAACAACGTGGCAGGCGCGGGCGTCGCAAAAAGGAACAGCAGCCCACCACCTTCGCTGAGGCGTACGAAGAGCCCGAAGCCGCCGCCGCGCCCACTCAACCGGTAGCCGCTGAGCCCGAACGCGAGCGCCGTAAGCCACAGCGCCTTGCCCCTGAAGAGCCCGCCTACGATCCGTATGCCGCTGAGCGACGCGCCAACAAGCGCTCGCCAATCTGGGCGATCCTCAGTCTGATGGTCGTCGTTGCAATTGTTGTGGGGCTGATGCTGGCGGTGCTGTCAAGCCTAGCGCCTGATCCCGTCGCGCAGGCGCTGCGCGACGCCCAACAGCGCCTGACTGAGCGCGGCTTCGCCCAAGCCGCCGCCGACCGCCAAGCCGACACTTTCCGCTTGAGCGTGTGTGGCGATGTGGGCAGGGGACTGCAAAGTCGCGTCTACGAGGCGATGGAGCTGGTGGCGGATCACGTGGCAGCCGCCGGCGAGGCGATCAAGACCGTTCAGCTGACCGTGACCGACTGCGCTGATGCCACCGTGATCCTCTACCGCGCCACAGCGCCCGCCGAAGCGGTTCGGCGCTACCTTGAGGGCGGCAGGCTAGACGTGCGCGCCTACCGAGCCAGCTGGCAGTAGCCAATTCTATGCAGCCATCTTCCGAGCCAAACTCAACAGCGCTTGGCGTGGTGCGGCTTGCCACCGAGCAAGATATCCCCGCCATTCAAGCCTTGATCAACGCGAATCTTGATAAGGTCTTGCCGCGCACCGACGATGAAATCCGCGAGCTGCTGCCGACGTGGTGGGTCGCCGTCGAGGACGGCGCTATCGTCGGCACGTGCTGCCTTGAAATCTACAGCCGCAAAATCGCCGAGCTGCGCTCGCTGGTCGTCTCGGAGAGCGCGCGGCGCAAGGGCTACGGCGCGGCGCTGGTGCGAGTCGCCACGCAGATGGCTGAGGCGCTCAACATCCGTCAAGTGCTCGTGGTCACCTCCACGCCTGAGTTTTTCGAAGGGCTGGGCTTCGGCACAGCCCTAGACGAGAAATACGCCCTCTTCTGGAACGGCAGCGGATCGGTCAAGGCGCGCCGCCCCTCAGAGAGCTGACTGACCACCCATTGGGCGAGTCTCTTTAATTCCGCAATCCGTGATTGTGCTACAATCGCATGACATATCTATAGACACGGAGACTCGCCCATGATCATCGACCGCGCAGCTCGTGAAGAGATCGAAGAGCGCTTCCTAGCGCCCTATGCAACTTTCAGCCGCGCTAGTCAGGGACGGCAACACGCTGAAGCGCCCGATCCCTACCGCACCGCTTTCCAGCGCGACCGCGACCGCATCCTGCACACGACCGCCTTCCGCCGCCTTGAGTATAAGACGCAAGTCTTTGTGAACTACGAGGGCGATTACTATCGCACGCGCCTGACGCACACCCTCGAAGTTGCTCAAATTGGGCGCAGCCTCGCCCGCGCGCTCGGCGCCAACGAAGACTTAGTGGAGGGCATTTGCCTCGCCCACGATCTCGGACATTCGCCGTTCGGTCACGCCGGCGAGGACATCCTCAATCAGCTCATGCGCGATCACGGCGGCTTCAACCACAACCATCAGACCTATCGCATCGTCACCGTGCTGGAGACGCGCTACAAAGGCTGGCAGGGCTTGAACCTGACCTACGAGATGCTAGAGGGCATCGCCAAGCATGAGACCGAGTACGATCTGAGCGCGATCACTGGCTACGATCCGAGCTTGCGCGGCAGCCTTGAGGCGCAGATCGCCAACATGGCGGACGAACTCGCCTACAACGCCCACGACCTCGATGATGGCTTGCGCTCTGGCTTGATCGTGCCTGAGCAGTTAGCCGAATTGGACTTGTGGCAGCGCGTCACAGAGGATGTCGGCTGGCGAGGGGATAAATTAGACGACGTGACCCGCCATCAGATCATCCGACGCCTGATCCATATCGAGAATCTAGACGCCATCCAAGCGACGGCGGCGGCTATCGAAGCCAGCGGCGCCCAGACTCGGCAAGCCATTCAGCGCTTGCCGCACAACGTAGTCGGTCACTCTGAAGATTTTCAGCGCATGAATCGCCAGCTGAAGACCTTTCTCTATCAGAGTCTGTACTCTCACTATCGGGTCGTGCGCATGAGCGTCAAAGCGCAGCGCTTCCTGAGCGACCTGTTCAATGCCTTCGTGGCTGATCCGCGCCAAATGCCGCCGACTGCTCAGGCGCGCATCGAACAGGACGGCGTGCATCGCGCTGTGACCGATTACCTCGCCGGCATGACCGACCGCTACGCTCTTCAGGAGTGGCAACGCCTCTTCGATCCTTTCACACGGACTTAAGCCTCATGCCCGACCTCCATCAGAGCATTTTTCATCGCATCCGCGCGCGTTTCCCCGCCGATTGGCAGCCGATCACTTGCAGCAAAGCCACGTTGATTGACTTCAGCCACGCCATCGAGGATATGTTCATCCTGCATCGGCTGCGAGGCGTCTTGTTCACTGGCTTTCAGGAGAGCGCCTACTGGCGCCAAGAAGTGGAGCGTTACCAGTACCTCAGCCAGATCGCCCAGCAAGTCTGCATCTTCGCCGGCAGACCGCTGCCGCCGGAGTCGAGCTATAGCGAAGTGCGCGTCACCTTGCCCGACGGCAGCCCCTTGCGCCAAGAGTGGTTCGTGATCGGCTTGACCGAGCCGTTCTCGATCTTGCTATCGGGCTTGGATCGGCTTGAGCCCGTCCAAGACGAGGCGCTGCGCCGCTTCGAGACGCTCTGGACGTTCGATCCGCGCGTGATCAGCGACGTCCTCGCCGACTTGCTGGAGGTGGTTCGCCAAGTGCGCCCCGATAAGGCGGCGCAAGTTGAGGAAGTCATAGCGCGCTTCCCGCCGCGCCCTCCCGATGCCCATTACGCCTCGCTACTCACGCAAAAGTTCTTAGATCACTTGGAGCAGCAGCACTTGTTGGCTCACGCGGCGATCTTTCAGCTGGATGCCCTCGTGGAGGCGCGTACCCGCCAACTCGATACCGCTCGGCGCACGCTGGAGCGCATTCTGCAACAGCTCTCCAGCGCCGTGATCGTGCTGAACGAGCGAGTCGAGGTCGTGCTGAGCAACGACGTCGCGCAGCTGCTCTTGCAAGGTGGCTGGGATTCCAGCGGCGAACAGTTGGCAGCCCTTCAGCTCGCCCTCGCCGAGTGCGTGCAACGCGAGACGGTCTACCAGCGCGATCTCGTCCTGAACGGGCTGACTTTGGCGCTGTCTTCATCGCGTCTTGAGGGTGAGACGGGCGAGCGGCTGACGGTCGTCGTCCTGCACGACCTCTCGCAGCTGTACCTGTTCGATCAAAACCGCCAAGCCCTGCTGGAGACGCTCTCGCATCAGCTCCGTTCGCCGCTGACCGCGCTGAATAACGCAGTTTATCTGCTCGAGCGCGATCCTGAGCGCCTGAGTGAGCATCTCAGCACGTTGCGCCTCTCGCTTCAGAAGCTGGTCGGCTTGGTGAACAACCTGCTGGAGGTGGCTGAGACGCATCTCTTCGCCGTCGGCTTCCTGCCGATCTACGTCCACGAGGTGCTGGAGCATTTCATGACCCATCTGGGCAGCCAGACGTGGCATCAGCGCATCCGCATAGAGAACTCGCTTCACACACGGCTGATCGTGCAAGTTGACCTCAAGCGCTTCATTTTCTGCCTTCTAGATGTGCTGGATTGCTTGCAAGAGCGCCTGCCAGAGACTGAGCGCATTCGCGTGCGCATCGAGCTGAGCGGGATAGCAGAGCCGAACCTGTGGCTGAGCATCCGCTTCAGCGATTCGGGCGAGGCGCTGCCGACTCAAGAGCTGACCAGCTTGCTGCGCGCGGCGAGCCAGCCCTCACAAGCGCTCTCTGCGGCTACGCGACGCGCGCTGCGCTTGAGTCTGGCGCGCCGCATCATCGAGCAGTATGGCGGGCAGCTGCTGATTGACAACGCGCCCGATCAAGTTCGAGTGACTATCTTGATCCCTGCCCGACACGGCTAGGTGGCGCTCTGTTGCAGGCTGGGCAAGCCCAGAGCCTCTCCGTAGCCCTGCGCAATGAGCAGTTCGGCGTTCAGGATGGCGCCGCCGGCGGCGCCGCGCACCGTGTTGTGCGAGAGCGCCACGAATTTCACGTCCAGCACGTTGCAAGGGCGCAGCCGCCCGACGGTGGTCGCCATGCCGCGCCCGTTATCGCGGTCGAGGCGCGGTTGCGGGCGATCTAGTCCGTCGGTGTAGATCAGCACGGGATCGGGCAGGCTGGGCAAGCCGCGCGCCAAAGCGTGCGGCTCGAAAGCTTGCCAAGCCTCGCGGATCGCTTCAAGCGGCGGCGGAGACTCGAATTTGACCGAGACCACGACCGTATGCCCGTCCAGCACTGGCACTCGATTGCAACTGGCGCTGAAGGTCGCGGGCAAGGGGACAATCTGATCGTCGCTGAGCGTGCCGAGAATCTTGAGCGGCTCGCGCTCGACTTTCTCTTCCTCGCCGCCGATGTAGGGCAAGATGTTATCGAAAATATCGAGGGATGGCACGCCCGGATAGCCGCTGCCGCTGATCGCCTGCAAGCTGACTACCTGCACTTGTCGCACGCCGAAGGGCAGCAGCGGCGCAAGCGCCACTGCCACAGGCACCGTCGTGCAGTTGGACATGGTCACCAGCGCGCCGCTATAGCCGCGTTGGCGGCGTTGCACCTCGACCAGCCGCACGTGATCGGCGTTGAGTTCGGGCAGCAAGAGCGGGACGTCGCTCGCCATGCGATGAGCGCTCGTGTTCGAGCTGACTAAGTGTCCGCGCTGGGCGAGGGCGGGCTCAAGGCTCTGGGCGACCTCGCTGGGCAGGGCGGAGAGGATCACGGGCGAACGGAAGTCGGCATCGAGCGGCTGCACGGTCAGCGAAGCGACTGAAGCAGGCATGGGCGTCGGCAAGAGCCAACGGCACGCCTCAGCGTATGTCCGTCCCACGCTGCGCTCGGAGGCAGCCACCTCCGCCACGCGAAACCACGCATGATTCTCTAAGAGCTGGATGAAACGCTGACCGACAGTCCCTGTGGCGCCTAAGACGGCAACTTCAATCATGGCGATGCTCTGCCTAGCCTGCTGGGAACGCGATAGATAGAGACATCATTATACACGACGGCGGGCGTCTGCAAACCGAGCGCGTTCAAGCAGACCTCGCCGCTGAAGGGCGTGTCGTCTTGGGTCAGGATGTAGCGGACGTTGTAGCGGGCGACGATCTCGCGACAGTTTCGCCCAGCGTACCACGCCTGCACATCGCTCAGGCGCTGCTTGCTATCGAGCGTATCGTAGGGATGCCCATAGACTACCCGCATAGCCGTGTTGGCGGGCAACCACAGGCTCGGCAAGGGATGTGCCAAGACGACGGCGTTCTGTTCGCTGACGCCTCTGAGCCAGCGGAAGGCATCCACGTAGCCTTTCGGCATCATCAGCCCGCCCTCTTCGCCGCGCAGCGGGTCGTTGATGCCGATCATCGGCACAATCGCCATCAAGACGTTGCTGGGCACCATGAAGACGAAGAAAGCCACCAGCGCCGCGTCGCGCCATTTAGCGGGGATGCGTTCAAACCAGAAATCTTCGAGCGCGCGCGTGGTGAAGTAAACAATCGGGATGAACATGCCGATGACGCTCCGTTGCGGCATGGGCAGCGGCAAGTACAGGATGAGCGCGTTGACGATCAGCCAGACCAGCATGAAACGGTCGCCATCGCGCTCGAAGTAGCGCAGCGCGCGCCAAATGCCGGGCAACGCGGCGACCAGCGGCAAGCCGAAGCCGAACAGGTAGCGATCCGGCGGCAAAGGCGCGATTTGATTCTGGGCGACCCACGCACTGATGGGCGTCGTAGCCGTCATCAGGGCAAAGTAGTAGACCAAAATCGGCAAAGCCGGCAAGATCATCAAGCTGACCCACGTCACCTCCAAACCGGGCAGGCGGCGCGTGCGCACTGCCAGAATGATCACATAGACCACAAGAGCGACGGCAATCGGCAGCCAGCCGTGCGGCAAGACGATCACCAGCAGCAGCGAGAGAAAAGCGACGCTCAGCCCGCCATTGCCCAGCGAAGGGGGCATCTGAAAGCCGGGACGGAACACGGTGATGTATGTGGCGGCGATCAGCGCGATGAGCGCCATGGCGAGCGGAAAGTGTGGATTGGCGAAGGTGGCGAGCAGGGGTATCGCCTCGAACAGGTTCAGGTCGACGCTCAGCTGTGTTTGAGGCGTCTGAGGCGCCAGCATCAGCGCCAACCAGCCCAGCCCAGAGCCAACCGCTAAAATGCTGAAGAACAACCGTCGCGGTCGCAGGCGATGCCAGATCGTCGAGCCGAGATGATAAAATGCCACGAACATGGCAAAGCTCATGGTCAGGCGCGCCAGATGGAAGATCATCAGCCCCGAAAGCCCCAGCGCACTTGCCAGATGCCCTAGCGCCAGATAGAAGCTGTTCAGGAACAGACTCGGCGTGACCTCGGGCGTGTGAGTCAGTGTTGAGAGCCACGCGCCGCGCATCCCCTGCTCGATCTTGGCGATGTAGACCGCGCTATCCAAAGGCGAGTGCAAAATGCCGACGAAGCGATGCGTGGGCTGCGCATTCAAGCTGACAAACGCCCACAGATACGGCAGGATCGAAGCTGCTACCAGCAAGCCGCCGAAAAGTGTCATCCAGCGCCATTCAGTGCTAGAGACGTTGGTTGCTGTCTGGTGTTGAGGTAGCACAGTAACCTTTACATTGTCGCGCTGCACGCTGAATACCTCTATGGTCGGCACGTGGCTCGATTTACGCGCTTATCATAGTCTACTTCGAGCCATTTTGGGGTAACGAACTCCAAACAATCCGTTTTGGAAAGATAACTTTGCGACGGGCTATCCCCTCAAGCCTACCGCAAGCAGGGCGTTCGTGAAAGGTGCTATGCAAGCGTTACGCCTATGCTGGGCAAGCTGTGTTATTCTATAAACGTGGCAGCCTAATGCAGATTCAGAAAGGAAAATAGCTCCTTGGCAACGCTTTTTTTGGCAGGCGGCAGCGGTTTCATCGGCTCGGAGTTCGTGCGACACGCCGTAGCAGCCGGACATTCGGTGCAAGCTTTGTGCCGCACACAGCGCAGCGCCGCCGCCGTCAGAGCGCTGGGCGCTCAGCCCGTGATGGGCGATCTGCTTGAGGCAGGCGCGTGGCAGGCTCAAGCCGCCCAAGCCGAGATCGTGCTGCACTTCGCCCAACCTCAGACCTTCGGCGGGCGCGTGGGCAAAGCGCGCGCCCTGCGCTACGAAACCGACCGCCAAAAAATGGATCGCAACCTGCTCAGCCCGCTCAGAGGCTCGGCGGTGCGGCGGATCGTCTACGTCAGCGGCACAAGCTATTACGGTCAGCAAGACCTGCCGCCCAAAGATGAGACCGCCAAGCCCAATCCGCGCGGTTGGGGTCCGTATATCGTCAAGGCAATGCAGCAACTGGAGACTTTCTGCGCCGAGGGGCTGCCCATCCTGACGGTCTTCCCAAGCTCGGTCTACGGGGCAGGCTCGTGGTATGGCGATATCCTCGCCTCCTTGAAAGCGGGCAAGACGCAACTGACTCTCGCCCGCCGCGATCCGACGCTCGCCACCGTGCATGTCGAAGATTGCGCGCGCGCCATCCTGCACCTGATGGAACACGGCGCCATCGGCGAACGCTACATCATCTGCGACGACCGCCCGCCCAAATACTCAGAGATTCTGGCAGAGAGCGCCAAAGCCCTAGACGTCCCCCTCAAGACGCGGGCTGTGCCGTTGTGGCTGGGGCGCATCATCGCCGGACCTGTGGTGACCGACGCCTATGATGCGCACCTCTCCAACGCCCGCCTGCGCAGCACGGGCTTTCGGCTGCAGTTCCCGACCATCGAGCAGGGCATCCCGAACGTGGTACAGCGGTGGCTCGCCGCCCAAGCGACTAGAAAGGAGTGACTCTGATGGCGTACTCGCTCGATCTGCAAGACTACGTCTCGTTCGATATCCAAGCCTCCCCGATGGAGATTTTGGCGCCCAATAAGCTCTCTTTCCGCTGGATTCTGGACAACAAGGCGCTGGCTTTCGTGGCGGCTGACGCCACCCGCCAAACAGTGGACGCTTGGATCGACAAGCAACTTGAGCTGATCAAGACTTGGGCTCCCAACCGCGTTGCTTTCATGATCAATAGCTTCGCGGCGCCCGATTGCGTCGTGACTCCCTACGCCCGCCAACGCCTGAACGACATCCTCAAACACACGAGCCACATCAGGTCGCTCTCGTGTACTATCATTGCGCGCAGCGCGTTGGCAATGCCCGTCGTGCTGCTCAGCAATGCCATCAACAGCACAGCCCGCCGCCAAAATAAAAGTCAGAACATGATCTTTTACAGCCACGACGAAGGCGTGCGTTGGCTGCAGCGGCGTATCGCCGAAGGTGAGTTTATTAACCGAACTTCAACCTAAAAACCTTAGCCCAGCGCTCGATTCTGAAGTAGAATTCGCAAATGGCTTTGGATACACAACCGAAGCATCGACGACCAGTACGACTCGCTCGCAGCATCCCGCCAACTCCACCTCAGCGAGCGAGGAAAGGCTTAGATGATGACCAAGCGCGTCCTTTACATCGAAGATCGTCCTGATAACCGTGGGCTGGTGCGCCGCGTGCTGATGGCAGAAGGCATCGAGGTGATCGAAGCCGCCACCGCCGATGAGGGCATCCGCCTTGCCATGCAGCACTTGCCCGATCTGATCCTGATGGATGTGAACATGCCCGGCAAAGACGGGCTGACCGCCACACAGGAGATGCGCGCTAACCCCGTCCTTGATCACATCCCGATTATCGCGCTGACTGCCAACGTGATGAAAGGTGACCGCGAACGGACGCTTGAAGCCGGCTGCGATGGCTACATCCCCAAGCCAATCGACGTGGATAAGTTTCCGAGCGAAGTGCTCGGCTATATCACAAAGGGACGAGTCTCACATGAGTCAAGGCAAAGCAGTTCTGGATGACTTGTTAGCGCTCTCGATGCAGCTCAATCGCCAAGCGTTCGCTCAGCCGCCTGTGGAGGGTTGGTTGAACTCGTTCTTGGCGGTCGTCTGTGAACGCTTCGCCGTCTATGGCGTCTTGGGCGTGCAGATTTCCCAGATCGTCGGCAATATGGCGATACGAGTGGCGGGCGCAGGGCGCATCCCGACTGAAAACGCCGCCCAACCTGTGGACGATAGCTCGCCGCTGCTGCTCGCCATCCGCCGCAAACAGATCACCAGCACGCCCAACGCACGCATTTACCCCATCACCATCGGCAGCGACGCCATCGGCGCTATTGTCATCTATCACGCGCCCAACAAAACCGAAGCAGGTGCCTTCGAAACGCTCGATGCCCAGCTGATCATGCTGGCAAATCAGCTTGGACCGGCGCTCGTGCAGCACCTGAAAGTGCCCGGCCCGCAGACGGGCAGGCTGATGCGCCAAATCGACGTGATGCGCTCGCTCTATGAGGTCACCCGCGACTTCACCAGCGCCACTGAGAGCCACGAAGTGCTCGACCGCGCCGCGCGCAGCCTCGCCGAGACGCTGCGGATCGATCACATCGGCATCGTCGTTTTCGATCAAGAGGAGAATGTCGGCACCGTCATCGCCGAGTTCCCCGATCACGGCATGATCGGCTTGCACATCCCTCTCAACACCCCCCTCGAAGAGCGCCTGCTCAAGACCAAAGCGCCCGTCGTGGTCAACAACGTGGACGAGGATGCTTCGCTGGGCAGCTCGGAGCGCGCTCAACTGCAGCAGCTCGGCATTAAATCCATCGCGCTGCTGCCGATGATCGTCAAAGGGCGCTTGATCGGCAGCCTAGGGCTGGATAGCTTCTACAAATACCACACCTTCACGCCCGATGAAATTGAGGCGGCGGCTGCCGTCACCTCTCAGCTGGCGATCACAGCCCACAACGCCCAACTCTACGAGGAGATCAAGCGGCGCGCCGCCCAGCTAGAGCAGATCACCGCCCTCAGCCAGCGCATCACCAGCACCTTCGATCGCAACCACATCTTCCAGATCATCCGCGAGGAGACCCTCAAGCTGATCGATGCTGACCTGATCAGCGTGGCGCTGATCAGCCCCAACGGCGAGACGTTGGACGTTCACCTGTTGGTGGAGGGCAGCCCGATCTTCGCCAGCTTCCCGCTGGAGCGCGCGGCGCTGCGTTTCGTCTTCAACACGGGCGAGCCGTTGGTGCTGGATGACATCAGCGGCTCTGATGAGCCTGATTATCGGCTCTTCGCCGGCTCGCGCCTGCGGGCGATTGCCAGCGTGCCGCTTGTGGCGGGCGGCAAGGCGATTGGCGTTTTTTCAGTGCTGCACCGCGAGCCGGGACGTTATATCTCAGTCGATATCGCCGTCTTGGAGCAGATCGGCTATCAGCTCGCCATCGCCTTAGAGAACGCCCGCCTGTACACGCAGACCGTTCAACGGGCTGAGACCGAGCGCTTGATGAACCGTCTGAGCGGCGCGCTGCAAGGGCAGAGCGACTTACAGAGCATCCTCCTCAACACGCTCCAAGAGATGGCGGAGGCGCTCTCGGCACGGCGGGCGCGCATTCGGCTTGAGTCGAACAAGCGTAGCACTTACACCGGCTGAGCGAGATGGAGAAAGACCCTGATGCGCCAACAGCTGCTTAAATTCTTCCCGCTGACAGCCTATCCCGATCTGCTCGATCAGCGGCGGGCGGCTGGCACGTATATCCTCAGCGCCTTCATGGTCGTCAGCGTGCTGGTCGGCGCCATCAGCCTCGTCTTGCAGCTGCTGAGCGGCGGCGCGCTGCCCGATCCGCTGGTTGCGCTGCGCGGCGCTCTGTTGGTGGGCGTGGGGTTAGCGGGCTACAGCCTGACTCGGCGCGGGCAGCAGAGCCTCGCCGCCCTGCTGGTGCTGATCGCATGGATCACCTTGCTCTTCTTGCTGACCTTCTCCGATGAAATCAGCGCCGAGCTCGGTCTGGGCGGCATGTTGGTGAGCATCTCGCTGGGCGCCCTGCTGATCGGAGAGCAGACCGTCCTATACACCTTGCTCGCCGCCTTGTTCTACGACCTTGTGGGGCTGAGTGACGCTTCGCAAGGCTCGCCTGAGGGCATTTCGGGTTTGGCAGTCATCGGGCTGCCCTTGTTGATCATCCACGCCAGCGTCAACTACACGATGGCGCGCAATTTGCGGGTGGTTGCCCGTCAGGTCACCGCCAACGTGGAAGAGCGCAACGTGCGCCTCGCTAAAGCCAGCGCCGCGCTGGTGGAGCGCGTTTTGGGCGTGCGCCTCGCCCTGGAGGTCGTGCTTCAGGAGACGGTGCGCCTCGTGCAGGAGAACTTCAGCGACTGCCATGAAGTCCAGCTCTTCCTGATCGATAAAGAGCGCCGCAACGTCACGCTCGTCGCCACCACGCACGAGGCGAATCGGGCTAACGTCGGCAGCCAACAGGTCGGCGTGGGCAGCCTGAGCGTGATCGGGCGCGTCACCATCAGCGGGCAGAGCATCCTCGCGCGCGAAGAGGGCGAGGCGCAGCCTTACCGCCGTTCGGCGTTTCTGCCCGCCACGCGGGCGCAGCTCGCCATTCCGCTGCGCGTCGGCGGCGAGGTCATCGGCGCCATAGACCTGCAAAGCCGCAACCTGAACGCTTTCCCGCCTGAGGAGATCGAATTGCTGGAGACGCTCGCCAATCAGATCGCCGTGGCAGTCGATAATGCGCGCCTGTTCGCCGAGATGCAGGAGAAAGTCGTTGAAAATCGGCGGCTGTACGAGCAGACTAGCGCTCAGCTGCGCGAGATCGAACGCTTGAACCGCCAATTGACGGGCGGCGCTTGGGCGGATTACCTCAGCAGCATGGGCTTGCTGCCCGCCTACACCATAGACCTCATCAACGGGCGCGTGGAGGATGCCGCCGAACGGACGCCCACCCTCATTGAGGCGATGCGTCGCAATCAAGCCGTCTTACGCACATTGCAGGATCACAGGGTGCTGGCATTGCCGATCCGAGTGCGCGGGCAAGTCATCGGGGCGATGGAGTTCGAGCTGGCGCCCGATCAGCACATCAACAACGAGCAGCTGATCGTCTTGCAGCAAGTCATCGAACGGCTGGGCTTGGCAGTTGAAAATTTGCGCCTGCTTGAGGAGGCTCAGCGCATGGCGCAGCGCGAGAGCATGGTCAATGAGATCACGGCGCGAATGCAGGCTGCCACCAGCGTGGAGGCGGTCGTAGCCGCCGCCACCCAAAGCCTCGCCGACGCTTTCCAAGCGCCGCGTGTGGCAGTCCGACTGGGTTTGCCCAACGAGCCGCTCAACGGCAGACGTTCGGCTGAACTGAGCGGCGGAGGCTGAGGAGGTCGTCATGCTCTCGATCCTATCCGAGCTACTCAACGGACTGTTCTCGCCGCGCTTTCGCTACACCAACAATTTGGAGCAGCTGCGCGCTCGCGTCACGCTGCTGCTGGGCGTGTTACTGGCCGCTGCCGCGCTGAGCGCTTTCATCGGCTTCCTGCTGCTGGGCGAGCGCACTGCCCCAATCAACAACACCCTGACCCTTCTGCTGGCGACCGTGATCGTCCAGCTGACGGTCGTCAGCCTCGTCCATGCCGGGCAGTTGCGGCTTGCCACGCTGACGCTTTTCGGCTTCTGGGCAGCTGTGGCGCTAGGCGTCGTTTTTACGAGCGGGGTGGCACTCAGCAGCCTGCTGGTGCTTGTCATGCCGCTGCTGTACGGAGGCGTTGTGTGGTCTTGGGGCGGGGTTTTGGCACTGACCGCCCTGCAGATCGTCATCGTCGGGGTGGTGGGCAACCTGCAGAGCGCTCAAACGCTGCTCACCACGGGGACGCTCGGCTTGGCGCCCGAACAGATACAGACACAAGCCCTACTCGTTCAGATCATCCTAGGCGCCATAGGCATTCTGTGCGCCGCCTACGCCTATGAGCTGCGGCGCAGCCTGCAAACGGCTAACCGTCTGTTGGCTCAGCTGCGAGCGAGCGTGGAGATTTCACAGTTGGCGGTCAGCGCTGGTAGCGCTGCCGAGCTGATGCCGCGCATCGCCAACTACATTCGAGATCGCTTCGGTTTCTATCACGTTCAAATTTTCCTCGCCGACGCCGACCGCCGTTATGCCAATCTGGTTGCCAGCACGGGCGAAGCCGGGCGAATCATGCTGCAACGCGGCTATCGCATGGCGTTCACCTCGCAGGGCGCAGTTGGGCGCGCCCTGCAAAGTGGCGAGCCAATCGTGGTGGATAGCCGCGCAGAGAGCGGTGAGCGGCGCGGCAACGAACTGTTGCCCGACGCCCGCTCCGAGATCGCTTTGCCTCTGATCGTCGAGGATCAAGTCTTAGGCGTCTTGGACATTCAGAGCGTGCGCCCTGACGCCTTCCCGAAGGAACAGATTGAGAGCTTGAGCATCCTCGCGGCGCAAGTTGGGGCGGCGGCTTTCAATGCCCAGCAGATTGAGAACTATCGCCTCGCCCTGAACGATACTCGCCGCATGTTGCTGGAGACGGAAGTCAACCTGACCGAGGCGCGCCGCCTGAATCAGCGCCTGACCGGGCAGGCGTGGGAGGATTACCTCAAGTCGCGTAGCGTGCAGACGGTTGGCTATACCCTCAATGAGAGCCGAATGCAGCGCGATACCAGCTGGACGCCCGCCCTAGAGGAAGCCGCCCTGCATCGTCGCCCCGTCCTGATGACGACCGCGGCGAACCGCCAATTAGTGGCAGTGCCTATCGAGTTGCGCGGGCGCGGCATCGGCGCCATCGAAATTGAGCTGAGCGGCAGCGCGCGCCAAGCCGAGACGCTAGAAGTCCTGCAAGCGCTAGCACAGCGCCTCGCTCTGAGCATCGATAACGCCCGACTCTTTGAACAAGCGCAAGAGCTGGCACAGCGCGAGCTGGAAGTCAACGCGATCAGCGCCAATTTGCAAGCCATTAACGACATTGATGGCTTGGCGCG
>CALKXH010000120.1 GCA_938005675.1 uncultured Anaerolineae bacterium
GCTTGAGCGGCACAGCCCCTCAGCTCAGCGAGACGCAGCCCGCTCAAGCTGCCATCGCCGAGACGCAGCCCGATGGAGTCACCACGCAGCCGCGGCTCGAAGAGCCGCCCATCTCCCAGACCGACGCCACGCCGATCATCCAGCCGCTCTGGACAGCGGCGCAGGTGGCAGCGCAAGCGGCGAGTCAGCCACAACGCCCGCTTGAAGCGCCGCCGACCGATCCTGCTCTGCCCACGTCCGTCAAGGCTGAGCCGATCATCATCGATGAGGATGAGCCTGAGCAGAGCGAGACCTTGCCGCTCCTGCCCATTCAGCGGAGCGCGCCTGCCACTGCCGAGTCGGCGCGCGGCAGGGCGCTCCTAGCTGAGGCGGACGCCCTCAGCGACCCCGACGCCAAGCGCGCGCGCCTCAGTCAGGCGACCGAAGTCTTGCGCGCCGACGAAGATTGGCTGGGGACGGCTCAGGCGCTAGAGCGACTCGGCGCGCTCTACCTCGCCGAGGGCAAGCCGAACGACGCGATTTTGATGTTCGAGCAAGCCGCCGCCATTTTCCATCGCTACGATCAGCTCGCGGCGGAGCGGGCTGCCCTCGCCCAGATCGGGCGGGCTTATGCTGCTCAACAACAGCCGCAACGCGCCGCTGAGTACTATAGCCGCGCCCTGTTCCTCGCCCACGAGCAGCAAGACCGCGACGCGGAGATCGCCGCGCTCATCCAACTGGCAGAGTCGCATTACCTGATGCAGGACTTCGAGGCGGCGGCGCGTCACTACCGCCGCGCCTTGCACCTCGCCTATCAGCGCGATGACTCCGTCACACAAGGGCAGCTCGCTCTGGCGCTAGGCGCCTTGCTGCTGGATGACATTCGCACGCTTGCGCAGGCGGCACAGCTGCTCGAAGAGGCGGAGGCGCTGCTGCCTGAGCGCCCAGAGCCCAAGCGCCTGCTCAAGCGGGCGCGGGCGCGGCTGCAGCGTTGGCAAGCGGCGAACTTGCCCTTGGAGCCTGCCCGCGAGAACCGCGAGTTCGCCGCTGATGCCTACGCATAGGCGAGCGCGGCGATAATCCGCGCCTCGCCACGCGTGTAAACTCAGCGCCCTAGCGCCTGCTTGACCAAGCCGCCGATCTCGGTCGGATTCATGGCGACTAGCGCGCCCGCCGCCTTGAGCGCTTCGGTCTTGCCTTTGGCAGTGCCTTTCCCGCGCGAGATGATCGCCCCCGCGTGGCCCATGCGTTTGCCGGGCGGCGCCTCCATGCCCGCAATGTAGGCGATCACGGGCTTGCTCACATGCGCCTTGATGTATTCCGCCGCCTCCTCCTCCGCCGAGCCGCCGATCTCGCCGATCATCACGACGGCTTCGGTCTCAGGGTCGGCTTCGAATGCCTCCAAAGCATCGATGAAGCTGGTGCCCGGCACGGGATCGCCGCCGATGCCCACGCAGGTGCTTTGCCCGATGCCGCTCTGCGTCAGCTCGTAGAGCGCTTGGTAGGCGAGCGTGCCAGAGCGACTGACGATGCCGACCGGTCCGGGCGTGGAGACCTCAGCCGGCGTGAAGCCGATGTTGCACTTGCCCGGCGCGAGGATGCCGGCGCAATTCGGACCCAGCAAGCGCACGTGCGGATAGTCGTGCTTGAGCCGATTGTAGACTCGCGCTTGGTCGTGCGTCGGGATGTGCTCGGTCACGCAGACGATGAACGGCACGCCGCCCTCCGCCGCCTCTAGGATTGAAGCAGGTGCTGCCATCGCTGGCACGATCACGAAGGCGGCGTTGGCGCCCGTCTCGCGCACCGCCTCGGCGACCGTGGCGAAGATCGGGATGCCTTCGACATCCGTGCCCGCTTTCTTCGGGTTAGTCCCCGCCACGACTTTAGTGCCGTAGGCGCGGTTGCGCAGCCCGTAGAACTGCCCTTGCTTGCCCGTCAAGCCCTGCACCACGACTTTGGTATGTTCGTTCACAAAGATGGACATCGCCCTGCCTACTTTCCTGCGATCTCGACTGCCTTTTGGGCTGCGCTGAGCATATCCGGCAGCATGATCAGCCGCTCGGATTCGTTCGCCTTCAGGATGGCGCGCCCCTCGACGGCGTTAGTGCCATCGATGCGCGCCACGATCGGCGCGTTGAGCGTGATGCGGCTCATCGCCTCGACGATGCCGCGCGCCACCTCATCGCAGCGCGTGATGCCACCGAAAATGTTGATGAAGATGGCGCGCACGTTCGGATCGGTGTTGATGACGGTCAGCGCGTTGACCATGACCTCAGCGCTGGCGCCGCCGCCGATATCGAGGAAGTTGGCGGGCGCCCCGCCGACCTGCTTGACAATATCAACCGTGGACATCGCTAAGCCCGCGCCGTTGGCGATGATGCCGACCGTGCCATCCAAGCCGACGTACTGCAGCCCTTTCTCCTTGGCGAGCGCCTCGCGGCTATCGCCCGCCGCCACCGCGACCGCCTCGAACTCCGCCCACTCGGGATGGCGCTCGTGCGCGGCATCGTCGAGGGTCACTTTGGCATCCAGCGCGCGGACTTGCCCATCGGTCGTCAAGATCAGCGGATTGATCTCGGCGAGTTCGCAGTCGCCCTCGGTGTAGCAGCGGTAGAGCGCCATCAGCACCTGCAGAGCGCCCTCGCGGGCTGCCTCAGGCAGGTTGGCAGCGGCGATCCAAGCGCGGCAGGCTTCCTCGCTCAAGCCGAGGATCGGATCGACGTGAATTTTGGCGATCAGCTCGTCCGGCACGCTCTCGATCTCGACGCCGCCTTCAACCGAGAGCATCCCTAGATATTTTTTGGCGCTGCGATCAAGGGCGAAGGAGGCGTAAAACTCTTCATCTTTAGGCTCGCCGTTCTCTTTGAAGCGCGTGGCGCTCTTGGCGATGTGCGAGGCGCGCTCTATCCACAGGCGGCGCACGATGTGTCCGCGAATATCCATGCCCAAGATGTTGGCGGCGTGAAAGCGCACTTCGGCGGCGTCGTTGGCTATCTTGATGCCGCCCGCCTTGCCGCGCCCGCCCGTCATGACCTGCGCCTTGACCACGACCGGATAGCCGATCTGCTCCGCTTGTGCCACGGCTTCATCGACCGTATCGGCGACGCCGCCCGCCGAGACAGGGATGCCGAAACGGGCGAAGTATTGCTTGCCCTGATACTCCATTAAGTCCATAGGGAATTGCGTTCCTCCAAAGGGATGCTGATGAGCTTGCACAAACAGATCAATTGTGCCGCAGGGCGGCGCAAGTGGCAAAGATGTGCAGACGGGCGTGCCGAAGCAGTCTGGGCGCCTTGAATCAGCCTTTTTCGAGCGTGTCGAGGAACTCTTCGTTGCTCTCGGTCATGCGCAGGCGGCTGATCAGCGCTTCCATCGCGCCGACGAGCCCCAAGCCCGCGCCGTTAGGCGGATCGGCGATCATCTGGCTGATCATGCGGCGCATCGTCCAGACGCGCGCCAGGACGTCCGGACCGAGCAGCAGTTCCTCGCGGCGCGTCGAAGATTTTTCGATATCGAAGGCGGGGAACAGACGCCGTTCTTGCAGACGGCGGCTGAGCGTGAGCTCCATGTTGCCGGTGCCTTTGAATTCCTCGTAGATCACGTCGTCCATGCGGCTGCCGGTATCGACGAGGCAGGTGGCGACGATGGTCAGCGAGCCGCCCTCTTCAACGTTGCGCGCCGCGCCGAAGAAACGCTTAGGCGGATAGAGGGCAGAAGGGTCTAGACCGCCAGTCAAGGTGCGTCCGGAGGGCGGCACGGTCAGGTTGTAGGCGCGGGTCAGGCGCGTGATGCTATCGAGCAGGATGACGACGTGGCGCTTGATCTCCACGAGGCGCTTGGCGCGCTCCAGCGCCATCTCCGCCACGCGCACGTGATGAGTCACGGGGTCATCGAAGGTGGAGCTGATGACCTCTGCTTCGACGGAGCGGTCGATGTCGGTCACCTCTTCGGGGCGCTCGCCGATCAGCACAACCATCAAGTGCACATCGGGATAGTTACGGCTGATGGCGTTGGCGATCTCTTTCAGCACGGTCGTCTTGCCGGCTTTGGGCGGCGAGACGATCAAGCCGCGTTGTCCGCGCCCGATGGGGGCGATCAGGTTGAGCAAGCGCGTGGAGAGGATGCGCGGATTGGTCTCAAGGTTGAAGCGGACATTCGGGAAGATCGGCGTGAGGTTTTCGAAGAGCGGACGGTTGCGGGCAGTCTCAGGGTCTAAGCCGTTGACCGCCTCCACGCGCAACAAGCCGTAGTAGCGCTCGGTCTCTTTGGGCGGGCGCACTTGCCCGATGACCATATCGCCGGTGCGCAAGCCAAAGCGCCGAATCTGCGCCTGACTGACGTAAATATCCTCTGGTCCGGGCATGTAATGTTCAGAGCGCAAAAAGCCGATGCCCTCGTCAATAATTTCCAGCACGCCGCCGCGTAACTCATGCCCTTGCTTCTCGGCTTTATCGCGCAAGAGCCGCAAGATCAGGTCGGGCTTTTTCAGGCGGCTGTAGCCGGCGATGTTAGCGTCGCGGGCGAGCGTGCGCAGCGACTCCAACGTTTGCTGTTCAAGTTCTGCAATATCCATACGTTCGTGCGTCTCCGAAGCGATAGCTTTAGTAAAACTCTCTGAAGGGATTTGGGATTGAAGGCTTCCGAAGTGGTGTGTCTCAGCCGCGCAGCTACGTTAGATGTACCTGTGTGGATTGGATAAAGACCGATCAGGGCAAGAGTCTGCGCGGGAACTCGTTTTTATGATAAACACAATCCGTGAAGCTGTCAACAGGACGGCGCTACTCTTCGCCCGTCACGGCGTCGCGCGGATCGAGGGCGAGCGCTGCGCCCTCGCGCTGAAAGCGCCCTGTGCGCTGCAAATCGGCGAAAGTCGGGTTGAGCAGAAAGGCGCTTTGCCAGCCTTGCAGCGCGCTTTTGGGAAATTTGCCAATCTTGTTCACGCCGCTGAAAGCGCCGGCTTTGATCGCCGCCTGCATAAAGGCGACCGCTTTGGGCAGCGCGCTGAAGACGGGCAAGCAGACCTGCTCGCCGTCGGTCAAGGTCAGGGCGCGCCAAACTTGCGCGGGCGCTTCCCAAGCGGGGCGGCTTGAGGCTTGGCGCGCCAGCACAAAGATGAAGTTGCCGCGCACCGCCTCAGCGACTGCATCCGCCGCCATAGGCAGGAGCGCGCCATCGGGCGTGGCATCGCGCGCGGCGACTCGTTCCACGCGCTCCAGCGTGCTCAGATGCGTGTAATCGCGCTCGCCGCGACTCAGCACGAGGCAGCCCTCCAAGAGTCGCTCAGTCAGGACGCGCACATAGCCTGCCCGTTCTAGGCTTTGCACCATCTGCGCCAGCGTGACGGGCTGTAGGGCATCAAGCTGCCACGCCGAGCAGCCTTCAGGGGCGTCGGCGGCGGCATCCAACATGATCAGCCGTCCGCCCAGCCGCAGGGCGGCGAGCGCCGCGCTCAAAAACGCCTCGCGTTGGCGCAGCTGAGCGCCTTGCACCAGCAGGGCGTCGTAAGATGCCGCCTCAGGCGCGAAAAGCGCCTCGCCGCTTGGATCGTACAGGCTCAGAGCCAAATCGGGGCGCAGCTCGGCTAGTGCGGCTGCCTGATCGGGCGCCCCGACATAGAGCAGACTCAGCAAACTGCCGCTGGGCGGCAAGTGGCGCAGCAGCTCGGGCAGGGCGGCACGCCACAGCTGATCGGGCAGGGCGCGCATCAGCCTTTGTTGAGGATGTTGCGCATCAGCGCGATGAACTCATCCCACTCCTCTTGAAAGAAGTGGACGGTGACGTTGCCCGTGCCAAGCTCAAGGTGATATTGAATCTCGCCGTCCGGCTCTTGGGAGAGCCAGACGCTGTAGTTCTCGCTCTCAGCGAGGGTCTCGCTGGGGATGTCGATCTCGGGCTGGATATCTGACTCGCGCGGTTTCTCTTTCTTGGTCATCGGTCACTCCGTCTCGGCAAGGTCTTCTAGGTACTCTCTGCCCAGCTTGGTCAGGATGAGTTTACCTTCATCTGCGCGCAGCACGCCCATTTTGATCAAATCGGCGGCGTAGGGCGAGTCAGCGCTGAGGGGCGCGCCTTTTTCGGCTGCGTCGGCGGCTTGTTGGAGCGCCTGCAGCTGAGCGGGACTGATCTGCTCCAGCAGGCTGAGCTGCGCGCGCAGACGCCGCACCTCGCGCTCGCGGATGCGCGCCTTGCGCGCGCGGTCGTTCAGGGTGGTACGTGGCATGATCAGAGTTCCTTTCGAGTTTTGAGTCGACTGAACGCCGTCGCTCAGTTGAGCGGGCGGCTGAACAAACAGGCTTTGCCGCTATCATCCTTCGGACGGCGCCAGCCCGCCTGCTCAAGGGCGACGAGGCGCTCGCCGCGCGCCAAGAGCATATGGCGTAGACTCGGCACGTCCAGCAGGGCGCCTAGCGCGCGGGCAGCCCGCGCAATGGAGGCTAAGCCGCCCGTCCGCGCATCTAGGTAGGTCAGGTTGAATTCAGGCGGCATTTGGCGGTAGGGCGAGCCGACGTAGCCGATCAAGACGCCGTCGATGTGTGCCGAGTCGTGCTGGATGCCGTGCCACAACCAGATCATGCCCTGTTGGCTCAAGCTACGCAGACGGGCATCGGTCAGGCGGCGGCACTGCCAGCGCGCCTCGAAGGTGCTGGCTTGAACGGCGGCGTAGTGCGGCGAGCGATCTAAAAAGGCGCGCAGGGCGGGCAGCTGATCGGGCGAGCAAGGTCGGAAGGTCTCGGCGAGGGCGGCGCTGGGCTGCACACGGGCGCTGTAGCGCCAAAACTGCGCCACTTGGCGGAATTGGAAGGTCTCTGCCATGCGGTGGACGGGCGCGTTGCCGATATCGGTGCAGAAGCGCACCTCAGCCGAGCCTTCGCCGCTGGCGGCGTGGAGCGCCTCCGCCAGCGCCACGCCGTAAGCGTGAATGGCGCGCCCGATGCCCTGCCCGCGCAGCATCGGATCGACGCGGATGCCCTCCAGCCACCACTCGCCCGCATCGAAGCGGGTCAGTTTGGCGGCGCCCGCCAAGCGACCATCGGGCAGGCAGCCGGCGTAGAACATGCCCTCAGGATCGGCGATCCACGCCTCGAAGACATCCATCAGGTAGTCGTTGCCGTCCCATGTTTGGGCGGCGATGGCTGCCAGAGCGGCACGGTCTGCCTGTGTGACACGGCGGAAAGTCAGCTCAGGGTGCGTGGAGGCGGGCAGCTGTAAGGTCGCCTGCATCGCAGACCTCAGTTAGCGCTTGCCGCCGTAGCTGCCGCCGCCTCGTCCGCTGCCGCCGCTCGTCCGCCCGCCACGGTCGCGTTCGCCGCGCTCAGAGCCGCCGCCGCGCCCGCCGCCGCCGCTCGGACGGGCCCCGCGGTCGCGCTCGCGCGCCTCTTCGAGCGTCCAGCCCTCCAGCACAGCTTGGCGGCTCAGGCGCACTTTGCCGCTCGGATCAATCGAGGTGACCATGACCATCAGCTCGTCGCCGATGGAAATTTCGTCTTCGATGTTCTCGATGCGCCGATCCGAGAGCTGGCTGATGTGGACGAGCCCTTCCTTATTGGGCAGAAACTCGACAAACGCCCCGTACGGCTCGATGCGGGTGACGCGCCCGGTGTAGATGCTGCCCGGCACGGCGTCTTCGGTCATGCCCTGAACGATCTCAAGGACTTTCTCGGCGTTGGCGCCGATCTCAGAGGAGATGTAGACCGTGCCATCATCTTGGATGTCGATCTTGACGCCGTATTTATCCTGCAAGCCGCGCACGTTCTTGCCGCCCGGTCCGATCAAGGTGCCGATCTTATCCACGTCGATCTTGGTGACCAACATGCGCGGCGCGTAGCGACTGAGCTGCTTGCGCGGCTCGCTGATCGTCGCCGTCATGACCTCTAGAATCTTGAGGCGGGCTACGCGGGCTTGTTCGAGCGCCTCGCCCATCATCGCGTCCGAGACGCCTTTGATCTTCAAGTCCATCTGCAGGGCGGTGATGCCCTTCGCCGTGCCAGCGACCTTGAAGTCCATATCGCCGATGTGATCCTCTAGCCCTTGAATGTCGGTCAGGATGGCGTAGCGCTCGCCGTCGGTGATCAAGCCCATGGCGATGCCGGCGACGGGCGCTCGGATCGGCACGCCGGCGTCCATCAGGGCGAGCGTGCTGGCACAGACCGAAGCCATCGAGGTGCTGCCGTTGCTGGAGAGCACCTCGCTGACCACGCGAATCGTGTAAGGGAAGACGTCTTCATCGGGGATCACATAGCGCAATGCCGTCTCTGCCAGCGCGCCATGCCCGATCTCGCGGCGCTTCGGTCCGCGCAGGGCGGTCGTCTCGCCACTGGCGAAAGGCGGCATGTTGTAGTGATGCATGTAGCGTTTTTCGTTTTCGGGATCGAGTCCATCCAGCTGCTGCACATCGCCGGGCGTGCCGAGCGTCACCACGCTGAGCACTTGGGTCAAGCCGCGCTGAAACAGCCCCGATCCATGCACGCGCGGCAGCAGCCCAACTTCGGCGTAGAGCGGGCGAATCTCGGTGGCGGTACGCCCATCGGGACGGATGCCCTCTTCGAGGATGCGGCGGCGCACTTCCTCCGCCACGACGTCCTCGTAGCTCGCCATGATCGCTTGCGGACTGTAGGCAGCGGCTTCTGCAGCGGCTTCCAGCGGCGAGCTGTATTCAGCCACCAGTTCGTCGCGCAGATCGCTCAGCTCCGCAGCGCGGGAGTCGCGGTCGGTATATTGGGCGATGATGCTGGCGATCTGACTGGCGGCGCGCGTGCGAACGCGCTCCATCAGCTCGATGTTGGGCTTGGCGGGCACGTACTCCGACTTGGGCTTGCCAACTTTGGCGCGCATCTCCTCTTGCAGGGCGATGATGGGCTGCATGGCTTGGTGCGCCAGCGAGAGCGCCCGCACCATGGTCGCCTCGTCCACCTCGTTAGCGCCGCACTCGACCATGATGATGGCATCTTTGGTGCCCGCCACGCGCAAGTCAAGGTCGCTGTTGACCATCTGCGAGAAAGTCGGGCTGACCACCAGTTCGCCATCGATCAAGCCGATGCGCACGGCGCCAACCGGTCCATCCCAAGGGATGTTCGAGATCATCAGGGCGGCGCTGGCGCCGATGATGCAGAGCATATCCGTCGGATGCTCTTGGTCGTGGCTGAGCGCCGTGATGATGATCTGAACTTCGTTGCGCAGGTCTTTGGGGAACAAAGGGCGCAGCGGACGGTCGGTCACGCGGCTGGTCAGGATGGCTTGTTCGGCGGGGCGACCCTCGCGACGGAAAAAGGAGCCGGGAATGCGCCCGGCAGCGTACAGACGCTCTTCGTACTCAACAGTCAGCGGGAAAAAATCAATGCCTTCGCGCACGCTTTTGCTCATGGTCGCTGTGGCAAGGATGAGCGTATCGCCCAGCCGCACCGTGACGGCGCCGCCCGCCTGCATGGCGAACTTGCCCGTCTCGATGACGACTTCTTCCTTGCCGAGCATGGCTGTGAAGCGATGACTCGCAATTGCTTCGCCGTTGCTCATAGGTTGGGAATAACTCCTTAAGGCTTTCTCAGGTATACTCAACGCAAATTAGCGCAGCTGGCTGCGCTTATAGAGGAAGGGCTGAAAGCGCAGCGGTAGGGCGCTCTCAGCCGTTGGATTGTGCTGTTAACGCCGCACGTAATCGCGCAAGCCAAGCCGCTCAATCAACGCCTTATACGCTTCAGGATCGCGCCGATACAGATACTTCAAGTGCCGCAAGCGCTGCCCGACCAGCTTCAGCAGCCCGCGCCGCGAATGCTCGTCGTGCTTATGAGTCTTCAAATGCTCAGTCAGTTGGCTGATGCGCGTCGTGAGGATGGCGATCTGCACTTCGGGCGAGCCAGTGTCGGTCTCGTGGCGCGCAAACGATTTGAGGATTTCCGCTTTTTCGTGTTTTGCTAGGCTCATAGCGTTCGAATCTGCCTTTCTGCCACCGAAGCAAGCCGAACGCAAGGCTTGCTGGTCAGGAGGATCAATCATTCAGCATTATACCAGCACTCAAAGCCGATAGCAACAGCCGATTGCTATGGCTCGTCCGCCTTGCCTTCCTAGCATTTTCATCCGTTTGGGCTATACTTTTGGCGTGAAAGGCGACGCGCACTTTCATCCTGTTGAGTAGGCATGAGGTTGGCTTATGGCGAAAATTCTGATCGTTGAAGACGACAGCACGCTCGCAGATACCCTCGCGGATAATCTGCAAGAGGAGGGTTATGAAGTCTTCAGCACGCGCGATGGCGAGAATGCCTTGTCGCTCATCCGCAGCAAACTGCCCGACTTGATCGTCCTCGATATCATGCTGCCCACTCTCGATGGGCTGAGCGTCTGCCGCATCATCCGCAAAGACCCCGCCACCTTGCACATCCCCATCATCATGCTGACCGCCCGTGGCACTGAGGTCGACAAGATCGTCGGGCTGGAGAGCGGCGCCGATGACTACGTCGTCAAGCCGTTCGGCTTGGGCGAGTTCTTGGCGCGCGTGCGCGCCGTGATGCGCCGTATGCCCGGACGTCCCACCCTACAAGATGAACTGCTCTCAGGCGATCTGCGCGTGGACTTGGCGGGGCGGCGCGTCTTCCGCAACAATCAGGAGCTGCGCCTGAGCCATAAAGAGTTCGACTTGCTCTCCGAGCTGATGCGCAATCAAGGCGCCGTGCTATCGCGCGATCTGATCCTGACCAAAGTTTGGGGCTACGAGTATTTCGGCGATAAACGCACAGTTGATGTGCACGTGCGCTGGCTGCGCGAGAAAATCGAGGATGATGCCAGCAAGCCACAGCGCATCGTGACAGTGCGCGGCGTCGGCTACCGCTTTGAGGGCTGAGACAGCCGTGAACGCGCTGTTGGCAATTGCGCTGATCGCCGTGCTGGGCTTGTGCGCGTTGCTGTGGTGGCGCTTGGGCGCCGCTCTGCAGCGCGCCGATTACGTCCAGAGCAAGCTCGAAGAGGCGCGCTACGCGCTCGCTCACAAAGCTGCGCGCCTGGAGATGTTGCGCGCTCAGACGCAAAGCTTGGCGGATATCCTCTTCGATCCGCTGCTGATCTTCAACGTCCGCACGACGCCTTACACGCTGCTCACCCTGAATGCCGCCGCCGCGCAAGTCTTCAAAATCGATCCCCAAGCGGCGCAAGGGCGCACCGTCATGCAAGTGACTCGCCACCACGAGATCGACGCGCTGGTTGAGGCATTGGCGGACGGGCGAGAGCAGCCTGAGGCACAAATCATGATCGAGGATAACACCTTTCGGATGCGCGGCGGGCAGATCAGCGCGGCGGGCGAGTCTTTCGTCGTGATCGTGCTGCAGGATATCACTGAGCTGTTGCGCCTCGCCCGTGCCCGCCGCGATATGGTCGCTAATTTCTCCCACGATCTGCGCACACCGCTCAGCAGCATCAAGCTCCTGATCGAATCCCTGCAGATGAACCTCGGTCGCAACCCCGAACGCGATCGCAAGCTGTTGGCTAAGCTCGCCGGCGAAGCCGATAGCCTCCAACACATGACCCAAGAGCTGATCGACCTCTCGATGATCGAATCCGGACGCGCCATCATGCGCCTCGTGCCCGTGCGCGCCCTTGAGGTGATCGAGAGCGCTTTCAAGCTCATGGAGACTCAGTTCGATCAAAAGCGGCTGCGCGCCACTTACAGTGTGCCGCCCGATCTGTGGATTCTAGCGGACGCCGATCAGATTCGGCGCGTGCTGACCAACTTGCTGCACAACGCCGTCAAATTCACGCCCGCCGAAGGCAGCATCACCTGCACGGCTTGCGCAGTTGGCGAGAGCGCTCAAATCGAGGTGACCGACACCGGCATCGGCATCCCGCCTCATGAGCGCACGCGCATCTTCGAGCGCTTCTATCAGGTCGATTCGGCGCGCACGGGCGGCGGCGGCAGCGCCAATCGCGGCGGCACAGGCTTGGGCTTGGCGATCTCCAAGCACATCGTGGAGGCACACGGCGGCAAAATCTGGGCAGAGGCAGGCTTGCCGCCCACAGGCGCGCGGCTATGTTTCTGCGTCCCGCTGGCAGAGCCGCCCAACACCCCTCAGCCGACGGCTGAAGATGCTGCCTTTTCTTAAACGCCCTTGTTGTGCCGCCGCTTTTGGGATAGTGTTATGGCGGCACGCAAAATTATGAGTCAGGTGCGGAGTTATGGCGACGCTAAACCCTAAACTTCTCTCGACCGACTGCACAGCGGTCTTGAACGCTGCAGTGGATATCATCAAGTCGTATGGCAGGCGAACGATCTACCCTGAGGCTGCCCTGCTCGCCTTGATCCGCACCCCAGAGACCGCCGCTCGGCGCATCCTTGAATTTTACAAGACTCAGCGCGGGCTCGACTTGGATCGCTTGGAACGATCTGTGCGCCTCGCCGTCGAGGGACGCCGCGACGTGGATGGCGATCTGCTCTTCAGCGCCGCCAATGGCGAAAAAATCGGCTTGAGCCGCCAAATGATCATCGCGCTGGACGAGGCGCTCAGCGTGGCGCAAGCCGGCAACGAGATGGTCATCGATACTGATCATCTCTTGGCGGTCATGGCGGATGCCAAACTCAGCACCAGCGGCTTGCTGCGCCAATTCGGGCTGACGCCGCGCGCCATGACCGATCTGATGGCGGAGCGCATGATCAAGCAGAAAGGCGCCGCCACCGCCGACGTGGTGACTGAGGCACAGCGCGGCAACGTCCGCCCGCTCTACTTCCGCGAGAACTTGCTCAAAGAGCTAATCAACATGCTCTCGCAGCGCATCAACCGCCACGTCATCTTGATCGGACCCGAGGGCGTCGGCAAGCGCTCGCTGGCTTACAGTCTGGGCATGTTGATGGCTGAAGGCAAAGGTCCGCTCGGCTTGAAAAAGCTAGTCACCATCGATGAGGCAGCGCTCCTTGATGATCCCGTGCGGACGGTCACTAACGGTTTGGCGCAAGCGCGCGGCGGCGTGCTGTTCATCCCGCGCTTGGAGCGCTTTTTCGGCGGACCAGTGCGCTCCGAGTTCCCGCGCGCCACGCCGAATATCCAAAAGGCGCTGCTGGGCGACGATCCCGTCATCTTGGCGACCGCGACGCAGGCTGATTACGACGAACGCCTCGCCAATGCTAGTGGAGTCTCAGGGCGCGTGCAGCTCCTGCGCGTGCCCGAGCCGAATGATGACGAGGCGACCGCCATCATCAAGGTTTTAGCGCCGCACATCGCTGCCGATTACAAAGTCAAGATCACCGACGATGCCATCAAGAGCGCTGTGCGCCTCGCCCGCCGCTACATGAGCCCCGCCACGCCTCTTCCGCGCAGCGCTGAGCATCTCTTGCACCGCGCCGCGGCGATGGTCAACGTCAGCCGCCGCGCCGAAATGCCGACCGACGCTGCCCCGCCCAACGACGAGCTGGATGCTGAAGATGTGACCCTAGCGGCAGCCCAAATGACGGGCATCCCCGTCGCCAAGCTCGGTCAGGATGAGCGCACGCGCTACGCCAGCATGGTCGAACACCTGCATGAACGCATCATCGGGCAGTCTGAAGCGGTGCTCGCGGTCAGCCGCGCCGTGAAGACCGCTCGCGTCGGCTTAAAAGACCCCAAACGCCCCATCGGCAGCTTCCTGTTTCTCGGTCCGACGGGCGTCGGCAAGACTGAGCTGGCGAAAGCGCTGGCGGAATTCATGTTCGGCAGCGAAGACGCCATGCTCGAAATTGATATGAGCGAGTACATGGACGAGAGCGCCGTCAACAAGCTGATCGGCGCGCCGCCGGGCTACATCGGCTACGAGGGCGGCGGGCAACTGACCGACCGCGTCCGCCAGCAGCCCTACATCGTCGTGCTGTTTGACGAGGTCGAGAAGGCGCACAACCGCGTCATGGATGTGCTGCTGCAGGTGCTGGAGGCGGGTCGGCTGACCGACGGACAAGGGCGCACCGCCAACTTCAGCGAGGCGGTCATCATCCTGACCAGCAACCTAGGGCATGAGTACTTGCAAGATACCGACATCACGGAGGAAGACCGCGAAGGCGTGATGGAGGAAGTGCGCAATTTCTTCCGCCCCGAGTTCCTCAACCGTCTGGATGACATCGTGATCTTCCACATGCTCAGCCAGTCCGATCTGCGCGCCATCCTCGACCTGATGCTCAAAAAGGAGGCGAAGCTGGCAGCCGAGCGCGGCTTGAACCTGACTTTCACCGAGTCGGCTAAGGACTGGATGATGGCGCAGAATACTAACCCTGAGTGGGGCGCGCGCCCCTTGCGGCGGATCATCGCCCGCAGCGTCCGCGAGCCATTGGCGGACTTCCTGCTCACCACCAATCCCGATTTCGGCACTTCGATCACCATTGACGCCGAGCCGAACGCCGAAAAATTGAGCTTCAAGGTCGAAGCGCGGGCATGAGGCAGCTCGCCCTGCTGCTCGGCGCGCTCGTGATCGCTCTCGCGGGCGGATCGGGGCGCGCGCAGGCTCAGCCGAGCGTCACCATCCTCTTCACGGGCGATTTGATGCTCGGTCGCAGCCTTGAGGAAGCCGCCCGCGCCAATAACGACCCGCTCTTCGCCTTTCGGCGCGTGGCAGAGCTGCTTCAAAGTGCCGATCTGACCGTCGGCAACCTTGAATGCGTCCTGAGCGAGCTGGGCGCGCCCGCTCGCAAGCGCTATCCGTTGCGCTGCGCGGCTGCGCTTGAGGCGCTGCGCTGGGCGGGCTTCGACGTCCTCTCGCTCGCCAACAATCACGCCATGGACTTCGGCGGCGAGGCGCTCTTGGATATGATCGCGCGTCTGAACAACGCTGGCATTGCCACCGTCGGGGCGGGCGCAAACTCTCACGCCGCGCGGACGCCCGCCGTCGTGCTGCGCAACGGCGTGCGGATCGCCTTTTTGGGCTACGTCAACGTGCCGCAAGATGGCGCGCCGTTCTTCTTTCGCAACGATCTGACAGCCGCTACTCAGACTAGCGCGGGCGTGGCATGGGCGAGCGCCGACTCACAAGGCGTGGCGATGCTTCAAGCGGATGTGCGCGCCGCCCGCGCCCTCGCCGACGTGGTGATCGTCTTGCTGCACGCCGGCATCGAGTACGCGCGGGCGCCCAATGAGGTGCAGCGCCTGCTCGCTCAAGCAGCAATCGAGGCGGGCGCGGCTGCGGTCATCGGCGCGCATCCGCACGTGCTGCAGGGCGTGCAGCGCTACAAAGGGGGCATCATCGCCTACAGCTTGGGCAATTTCGTCTTCGATATGACGGTCGATACCTCGGCGGCGCTGCGCCTGAGCGTGACGGCGAATGGCGTGCAGGGCTACGAGTGGCTGCCCGTCGTGATCAGTCCGCTTGGGCAGCCGCGCCCCGCGGCGCCTGAGCAAGCTGCGCGCATCCTCGCGGCATTGGAGCGGCTCTCAGGGCAGCTGAATCGTTGAGCATTGCCGCCTTCAGGAGAATCAGCTATCATAGCGCGGCTAGACGAGCGTTCGTCGAGCGCATTTCGGCATTCGGAAAGAGACGGCATGGGCTTATTCACGCGTAAACTGGGCGTTGATCTCGGCACGGTCAACGTGATCATTTACGGCAATGGGCAGATTCTGCTGCAAGAGCCTGCCATGGTCGCGTTGACGATTGAGGATGAGCGCATCGTCGCCATCGGGCAGGAGGCGCGCGATATGTACGGGCGGCATCCTGAGCACATCGAGGTGGTGCGCCCGCTGCGCGAAGGCGTGATCGCCGATTACGAGGTCACTGAGGCGATGCTGCGCCATTTTTTCCAGAAGATCGGCGGACGTCCGCTGTGGGGCGGGCTGCAGGTGATGATCAGCGTGCCGTACGGCGCTAACAGCGTGGAGCGGCGCGCCGTCCATGAGGCAGCCATACAAGCCGGCGCCCGCGAGGCGATCCTGATTCACGAATCGCTCGCCTCCGCCATCGGAGCGGGTTTGCCAGTGCGTACGCCGGCGGGCAACATGGTGCTGAACATCGGCGGTGGCGCGAGCGAGGCGGCGGTCATCGCCATGAACGGCGTGGTGGTGGCGGAGAGCGTCCGCGTGGGCGGCTTGCGCCTTGATGACGCCATCATCAACTACGTTCGGCGCAAGTACAATCTGATCATCGGGCAACCGACGGCGGAGTCGATTAAGATTCAGATCGGGGCGGCTATACCACTGCCCGAAGACCTCTCGATGGAAGTGCAAGGGCGCGATCAGCTGAGCGGTTTGCCGCGCACCATCAGCATCAGCACGGGCGAGGTGGTTGAGGCGATAGCAGATACCCTCGCCGATATCGCCGGCGTGGCGAAAGCGGTCTTAGAGCGCACGCCGCCCGAACTGGCGTCCGATATTATCGACCGCGGCGTGATGATCACGGGCGGCGGCGCGCTGCTGCGCGGCGTTGATGAGTACATCACTCAGCAGATCAAAGTGCCAGCCTACCGTGCGGATGATCCGATTGTCTGTACGGCAGTGGGGGCGGGGCGCGCTCTGGAGGATGCAGCCTTGCGGCGGCGCGTGGAGGGCGTCAGCTACTCTAAGTAGTAGGTCATGCGCTGCAAGTGCATGACGGGGTCGATGTACTGCACGTGGACGTCGTTCGGCACGCTCAGGGTGATGGGCGCGTAGTTCAGGATGGCGCGCACGCCCGCCTCCACCAGCTGGTCGCAGACCGCTTGCGCGTTCTCAGCCGGCACGGCGATCATGGCGATTTTGATGTTGTGTTGGCGGATGAAGTCGCGCATTTGATCGGCGTGCAGCACTTCCACCTCGCCGCTCTTGCCCAGACGGGCGGGATCGACATCGAAGGCGGCGACCACCCGAAAGCCGCGTGAGACGAAGCCGCGATAATGCGCGATGGCGCGCCCCAAGTCGCCCGCGCCGACCACGATCATCTGCCATTCGCGGTCTACCTGCAGAATTTGCTTCAGCTGGGCTTGCAAATGGCTGATCTGATAGCCCGTCCCCTGCTTGCCGAACTCGCCGAAGTGCGAGAGGTCTTTGCGGATTTGGGCGGAGCTGATGCCCAGCCGCTGCCCCAACTCGTGCGAGGAGGTGACGGTCTTGCCTTGCTGCATGAGCTGATTCAAGGCGCGCAAGTAGATCGGCAAGCGCCCGATCACAATATCAGGAATGCTCGGATACGATGCCATACCGAAGGATGCCTCCACTCCGTGATTTTTGGCGTGAATTTCTAGCCTACGACTGCGGACAAGGGCAGCAGACGGACTGTCCGTGAATTCTGGCACCATAGTGTAGCACACTTGCCCGATCTTGTGAATGGCGCAGCCGCGCCCTGCCTTCGGGCAAAATTGTGACATTCTACGCCCGAAAATCTGCCACTTGTCACGTGGTAAAAGGATTGATTATTGGGTAGGCTGATGCTCAAAAATCGCCTTCCTTCAAACTTAATTCAGCCAGAAAGGACGCCTGTGGATGTATCAAGCCAAGCCGATTCCTGCGCCTTCTGACGATAAACGTTGGCGCATTGTGAACGCCACCATGCGCCGTCACGGCTACCAGCCCAGCGGCTTGATCGAGACGCTGCATACGATGCAAGAGTCGTTCGGTTTCCTCGACGTGGACGGCTTGCGTTATGTGGCGCGCTCGTTGCGCGTGCCGCTCAGCCAAGTTTACGGCGTCGCCACTTTCTACAATCTGTTCAAGATGAAGCCCGCCGGCGAGCATACGTGCATTGTCTGCCTTGGCACGGCGTGCTACATCAAGGGCGCGCCCGCCATTTTGAGCAGCCTCGAGCAGGCGCTGGAGATCAAGCCTGATCAGACCACGCCCGACAAGAAAGTCTCGCTGATGGTGGCGCGCTGCGTGGGCGCCTGCGGCTTGGCGCCGGTCGTGGTCTTGGATGAAGAGACGCACGGCAAGCTCTCGCCTGAGGCAGTCGTTGAAAAAGTTGCGGCGTGGCGAGTGCCCGTCGCGGAGGAGCGTTGAGATGCATCTGGAGGACCTACACGCTATCGCTCAGCAGCAGCAAGAGGCAGATTCGAAGCTGGAGCACATTCTGTACGTCTGCACGGGCACTGCCTGCCAATCCAGCCGCAGCGAGGAGGTGCTGAAAGCCATCCAAGCCGAGCTGAAGGCGCGCGGGTTGGAGAAAAAGTGCGCAGTTCGTCCCGGCGGCTGTCAGGGCTTGTGCGCGCGCGGTCCGTTGGCGAACTTGGATCGCGGCAAGCAGCTCTACCAGCACCTCACGCCCGAAGACGCCCCTGCTGTGGTTGAGGCGCTCGATGGCGAGCCGCCTGCGCGCCTGCAGCTCGATAAGCAGTTGCCGTTCTTCACCCGTCAAGTGCGCGTGGCGACGCAAGGTGGCGGTTTGATCGACCCGAACGATCTGAACAGCTACATCGCGGCGGGCGGCTACACAGCTCTGCTGGATGCTCTCATGCACAAGACGCCCGCCGAAGTGCTGCAGGAGGTCGTCAAGAGCGGCTTGCGCGGGCGCGGCGGCGGCGGCTACCCGACGGGCTTGAAGTGGAGCACCGTCGCCAAAGCTGCCCCGACGCCCAAGTACGTGATCGTCAACGGCGACGAGGGCGATCCGGGCGCCTTCATGGATCGCGCCCTGATGGAAGATTATCCCTTCCGCGTGCTAGAGGGCATGACTCTAGCCGCTTACGCCGTCGGTGCCTCCTACGGTTACATCTATGTGCGCGCCGAGTATCCGCTCGCTGTCAAGCGCTTGCAGAACGCCATCAAGCAAGCGCAGAAACAGAACTTGCTGGGCAGCAACATCGCCAGCACGCCTTTCAGCTTCAACGTCGAGATTCGGCTGGGCGCCGGCGCCTTCGTCTGCGGCGAGGAGACCGCCCTGATCGCCAGCATCGAGGGCGGGCGCGGCACGCCGCGTCCCCGTCCGCCCTACCCGGCGGAATCGGGCTTGTGGGGCAAGCCGACCTTGATCAATAACGTTGAGACCATCGCTAACGTAGTGCCGATCTTGCAGCACGGCAGCGAATGGTTCGCCCGCATCGGCACGGAGAAGAGCAAGGGGACGAAAGTCTTCGCGCTCAGCGGGCGCATCAACAACACTGGCTTGATCGAAGTGCCGATGGGCATCACATTGCGCGAGATCATCTTCGAGATCGGCGGCGGCATCCCAGAGGGCAAGAAATTCAAAGCCGTTCAGACGGGCGGACCGAGCGGCGGCTGCATCCCGGAGCAGCACCTCGATATGCCTGTGGACTACGACTCACTGGCGCAAGTCGGCTCGATCATGGGATCGGGCGGCATGATCGTCATGGATGAGACCAGCTGCATGGTGGACGTGGCGAAATACTTCATGGAGTTCAGCATGGCGGAGTCGTGCGGCAAATGCGTGCCGTGTCGGGTGGGCACGGCGCAAATGTACGACCTGCTCCTTAAGATCAGCGAGGGGCGCGCTACCCTGAACGATCTCGCCCTCTTGGAGGCGCTCTGCGACATGGTCAAGCACACCAGCTTGTGCGGGCTGGGGCAAGCCGCGCCCAATCCAGTGATCAGCACGCTGCGCTACTTCCGCGATGAATATCTGGCGCACATCCTTGAAAAACGTTGTCCAGCGGGCGTCTGCCAGATGAAGCCTGAGGTGATGGAGGTGCACTCATGAGCCGCGTCGTGACCTTGAAGATCAATGGGCAGGACGTCAGCGGGCGCGAAGATGAGACGGTCTTGCAGGTGGCGCGCGAGAACGGGATCGAGATTCCGACGCTCTGCCACTTGGAGGGGCTCTCAAACGTGGGCGCTTGCCGTCTGTGCTTGGTAGAGGTGAAGGGCGTCTCGCGGTTGTTGCCGGCGTGCGTCACGCGCGTGAGTGAGGGCATGGAGGTCACTACGCACAGCGAGCGTCTCGAACGCTACCGCCGCATGATCGTCGAGCTGCTCTTCAGCGAGGGCAACCACGTCTGTTCGGTCTGCGTCTCGAACGGACACTGCGAGCTGCAAGATACGGCGATCCAACTGCGCCTCGATCACATCGGAATGCCTTATCGCTTCCCCGTCCGCCAAGTCGATGCCTCACACTCCCGCTACGGACTCGATCCCAACCGCTGCATCCTCTGCACGCGCTGCGTGCGCGTCTGCGATGAGATCGAAGGCGCCCATACGTGGGATATCATGGGGCGCGGCATCAACAGCCAGCTGATCACCGATATGCACACGCCGTGGGGCGAATCGGAGACTTGCACCAGCTGTGGCAAATGCGTTCAAATCTGCCCGACGGGCGCCCTGTTCATCAAGGGCAAGTCGGTGGCGGAGATGACCAAGCGCCCAGACTTCCTGCCCTATCTGGCTATGATGCGCAATCGTAAAAATGGGTCGTAAGTGAGGTATCCCCCGTGAGCAAGAAGAAGATCGCGACCATTTGGATGGACGGCTGCTCCGGCTGCCATATGTCATTCTTGGATATCGACCATCGCCTGCTCGATCTCGCCGACTTGATCGAGATCGTCCACAGCCCGATTGTCGATCACAAAGACTTCCCGCCCGACGTCGACGTGACGCTGGTGGAAGGCGCCGTGAGCAGCGACGAAGATTACGAGAAAATCCTCAAGGTGCGCGCGCGCACGAAAATCCTCGTGGCGATGGGCGATTGCGCCGTGAGCGCCAACGTGCCTGCCATGCGCAACCGCTTCACGCCGAAGGCGCTGCAAGAGGCGGTCTACCTTGCGCCGAACATGGCGAATCCGCAGCTGCCGCACGGCACTGTGCCGATTCTGCTGCCGCGCGTGCGCCCAGTGCATGAGGTGGTGAAGGTCGATGTGTTCGTGCCGGGCTGCCCGCCCTCCAACGATACGCTCTTCTACGTGCTGAGCGAGCTGATCCACGGGCGGATGCCCGATCTGAGCGATAAAACGCGCTTCGGCGCATGATGAGGTGCTTATGAGCCGAGAGATCACCATCAATCCAGTGACGCGCATCGAGGGTCACGGCAAGATCACCATCTACCTCGCCGATGACGGCAGTGTGGCGGATGCCAAGTTCCACGTCACGCAGCTGCGCGGCTTCGAGAAATTCGCCGAAGGGCGCCCCTTCCACGAGATGCCCTCGCTGATGGCGCGCATCTGCGGCATCTGCCCCGTCAGCCACCTGATCGCCAGCGCCAAAGCCTGCGATGCCTTGCTCGGCGTGCGCATCCCGCCGACGGCAGCCGCCCTGCGCCGCGTGATGAACCTCGCCCAGATCGCTCAATCGCACGCCCTGAGCTTCTTCTACCTCTCCGCGCCCGATCTGCTCTTGGGCATGGATAGCGATCCCAGCCAGCGCAACCTGTTCGGGATGCTCGCCGCCAACCCGCAGTTGGCGCGCGATGGCGTCACGTTACGCCAAACCGGTCAGCAGATCATCGAGATTCTGGGCGGCAAGCGCATCCATCCCGGCTGGCTGGTGCCCGGCGGCGTCAGCGAGCCGCTCAGCGCCGAAAAGCGCGACCGCATCCTTGCCATGTTGCCCAACGCCATCGCCATCACGCAGCAAGCCATCCACTGGTTCAAGTCGATCTTGCCGCGCTTCAGCGAGGAGATCAGCGTCTTCGCCAACTTCCCGACTCTGCACATGGGCTTGGTGGATCGGCGCGGCAACCTTGAGACTTATGACGGCTACTTGCGCATCGTCGATGCCGACGGCAACGTCGTTGAGGATCGCATGACGCCAGAAGATTACCTCGATCTGATCGAGGAGGCTGTTGAGCCGCACAGCTTCTTGAAGTCGCCCTACTACAAGCCGCGCGGCTACACCGACGGCATGTTGCGCGTCGGACCGCTCTCGCGCTTGCTGGTTGCCGATCAGATCAGCACCCCGTTGGCGAACGCTGAGCTGCAGGCGTTCCGCCAAATCCCCGAGCGCCAAAGTTCATTCTACTACCATCTGGCGCGCCTGATCGAGATGCTCTATGCATGGGAGGAGATTCAGCGCGTCCTGAAGACGTCGGATATCCTCAGTGAGCATGTGCGCGCTTACGCCGAGCCGAACGCTTTCGAGGGGGTCGGCATCAGCGAGGCGCCGCGCGGCACGCTGATGCATCACTACAAGATCGACAAAAACGGCTTGATCACCTACGTCAACCTCGTGATCGCCACCGGTCATAACAATCTGGCGATGAACGCGGGCGTCAAGCAGGTGGCGCAGCGCTTCGTACACGGCGACCGCCTCAGCGAGGGGATGCTCAATCGAGTCGAGGCGGTCATCCGCACCTTCGATCCATGCCTGAGCTGCTCCACGCACGCCATCGGACAGATGCCGCTGCACATCCAGCTGGTTGCGCCGAACGGCGAAGTCCTAGACGAGATCGCGCGATGAGCGCTGCCATCCACAGGTCAGTTCGCAACTGACCTCTGGTCTTCTGCTTGGAAAGAGCCTATGCGCCTCGTGATCGGCATCGGCAACACTTTGCGCGGCGATGACGGCATCGGCGTGAGGGTGGCGCAGCGCCTCGCGGCGCAGCACAGCGCGCCCGATCTTGAGGTAATCGCCTGCCACCAGCTGACCCCTGAGCTGATCGCGCCGATCAGCCAAGCTGAGCAGGTCATCTTCGTAGATGCCAGCGCGACTCAGCCCGCTGGCAGCGTGCAAGCGCAGCCGCTCCATCTGCAGAGCGCGCCGCCGCTCTCCGCCCATCACGTCACGCCCGCCGCTTTGCTGATGGCTGCCGATCTGCTCTACGGCGCGCAGCCGCGCAGTGCGCTGATCAGCGTTGGCGCGCAAGATTTCAGCTTCGGCGAGCGGCTCTCGCCGCCTGTGGCGGAGGCGTTGCCGCGCGCCGTGGCGCTGGTCTTGAGCTTGCTGGAGCCGCAAAGGGAGGTGACCTAGCTATGTCAGACAAATTGGGCATTTCGCAGGTCGCTCACGCAACAGGGCAACGAGTGGTTGCGAGAGAAAATCCTCAAGGATGCGATGCCGCGATAACAGAGACTGAAGACTGTCTGCTCGATATGCTGACTTATGATCGCTCCGAGAAGACATGACAGCACGGCGTCTGCGCCTGCAGCTGAGCGGCGTGGTGCAAGGCGTCGGCTTCCGACCCTTCGTCTATCGCTTGGCGGGCGCTCTAGGGCTGGGCGGCTGGATCGTCAACGCGCCGCACGGCGTGATCATCGAGATTGAGGGCGATTCGGCGGCGCTTGAGGCGTTCCTCGCGCGCTTGCCGCGCGAAAAGCCCGCTCATGCCCTGATCACTGCCCTTGAACAGAGCGAAATCCCGCCTTGCGGCGAGCGCGCCTTCGAGATTCGGGATAGCTGCGCTGAGGGTGCGCGCACTGCCCTGATCCTGCCCGACCTCGCCACCTGCCCCGACTGCCTGCGCGAGCTGTTCGATCCCGCTGATCGGCGCTACCGCTATCCGTTCATCAATTGCACGCACTGCGGACCGCGCTACAGCCTCATCCTCAGCCTGCCCTACGACCGCCCTAACACCACCATGCGCGCCTTCGCACTCTGCGAGGCGTGTCGGCGTGAGTACGAGAATCCGCTGGATCGGCGCTTTCACGCCCAGCCGACAGCCTGTCCGCATTGCGGACCGCAACTGGCGGCGTGGTCGCCGAGCGGCGCGTTGTTGGCGGAGCGCGATGCGGCGCTGCGCTTAGCGGAGCAGGCGCTGCGCGACGGTCAGATCGTGGCGTTGAAAGGCTTAGGCGGCTTTCAGCTGCTCTGCGATGCGCGCAATCCCGAGGCCGTGGGGCGGCTGCGCGCGCGCAAGCGCCGTCCGGAGAAGCCCTTTGCCGTCATGTTGCCCGATCTGGAGACCGCGCGCCGTCTCTGCCACGTCGACGAGGCGGAGGCGGCGCTGCTGACCTCGCCCGCCGCCCCGATTGTCTTGCTCAGGCTGCGCTCAACCGAGCTGGCTGAGGCGGTCGCGCCGCACAACCCGTATCTGGGCGCGATGTTGCCCTACACGCCGCTGCATCACTTGCTGATGCGCGATCTCGGCTTCCCAATCGTGGCGACCAGCGGCAACCTGAGCGGCGAGCCGATCTGCACGGACGAGCGCGAGGCTTTGGCGCGCTTGAGCGGGATCGCCGACCTGTTCCTCGTACACGACCGTCCCATCGCCCGCGCGGTCGATGACTCGGTCGTATGCGTGGCGCTCGGCAAGCCGCTGATTTTGCGACGGGCGCGCGGCTACGCGCCGTTGCCCGTCTCTGCCCCGTCGGAGGCGCCCTTCCCGCCTTTGGTCGCGCTCGGCGCGCACCAGAAGAACACCATCTGCGCGGCGGAAGGCGAGCGCGCCATCTTGAGCCAGCACATCGGCGATCTCGATAACGCCGAGAGCGAGCGCGCTTTCATCCAGACCCTAGACGACTTGATGCGGCTGTACGCCGTGCAGCCGCGCCTGGTCGTCTGTGACGCGCACCCTGATTACCTCAGCACGCAACACGCCGAGCAGCTCGCCACCGAGCGGGGCGTCCCGCTCCTGCGCGTGCAGCATCATTATGCGCACGCGCTCGCCTGCATGGCGGAGAACGCCATTGCGCCGCCGTTTTTGGCTGTGGCGTGGGATGGCACGGGCTACGGCGCCGATGGCACGATCTGGGGCGGCGAGTTTTTGCGAGTGACAGCCGAAAATTTCGAGCGCGTCGGGGCGTGGCGCGCTTTCCCATTGATCGGCGGCGAGGCGGCGGCGCGCGAGCCGCGTCGGAGCGCGCTGGGCGCGCTGTGGGCGATGTACGGCGGCGCGCTGCCCGAATCGCTCTACGATTTGCCGCCGCTGCGCGCTTTCACGCCCGCCGAGCTGCGCTTGCTGCTCCAGGCGCTGGAGCGCGGCGTCAACGCGCCGCTGACCAGCAGCGCGGGCAGGCTCTTCGATGTCGTCGCCAGCCTGCTGGACTTGAATCAGCGCATGAGCTTTGAGGGGCAAGCCGCCATGCGCCTTGAGTTCGCCGCCTTAGCTGCCGCCCAAAATACTGATGAATCTTACCCCTTTGAAGTGACAACCATCACTACTGCAAATGGGCAGCCGATGCGAATCATTGACTATGCACGGATTCTTGAGGCAATCATGAGCGATCTGCGACGGGGCGTCTCGGCAATGGACATAGCGCGGCGTTTCCATCAGACGCTGTGCGCGGTCATCCTTGCGCAGGCGCAAGCGGCAGGTCTGGAGCGCGTGGCGCTGTGCGGCGGTTGCTTCCAGAACCGTTTCTTGTTAGCAGGGGCGGTCGCCGCGCTGCAGAGGGCGGGCTTCACGCCGTTTTGGTCGGCGCAAGTGCCGCCTAACGATGGCGGCATCGCCTATGGGCAAGCCATCGCGGCGCGCCGCTGGCTCAACTCACGCGATCAGGAGAGAGGCTGAATGTGCCTAGCCGTGCCGGGACAACTCATCAGCATTGACGACGCCGATCCGCTCTTTCGGACGGGCAAAGTCAACTTCGGCGGCATCCTCAAGGAGGTCAACCTTGCTTACGTGCCTGAGGCGAAAGTCGGCGATTACGTGATCGTCCACGTCGGCTTTGCGCTCAGCGTGGTAGACCCCGACGAGGCGGCGCGCGTCTTTGAATACTTGGCAGACATGGACGAGTTAGGAGAACTTGAGGAATGACTGAATACATAACCCTTGACGGCAACGAGGCGGTCGCCAAGATCGCCTATAAGCTGAGCGAGGTGATCGCCATCTATCCGATCACGCCGTCCTCGCCGATGGGCGAATGGGCGGATGAGTGGGCGAGCCTTGAAGAGCCGAATCTGTGGGGCGTGGTGCCGCAGGTGGTCGAGATGCAAAGCGAGGGCGGCGCTGCCGGCGCCATTCACGGCGCGCTGCAGGCGGGCGCGCTCGCCACAACCTTCACCGCCTCGCAGGGCTTGCTGCTAATGATCCCGAATATGTACAAGATCGCCGGCGAACTCACCCCGACGGTCTTTCATATCGCGGCGCGCTCCATCGCGGCGCAGGCGCTCAGCATCTTCGGCGATCACCAAGACGTGATGGCAGTCCGCCAGACTGGCTGGGCGATGCTCGCCTCCAACTCGGTGCAGGAGGCGCACGACCTAGCCCTGATCGCGCACGCTGCTACGCTCAAGGCGCGCCTTCCGTTCTTGCACTTCTTCGATGGCTTCCGCACCTCGCACGAAGTCCAGAAGATCGCGCTGATCGAAGACGACGTGCTGCGCGCCCTGATCGATGACGAGCTGATCGCCGCCCATCGCGCGCGCGCCCTCTCGCCCGATCATCCCGTCCTGCGCGGCACGGCGCAAAACCCCGATACCTACTTCCAAGCCCGCGAGACGGTCAACCCGTTCTACGCCGCCTGCCCGCAGATCGTCCAAGAGACGATGGATCAGTTCGCGGCGCTCACTGGCAGGCAGTATAAGCTCTACGAGTACTACGGCGCGCCCGATGCCGACCGCGTCATCGTCATCATGGGCAGCGGCGCCGAGACCGTCCACGAGACCATCGATTATCTGAACGCGCGCGGCGAGAAATTGGGCGTGCTGAAGGTGCGGCTGTTCCGTCCCTTCGCTGCTGAGCTGTTCGCGGCGGCGTTGCCGCAGAGCGTGCGCGCCATCGCCGTGCTGGATCGCACCAAAGAGCCGGGCGCGGCGGGCGAGCCGCTCTACCTCGATGTGGTCAATGCGCTCTACGAGGCGTGGCAGGGCGAGTCATTGCCGCGCGTGGTCGGCGGGCGCTACGGACTCTCCAGCAAAGAGTTCACGCCGGGCATGGTCAAGGCAATTTACGAGAATTTGGCGCAGCCTAAGCCTAAGAACCACTTCACGGTCGGCATCATCGACGACCTCAGCCACACCAGCCTCGCCTTCGACCCCGACTTCTCGGTTGAGCCTGAGACGACCGTGCGGGCGCTCTTCTACGGCTTGGGCGCTGATGGCACCGTCGGCGCTAACAAGAATTCGATCAAGATCATCGGCGAGAACACCGATAACTATGCGCAGGGCTACTTCGTCTACGACTCAAAGAAATCCGGCAGCATGACCATCTCGCACCTGCGCTTCGGCAAGACACCCATTCGCAGCATCTACCTGATCACCAAAGCGAACTTCGTCGCCTGCCATCAGCCCAACTTCCTAGAGCGCTACGATATCCTGCGCGACGCCGTGGAGGGCGGCACGTTCCTGCTCAACACGCCCTACGGACCCGACGAGGTCTGGGATCGGCTGCCGCGCCGCGTCCAAGAGCAGATCATCGCCAAGCGCCTGAAGTTCTACGTGATCGACGCCTACAAGGTCGCCGCTGAGAACGGCATGAAGGGGCGCATCAACACGGTCATGCAGGTGTGTTTCTTCGCCATTGCCGGCGTCTTGCCGCGCGAGGAGGCAATCGCCCAGATCAAGCACGCCATCGAGAAGACCTACGGCAAGAAGGGCGAAGAGATCGTGCAGATGAACCTGCGCGCCGTCGACGGCACGCTGGAGCGCCTCTACGAGGTGCGCGTGCCAGAGCGCATCACCAGCAATATCGAGCTGCTGCCGCCGCTGGTCGGCAATCCGCCTGAATTCGTGCGCAACGTGCTGGGCGAGATGACCGCGCGGCGCGGCGATCTGCTGCCGGTGAGCGTCTTCCCGCCCGATGGCACCTACCCGACCGGCACCACCAAGTACGAAAAGCGCAACCTAGCGCTCGAAATCCCCGTCTGGGAGCCGGATATCTGCATTCAGTGCGGCAAGTGCGCCATGGTCTGCCCGCACGCCGTCATCCGCATCAAAGCGTACCAGCCTGAGCTCCTGGCAGAGGCGCCGCCCACCTTCAAAGCCACCGACGCCAAAGACACCGATTGGCGCGGCATGAAATACACCATTCAGGTCTCGCCTGAGGACTGCACGGGCTGCGGCATCTGCGTGGACGTCTGCCCGGCTAAGAGCAAGAGCGCGGCGAATCTGCGCGCCATCAACATGCGTCCGCAGCCGCCTCTGCGCGAGAGCGAGCGCGCCAATTGGGAATTCTTCGTAGGCTTGCCCGAAGTCGATCGCAGCTTGATCAAGCCGACCAGCATCCGCCAACAGCAGGCGCAAGAGCCGCTCTTCGAGTTCAGCGGCGCCTGCAGCGGCTGCGGCGAGACGCCCTACATCAAGTTGGCGACCCAACTCTTCGGCGACCGTATGATCGTGGCGAACGCGACGGGCTGCTCCTCGATCTACGGCGGCAACATGCCCACCACGCCTTGGACGGTCAACGCGCAAGGCTACGGGCCGGCTTGGTCGAACTCGCTCTTCGAGGATAACGCCGAGTTCGGCTTCGGCATCCGCGTGGCAATTGATCAGCACGTCGCTTATGCGCGGCACTTGCTCAGCCAGCTCGCAGCCGAGCTGGGCGACCTCGCCGCGCAGATTCTGGAAGCCGATCAGCGCGACGAGGCGGGCATCTACGCGCAGCGCGAGCGCGTCAAGGCGCTCAAAGCGCGCCTGCAGAGCCTTGAGCGCCCTGAGGCGCGGCGGCTCTTGGCTGTGGCGGATTACCTCGTCAAGAAGACGGTCTGGCTGATCGGCGGCGATGGCTGGGCATACGACATCGGCTTCGGCGGCTTGGATCACGTCCTCTCCAGCGGGCGCAACGTCAAGGTGCTGGTGCTGGATACTGAGGTCTACAGCAACACGGGCGGGCAAGCCTCCAAAGCGACCCCGCGCAGCGCTGTGGCGAAGTTCGCCGCCGGCGGCAAGCCGACCGCCAAGAAAGACCTCGGCATGATCGCCATGAGCTACGGCAACGTCTACGTGGCGCGCGTGGCGATGGGCGGACGCGACGAACAGACCCTGCGCGCCTTCATCGAGGCGGAGGCGTACGACGGACCGGCACTGATCATCGCCTACTCGCACTGCATCGCGCACGGCATCAACATGATGACGGCAATGCGCAACCAGAAGGCGGCAGTTGAGTCCGGACAGTGGCTGCTCTATCGCTACAACCCCGACCGCGCGGCGCACGGCGAGAATCCGCTCCAGCTCGACTCGCGCGCGCCCAAGCTGCCCGTCAAGACCTATCTGCAGATGGAGAATCGCTTCAAGATGCTCGAACTGAGCAAGCCGGAGGTGGCGCGCGCGCTCTTTGAGGAGGCGCAGCGCGACGTCAACACGCGCTATGCGCTCTACGAGTACTTGGCGAGCCGCCCCGTCTCAGTCGGGAACGGGTCGCACTGAGTTCAAGGCGCGCGATCACCTCTAGCTGCGCCGCAGTTCGAGGTGATCGCGCTCAACAGGCGGTCAACATAGCACAGAAGGAAAAGTCCTATGAATCTTGAGAGCCTCTATATGGGTTTGAAGCTGCGCTCGCCACTGGTGGCGTCTGCCTCGCCCTTGTCCGATAAACTCGATAACATCAAGCGCATGGAAGACGCTGGGGCGGGCGCCGTGGTGCTGTACTCGCTCTTCGAAGAGCAGATTCGGCGCGAGCGCGAGGCGCTGCACTATTACCTCCTGCACGGCACGGAGAGCTACGCTGAAGCGCTCACTTACTTCCCGGAGCCGGTCACTTATCACGCCAGCCCCGATCAGTACCTTGAGCTGATCCGCAAGGCGCGCGAGGCGGTCGATATCCCGATCATCGCCAGCTTGAACGGCACAACGCTGGGCGGCTGGACGCGCTTCGCCCTCAATATGGCGCAGGCGGGCGCCCACGCTTTGGAGCTGAACGTCTACTACATCCCGACCGACCCGTATCTGAGCGGCGCCGCCGTCGAGCAGACCTACCTCGATATCTTGGCAGCCGTCAAGAGCGCGGTGGATATCCCCGTCGCCATGAAGCTCAGCCCGTACTTCAGCAACATGGCGTACATGGCGCGCCGTCTGGATGAGGTCGGCGCCAACGCGCTCGTGCTGTTCAACCGCTTCTATCAGCCCGATATCAACACCGAGACGCTCGAAGTGACGCCCAACGTCGTGCTGAGCTCGTCGGCTGAGCTGCGCTTGCCCCTGACGTGGATCGGCATCCTGTATGGGCGCATACAAGCGAGCTTGGCGCTCACCAGCGGCGTCCACACCGGCGAGGATGCCGTCAAAGCCATTTTGGCGGGCGCTAGCGCCGTGTGCATGACCTCAGCGCTCTTGCGCAACGGCATTGAGCATATCCGCACGGTTGAGAGCGGCTTGCGCGCGTGGATGACTCAGCACGAGTACGAGTCGGTGGCGCAGATGCGCGGCGCAGTCAGCCAGATGCACGCCGAAGACCCCTCCGCCTTTGAGCGCGTGCAGTACATGCGCGCCCTCTCCGAGTACAAACCGACCGTCTGACCCCTCTCTGCGAGACGTTGCGCCAAAGGCGCGGCGTCTCGCGCTTTGCCCCGAACGCGCTATACTCAAAGCCGCATCAGAAAGGACTGCTATGCCTGAATACCGTCCCGCAGGGCGCTTTTTGGGCTTGGATGAAGCTCACAGCGCGCCGAGCGCCGCCGCTTGGGTGCTGCCCATCGCCTATGAGATGACCACCAGCTACAGCGGCGGCACGAAAAACGGCGCCTTAGCCATCCTAGACGCCTCCGCCCAAGTGGAGCTGTACGACTCAGCCGTCGGCTGTGAGGCGGCTCTGCGCTACGGCGTCCACACCTTGCCGATCCTGCACCCGACCCTCGAGTCGCCCGCGGCTGCGATGGCGGACATCACCGCCGCCGTCAGCGCCCTGCCCATCGCCGAGAAGGTCTTGGTGACGCTCGGCGGCGAACATGCCCTCACGCCCGCCGTTGTGCGCGCCCTCGCCGCGCACCATCCCGACCTGATCGTCGTCCAGATCGACGCCCACGCCGACCTGCGCGACTCCTTCGATGGCACGCCGCACTCACACGCTTGCGCCATGCGCCGCTGCCTAGACTACGCGCCTGTGATCGGTCTGGGCATTCGCTCGCTCTGCCAAGAGGAGGTCGACTTTGCGCGCAGCTCAGAGCGCGTGACGCTGATCGCGGCGGAGCAGATGCACACCGACTCGCAGCGGCGCTACCTCGATCAGCTGCGCGAGCGCCTCAAGGGACGCTCTATCTACCTGACTATCGATGTGGATGGGCTCGATCCGTCGGTCATCAGCGCCACAGGCACGCCTGAGCCGGGCGGACTGAGCTGGTACGACTGTTTGACGCTCATCGAGGCGATTTGCAGCAGCGGGCAGGTGATCGCCTTCGATTGCGTGGAACTCGCGCCCGCCTATGGCGCGCAGGCTTCGGCTTTCGCGGCGGCTAAGTTGGTCTACAAGACGCTCAATCAGGTCATGCGGGCGCGCGGCGCGCTGCCAAGATGAGGACTTTGTGAAAATGCACACATAATCGGCGACTCAGCGTAACTTGCGAGAGAATCGCGTGTTAGATGTTCTAGAAGTACTACAAAAGGACACGGCGCTAGCTGAGTGAACGGTCACGCGCCAAAGTATGAAAGGCACACAATCCGAATGACTCTTCCGAAGATTATCCAAGGCGGCATGGGCGTCGCAATCTCAGATTGGAAGTTGGCGCGTGCAGTGGCGTTGCAAGGGCAGCTGGGCGTCGTCTCTGGCACGGGCATCGCCATCGTGCTGACGGCGCGGCTGCAAGAAGGCGATCCAAACGGCGATATGCGCCGCGCTATCGCGGCGTTCCCCTTTCAAGAGGCGGCGCAGCGCGTCCTGAGGCGCTACTTCGTCGAGGGCGGCATCCCGAAAGGGCAGCCCTATCGCCGTCCGCCGCTGTGGAGCATGACGCCCAGCCGCGAGCTGGAAGAGCTGACCGTCCTCGCCAATTTCGTCGAGGTCTACCTCGCCAAAGAGGGACACGCCAATCCCGTCGGCATCAACTTGCTGGAAAAAGTCCAAATGCCGACGATGGCGTCGCTCTACGGCGCGATGTTGGCGGGTGTGGATTACGTGCTGATGGGCGCGGGCATCCCGTTGCAGATCGGCGGCATCCTCGATAAGTTGGCCCAACACGAGCCGACTCAGTACCGCCTTGACGTGCTGAACGCCACTGAAGAGCATTATCTGCACTTCAATCCGCGCGCGCTCTTCCCCGAGGTCTCAGGCACGCTCAAACGCCCGAAGTTCTTGCCGATCATCTCGTCGTTGGTGCTGGCGCAGGCGCTGCTGAAGCGCAGCAGCGGGCGCATCGATGGCTTCGTGTTGGAGCTGCCAGTCGCCGGCGGACACAACGCCCCGCCGCGCGGTCAGATGCAGCTGAACGATAAGGGCGAGCCGATTTACACCGAAAAAGACGCCGTCGATCTGCAAAAATTGGCGGCGCTGGGCTTGCCTTTCTGGATTGGCGGCGGCTACGGCAACGCTGAGAAGCTGGTGGAGGCGCTCGCGCACGGCGCGGCGGGCATTCAGGTCGGCACTGCCTTCGCCTACTGCGATGAGTCGGGCATGGCGGCTGATATCAAACAACGCATCATCCAAAAAGTGATCGAGGGCAACATCGAGGTGCTGACCAGCCCGGTCGTCTCGCCGACGGGCTTCCCCTTCAAGGTGGTGCAGTTAGAGGGCACGCTCTCGGAGCAGAGTCTGTACGAGGCGCGCAGACGCATCTGCGATATCGGCTATCTGCGCCACTTGTATGAGCAAGACGGCGAGATCGGCTTCCGTTGCCCCGCCGAGCCCGTCGATCACTACGTGCGCAAAGGCGGCGACCTTGAGGATACGGTCGGGCGGGTGTGCTTGTGCAACGCGCTCGGCTCGACGACGGGTTACATCCAGCACCGCCGCGATGGCTCGCACGAGCCTGCCATCGTCACCTCAGGCGATGATATCGTCAACATCACGCAATTTTTGCCCGAAGGCGCCACGCATTACAGCGCCGCCGACGTGATCGCCAAGTTGTTGAGCAAGTTGCCTATTCCGAGCGATGTACCTGAGCCTTCAGCACATCTCCAAGACCTTTAACGGCGAGCGCCCTGTGCAAGCCCTCGCTGATGTAAGCTTCAGCGTGGCGCAGGGCGAGTTCGTCAGCTTGATCGGGCAGAGCGGCAGCGGCAAAAGCACGCTCTGCAACCTGATCGCCGGTTTGATCGTGCCTGATGCGGGCGAGATTCGGCTCAACGGCGCGCTGATCAATGGGCAGACCGGTCACGTGGGCTATATGCCTCAGCGCGATCTGCTGATGCCATGGCGCACCGTCTTGCAGAACGTGACGCTCGGCGCTGAGATCAGGCGGCTGCCGCTTGAGCAAGCCCGCGAACGCGCGCGCGCCCTCTTGCCGCTCTTCGGCTTGGAGGGCTTCGCCGACGCCTATCCGCGCCAGCTCTCCGGTGGGATGCGCCAGCGCGCCGCGCTGCTGCGCACCTTCCTGCTGGAGCGCCCGCTCTTGCTACTAGATGAGCCTTTTGGCGCTTTAGATGCCCTGACCCGCCGCGAGATGCAAAACTGGCTGCTGACGGTCTGGCTGCAGCTGCAGCCGACTGTGCTGTTCATCACCCACGATGTGCGCGAGGCGGCTCTGCTCTCAGATCGGGTGCTGGTGCTGAGCGCGCGACCGGGTCGCCTGATCGCCGACGTGCCGATCGGCTTGCCGCGCCCGCGCCGCGAGAGCGACGAGGCGTTCATCCGCCTGCAGACGGGACTGATCGAGTCGCTCGCCGCCTGACTTGCGCTCATGCGCCTTTTTGAGACGTGCTATAATCATAAGCACGTCTTATAAGGTCGCACTTCTTAGGAGAAATCTTTACATGGCAGAGCCGTTAAAAGTCGGGCTGATCGTTGGGCGCGAATGGTCGATGCCCCCGGCGCTGATCGAAGAGATTCGCAGCCGCAATGCGGGCGTGGTCGCGGAGTTCGTCAAGTTGGGCGGCACGCGCATGAACGAGCCCGTGCCATACCGCGTGATCGTCGACCGCATCTCGCACGAAGTGCCATATTACCGCACCTACCTGAAGAACGCCGCCTTGCAAGGCGTCAAAGTGGTCAACGATCCCTTCATGTGGTCGGCGGACGATAAGTTCTTCGGCGCTTCGTTGGCGGTGCGCATGGGCGTCGCCTCGCCCAAGACGCTCGTCCTGCCCAATAAAGACTACGTGCCGGGCATCGTGCATGATGAGAGCCTGCGCAACCTGATGTATCCGTTGGATTGGGATTGGATTCTCAGCTACGTGGGCTTGCCCTGCGTCCTGAAAGATGCGCACGGCGGCGGCTGGAAAGATGTCTACGTCGTCCATAGCAAGGAAGAGCTGCTGGCGCGCTACAATCACAGCGGCACTCTGACCATGATCCTCCAAGAGTTCATTCAGTGGGATGAGTATGCGCGCTGCATGGTGCTGGGGCAGGAGCGCGTTCACGTCATGCGCTACGACCCGCGCACGCGCTATTACGCGCCCGAACACGGCTTCTCAACCGAGCTGTACACGCGCCTGCTCGAAGACTCGCTCAAGCTGTGCCGCGCGCTCGGCTATGATATGAACACTTGCGAGTTCGCTATCAAAGATGGCGTGCCATACGCCATCGACTTCATGAACTGCGCGCCGGACATGGACATCTACTCGCTGGGCGAGGTCAATTTCCGTTGGTGCGTGCGGAACATGGCGGATATGTGCATCGCGCTCGCCAAAGGCGAGGGCATGACCGCCGACCGTTACGTCTGGCGCTCGCACGCCAAAGTCACGCGGAATGTTTAGCCATGCTGCGCGATGCCATCGCCTTCTACAACGATCTGCTCGACGATCAGAGCGCCGTTGAGGCACAGGCGACGCTGAACGAGCAGATGCGCGCGCGGCGGCTATTCTTCGGCGAGCGCCCTATATGCAATGTGCTGCGTCCGCACTTTTACAAGCCTGAACAGTGGGACTTTCTGAAGCGTGAGACCGAGACTTTGCTGCGCGCCTTCGCCAAAGCGCACGAGGCGTGCCTCCGGCAGCCTGAGTTGCGCGCTCAGTTGGCGCTTGAGCCGTACGAAGAGGCGCTCTTCAGCCTTGAGATCGGCTACGAGGCGCCGTGGAACACCTCGCGCCTCGATTCCTTCTACGATCCCGACGCTGGGCGCCTGAAATTCGTCGAGTACAACGCCGAGACGCCCGCCGGCATGGGCTACGTCGACGAGATGGCGGAGGCGTTCCTCAGCCTTGAAGTCATGCGGCGCTTCCAGCAGCACTACACCGTCCGTAGCTTCACGCTCGTGCGCAGCCTGATCGCCACCCTGCTGGATGCCTACCGCCAATGGTCGGGCAAGGATCGCCCTGAGCGCCCGCAGATCGCCATCGCCGATTGGCAGGACGTCCAGACCCTCAACGAGCATCACATCATCCGCGATCACCTTGCCCAGGCGGGCTACAACGCCATTTTGTGCGATCCGCGCGCGATGGAGTTCCGCAATGGCGCGCTCTACGTCGGCGATTTCCGCGTGGACTTGATCTACAAGCGCGTGCTCGCCAGCGAGCTGATCGGGCGCATGGGAATCGATAATCCGATTGTGCAAGCGCTCAAGGCGCGGGCGGTGTGCATGTGCAACGCCTTCAGCGCCAAGCTGATGGCGAAAAAGGCGAGCTTCGCCCTGCTGAGCGACGAACAGAACGCCCACCTCTTCACGGCGGAGGAGCGCGCTGCCATCGAGGCGCACATCCCGTGGACGCGCCGAGTCAGCGAGCGCCACACCCATTTTCGCGGTCAGCCGATTGACCTCGTGCCGTTCATCGCCCAGAACAAGGCGTTCCTCGTCCTGAAGCCGAACGATGAGTACGGCGGCAAAGGCGTCACCATCGGCTGGGAGGCGAGCGACGAAGAATGGGCGGCGACGCTGCGCCAAGCTCTGCAGCAGCCCTACGTGGTGCAGGAGCGCGTCGAGGCGGCTTTTGAGGACTATCCGACTGTGATCGACGGCAAGTTGCACATCGCTCACCGCCTTGTGGATGCCGATCCCTACATCTATCACGGCAAGACGGTCAGCGGCGGCTTGACGCGCCTCTCGGCGGCGGCGCTGCTGAACGTGACAGCCGGCGCCGGCTCGATCACGCCGACTTTCATCGTGGAGAAGCGCGCCTAGCGCGTTGGTTTTCGGGCGGAGGCGCGCTATACTGATGCGCGTTTGCCGCTCTTACTGAGGATTTTTACCGTGACTCTGCCTGAGACTCAGACTCTATCAGCCCATCCCCACGACCCGACGCCGCGCGGCTACTTCGGCAAATATGGCGGGCGCTTCGTGCCAGAGACGCTCATCCCCGCCCTTGATGAGCTGACCGCCGCCTACTACGCCCTGCGCGACGATCCCGCTTTCCGCGCCGAATTGGCCGACTTGGCGCGCACGTACGTTGGGCGCCCGACGCCGCTCAGTCACGCCCGCCGTCTGAGCGAGCAGCTGGGCGGCGCGCAAATTTACCTCAAGCGCGAGGATTTGGCGCACAGCGGCGCGCACAAGATCAACAACGCGCTCGGTCAGGCGCTGCTCGCCAAGCGCATGGGCAAGCGCCGCATCATCGCCGAGACCGGCGCCGGTCAGCACGGCGTCGCCACGGCAACCGTCTGCGCGCTGCTGGGCTTGGAGGCGATCATCTACATGGGCAGCGTGGATATGGCGCGCCAGCAGCCCAACGTCTTTCGGATGCGCCTGCTGGGCGCTGAAGTCCGCGCGGTGGAGAGCGGCAGCCGCACCCTCAAAGACGCCATCAACGAGGCGATCCGCGATTGGGTCACCAACGTGCGCGAGACGTATTATCTGCTCGGCTCGGCGCTCGGACCGCACCCCTATCCGCTGATGGTACGCGAGTTTCAGTCGGTCATCGGCTACGAGGCGCGCCAACAGATGCTCGATCAGGTCGGCAAGCTGCCTGAGGCGGTCATAGCCTGCGTGGGCGGCGGCAGCAACGCCATCGGCATCTTCCACGCCTTCCGCGACGACCCCGACGTGCGGCTGATCGGCGTGGAGGCGGGCGGCATGGGCGTCGCCAGCGGCAAACACGCGGCGCGTTTCGCCGATCCGAACTTGGGCAAGCTCGGCGTGTTGCACGGCACGCGCTCCTATGTGCTGCAGGATGAGGACGGGCAGATCGCCGAGACGCACAGCATCAGCGCCGGCTTGGACTACGCCAGCATCGGTCCGGAACACAGCTATCTACGCGAGATCGGGCGCGCTGAGTACACCTTCGCCACCGATGAGCAGGCGCTCGAAGGTTTGCAGAGGCTCTGCCAGTATGAGGGCATCATCCCTGCCCTCGAATCGGCGCACGCCATCTACGAGGCGACGCGCCTTGCGCCGAGCCTGCCCAAGACGGCGGCGCTTCTGGTCAATGTGAGCGGTCGCGGCGATAAAGACCTCGATACCGTGATCAAGGCGTTGGGCAAGTGAGCGCGCAGCCGCCTGAGCAAGACTATCAAGCGCTGATCGCGGCTGAGGGCGCGGTCTGGGGCGCTGCGGCGCGCGACCTCGCCGCGAAGTGGCGCCCTGACTGGGCGGATATGCAGCGCACGCGCCATTACGCGGTCGTGGATGGACGGCACATCAGGCAGCTTTTAGCGCTGGTGCAGCTCGGATGGCGCGTGCTGGAGATCGGCTGCTCGTCGGGCTGCATCTCGCTAGAGATGGCGCGACGCGGCGCCCATGTAGAGGGCATAGACGTTTCCGCTGAGGCGATCAGCATCGCGCAAGCCTATGCGGCTGAACATCCACCGCGCGGCAGCCTTGTCTATCGCCTCGCAGATATCAACCGCGACCCGCTGCCAGAGTCCCACTACGATTTGATCGTAGCACTGGGCGTTTTGCATCATCTGATCGATGTGCGCGCTGCTTTGGAGCGCATACGCGCAGCGCTCAAGCCGAACGGTTTACTATACGTGAGTGACTTCCTGGAAACACCGACCGTCAACGCACTCATCGTTGGCGCTTTCACATTGCTGCTGCCTGCTGAGTTAAGCTATCGTGATAAAATTCGCCACCTATTACGCCTGCGCACGCGCGCTGTAGAGCGCATGAAGGCGAGTATGGAGACACGCGGCTTCAGCCCCTTTGAAGGCAGTGGCAGACATCAGGATTCGCTGCAAGCCGTCCGTGGTCTCTTCCATGTGGAGTGGGTACACATTCATAACGCCTTTGTGCGCCCCGTGACCGCAAATTTAGCGATGCCCGAGCGATTGGCGGTGCTGATCGGGCAATTGCTGTCGCCCTTTGATGAGTTGGCGGTGCGGCTGCGCCTGCTGCAAGGCTTGAGCTACAAGTTGATCGCCCGCCGCGCCTGAGTCTGCTTTTTGAGTATGTCCAGACGACGCGAACTCGGCTTTACAATGGCGCGCGGCGCAATCGGGATGCTGATAGCCCTGCTGTTGGTGTGGCTGAGCCGCGCGCTCGGCGAGCGATTCATCTGGACAGTCCCTGCCTTGGGCGGCGCGCTGGGCGTGGCGGTCTTGCTGAGATGGCAGCAACAAGGCGCGCTCTTGATCGCCCTCGCCTCAGCTGCTGCGCTGTGGGCAGGTCGGGCTGCGCCTGCCGAGCCGCTGCTCGCCCTCGCCTACCTCTTGACATTGTTGGCGCTCTTCGGGCTGAGGCTCATCTTCAATGCCCCGCGCGCTTGGGCGAAACTAGCGGCGATTGGCTTCGGTCTGGCGCTGGCGATGGGCATCGCCGAGTTCAGCGCAGGACGGCTGCTCGACGGCATCGAACGCCCGCAAGCAACTGCGCCTCCGCCCGCTGCAGTCGCAGCGACGCCCGAAAATGCCTCAAGCGCTGAAGTAGCGACGGAGTCAGTCAGCACGCCCGTCCCGCACGACGCCGTGCCCGCGCCTGAGCCGCCGCGCCCTCAGGCAGGACTTGGCTACGTGGACTACATAGTCGATGGCGGCGAAGCGCCTTGGGCAATTCACACGGGCTACGGACCGCGCGTGAATTCCGTGTTGCGTGCCTACATGCTCGATGCCGATGGGCGCTTCATCTACGATGCGCGCGTAACGTTCAACAGCAAAGGGATGCGCGGCGCGGAAGTCGCCTATGAGAAGCCTTCAGACGTCTTCCGCATCCTGATCATCGGCGATTCGTTCGTGGAGGCGCTTCAGGTTGACTATCCTGAGACCTTCTACGCTCTTCTGCAGAAACAGATAGCGGATCGCGGCGCAGGCGGCAAGCGCGTCGAGGTTCTCGCCATGGGGCGCATGGGCTGGGGCAGCCTTCAAGAGTACCTGTACTACCGCTTTGAAGGGCATAAGTTCGCTCCCGATCTGGTACTGCTGATGTTCTACATCAACGACGTGGCAGATAACAATCCGCGCTTCTTCCACCCCGATATCAACAACACCAACTACGACTTCCTCTTCGAGGGCGAGGACGTCCGCATCGTCGATACGAACCGCCAAGCGCTGCCGCCCAATACCGCTCGTCGGCTCTACAACGCGCTGCCCGCTCCTTTGCAAGGGACTGCCCTAGCGCGCCTGTGCGTGCGTCTCTTCGATCCGCCGCCGCAAATACGCACGCCCAACGGCATTCTGGATCGCGTTCATCCTCAGTTTTACATCTACGTCAGCGACCCGCCTGTGGAGGGCTACGCTGAAGCTTGGACGCGCACCGAATGGGCGCTTGAACGCTTGGCGAGAGCCGTGCAAGCCGATGGCGCACAGTTCGGCGTGGTCTCGATCTTCATCGGGGCGGAGCTGATCGTTGAAGTGGCGCAGTGGTATCCGGAGTTGGTGCGGGGCTGGACGTGGGACGCAGACTTGCCCGACAGACGCCTCGCTGCGCTCTTGAGCCGCCTCGACGTCGCTTTCATCCCAACGCGCCCCTTCTACGAGGCGCAAGCGCGCGCGCACGGGCAAAAAGTTCACGAGCTGATCTTCATCCCCGAAGACGGTCATTTCAGCGTGCTAGGGCATCAGCTGACGGCACAGCTGATACAGGACTGGCTGCTCAGTCAGGGGCTGATCGAATAGCCTTTAGGGAAGCTTGCGCCGCAAGTTGATCGCCCGCCGCTGCTGAACTATAATCGGGTAAAGCGATCTATCTCGCCATACATTCGGAGTTCTGATTCACCATGGGTAACCTGACGCTCGAACGCTTTCTGCAAAACCTGAATCCGCTCTCTAACGATCCTTTCAACCTGATCTGGGGCATCTCGCTGTACTTAGTTTTTTTCTTGTGCCTGATCATGCTCTTCAGGCAGCGCCGTCCGCAGATGCCCGTACAGCTGTTCCTCGTGGGCGCGATGATGCTGGCGATCATCGACAAGGTGGCGACGGGCAACGTGCCGGGCGCACTCTTCCGCAATAACGAGCTGATCACGCTCTTTTTGCGCGTGGGCGTCTTTTCGTTGCCGCTGCTGGCTGTAGCGGTCACCAAGACGGAGAACTCTCGCATCTGGGGCATTCTAGCGGTGGGCATCGGCATGGTCTACGTGCTGTTGCGCGGCGTGCTGGAGATGGGCTGGTTCGGCTCGGTGGCGACGCCGCGCTAGACTCACAAGCCCGCGCCTTTGGCGGCGTTCCAGAGCGCGTCCAGCTCAGCAGGGGTCATGCTCTGGAGCGCCTTGCCCTGCTGAGCAGCTTGCCGCTCGACGTATTGGAAGCGGCGCATGAACTTGACGGTGTTCTCGCGCAGCGCCGTCTCAGGATCGATCTGGTGCCAACGCGCTAGGTTCACGAGGCTGCTCAGCACGTCGCCGAACTCTTCGCGGCGATGATCGGAGTCCGTCGCGTTGATCAGCTCCTCAAGTTCCTCGCGCACTTTGGCGATCACGTCCTCAAGGCGCTCCCACTCAAAGCCGACGCGTGCAGCGCGCTCGTGGATCAGGGCTGCGGCGGCGAGGGCGGGCAGACTGCGCGGCACGCCATCTAGCGCTGAGGGCGGTTGCGCCTGACTTTCCTCAGCGCGCTCTTGGCGTTTGATCTGATCCCAGTTGGCGTGAACTTGCTGCGGATCGTCGGCTTGCACATCGCCCCACACGTGCGGATGCCGCCTGATCAGCTTCTGGCAGACGTAGGCGATCACGTCCGCCATGCTGAACTCATCGCTCTCGACGGCGATTTGGGCGTGGAAGACGATCTGCAGCAGCAGATCGCCCAATTCGCGCTTGAGCAGCTCCACGTCGCCGCTATCGAGCGCCTCCAGCACCTCGTAGGTCTCTTCAAGCAGGTAGGGGCGCAGCGACTCGTGCGTCTGCTTGCGATCCCAAGGGCAGCCTTCGGGGGAGCGCAAGTGCGCCATGATCTCTTGAAAATACTCGAAGCTCCCTTTGGCGGGCAGGGGCGGCACGAAGAGCGAGGTCAGATGATCGACGGGCTGGCGGTCGAGGGCGTAGAGGGGCAGGCGCTCAAGGCGCTGCGAGGGCGTGCCTGCGCCGTGTACCAAGATCACCTCATGTGTGTGCGGATACTGGTTGGCGAGCGTCAATTTGACGTCGCTGGCGACGGCGGCGCTGTAGAGCTGCGCCAAGAGAGCTGGCACGTCGGGGTTGAGGGGCGGATGATGCATGTGGGCAATGCTCTCGGCGTCGTGCAGCTGAATGCCATCGAGGGCGTCGATGCCGAGCGCGCCGATGAGCGGCTCGATGAAGCTCAAGCCGTCCACAATCTCAACGGGCACGTTCTGCGCGCGCGCCATCTGCAGGATGAGCGTCACGGTCTGCTCGCCGACCAGCGGATGTCCCGGCACGGCGTAGACCACGCCCTGCGGGCGCTGTCCGAGCCGCAGCACCTCCTCGGCGATGCGCTGATAGAGCGTGGCGAAGTCCTCAGCGGCGTCGTACCACGCATCGAAGCTGTGCAGGGCGCGGATGGGCAAATCCGCCACGTTGGGATGGCGCGCCGTGCGCAAGTAGACCTCGTCAGCCTCGCTCAGGATGCGCCACGCGCGCCGCGTCAACAGATCGGGGTCGCCCGGACCGAGTCCGAGAATGGTGATAGGCATCTTTTGTCGCTCCCTTCGCTGATCAGAGTTTGGCGGCAAAAGCGCGCAGCCGCGCGTTGGCGTTGCGCGTCATCGGCACGCCGTGACCGAAACACAGCCTCTCAACGTCAAGCTGGGCGAGTTTTTTGATGCTGCGCTTTGCCTCAGCCATGTCGGGCGTGAAAGGGGCGAGCGGCAAACCGAGCCGTCCTGTGAGACGCACCATGGCATCGCCGCAGAAGAGCAGCTTGCGCTCAGGCGAGTAGAACGCCACTTGCCCGTAAGCGTGACCGGGCGCTTCGATCACCTGTAAATCGGGCAGGACTTCGGGCAGTAGGTCGCCTTCGGCGATCAGGCGATCCACTCGGCTGGGCGGCATCCCGCGAATGCCCAGCCAGGCGGAGAAGCGGCGGTTGAGCGGCGAATCCTTGTAGTCAGGCGCATATTTGGGAGGCTGCTCGCCGCGAATGATGGGCGCCTCGAGGGCGTGGGCATAGACCGTCGCGCCGCTGGCTTGTGCCAATGCCGCCAAAGCGCCGATGTGATCGGGATGAGCGTGGGTGATCAGGATGCGGCGGATAGCTTTCAACGTATAGCTGCGCTGGGCAAGCTCGCGCTCGATGGCGCCTTCAGCGCCCTCAACGCTGGCATCGATCAAGGTCAAACCATCAGCGCCTTCGATCAAGTAGACTCGCCCGACGCGCAGCCCTTGAAGCGTGTAGACGCCTTCTGAAATCTTGTACATCAAAGGTCTCTCGACTGTGAGCTAGCGTAGAGTATAGCGGCGGGCGCAGCCATCCGCCACTGCACTGTAAATAAAAAAGCCGCTGAGCCTCGGCGGCGCAGCGGCAAGCTCGGCGGCGCTGAAGGCTACTTGATCTCGACGACGGCGCCGGCTTCTTCGAGCTTCTTCTTGGCTTCGGCGGCGTTCTCCTTGGGAACTCCCTCCAGAACCGGCCTGGGCGCGCCTTCGACCAGCTCTTTGGCTTCCTTCAAGCCTAAGTTGGTCAGGGCGCGCACCGCCTTGATGACCTCGATCTTGTTCGGACCGAATTCTTTGAGGATCACAGTGAACTCGGTCTGCTCTTCAACCGGCTCGGCTTCGGCGGCGGGTGCTGCTGCGGCGCCTGCCATCGGCATCGCCATCATGGGCATAGCGGCGGCGGCTTTCACGCCCCACGTCTCTTCAAGTGCTTTGGTCAGCTCGACGATCTCCATGACCGTCATCTTGCTCAGCTCGGCAACGAGCGCCTGAATATCTGCCATTGTTCGTTTGCTCCCTTATTGCGTGTAGTCGTTCGAAAGTTCGCTCAGGTGCTTTACGCACCCAGTCCTCAGGCGGCGTCGGTCGTGCCGCCTTGCAATTTATCGCTGTACGCCTTCAGCACTTGCGCCAAATTCTGGGCGGGCGTGCCGATGAGCGCCAAGAAGCCCGTGGCGGGGCTTTGCAGCGTGCCGATGAGCGTCGCGCGCGCCTCTTCCAGCGTCGGCATGTTGGAGAGCGCCTCAAGCTGCTCCGCTTTGAAGACCGTCTGCCCCATCACGGCGCCTTTCAGCACCAAGAGCGGCTGATCCTTGATGCCGAGCATGGTCTTGGTGACTTTTGCCACGTCGCTGTGCGCCAATGCCACCGCCACCGGACCTGAGAACAGGTCGTCGGGCGCGGCGAAGCCCGTCTCGCGCAGGGCAATTTTGAAGAGGGTATTCTTCACGACGGCGTAGGAGCCATCCACAGCGCGCAGCGCTTTGCGCACGGCGCTCAGGTTTTTCATGGACATGCCGCGATATTCGGTGATGACCATGCCCTGCGTACGGCGCAGCACCTCTAGGTAGTTGCTGTAGATCGCGTCCTTTTTCGCTTTACTGATCGCCAAAAGCCAAATCCTCCTTTCCGCAGAAGGTCGTGTTCAAGCACCAAAAGCGGTCTTCTGGCACACGCGCAGAAGACCGCCGAGAGGTCGGTTAGAAGCAGCAGAAATATTCAAGCTGTGCTTCACCTCGGCAGGCGAACTCATTAAGCTGCACAGGGCAGCACCTGCGGTCTTCGGTGCGAACGAGGCAGATCATAATCGCTCTGCCCCTCTCCCGTCAAGGGCGAGCTTCTCAAAAGCGGCGTGACTTGCCCGCATTTCAGGGCGCGCCGAGCAGATCGGTTGCCGCTGCAAGCCCGCCTGCGTTATATTCTCCGTACGCCATGCCGAGATGAGCGACGACCGTGAAAGCCAATAACACTGAGCAGATCGAGTTCTTCGCTGACCTGCCCGCGCCGCTCTACGAGCAGCTCATGCGCACTGCGCGCTCCCAGAGGCTCTCCAGCGGCGCCTTGCTCTTCCATCAGGGCGAGCCTGCGCACGTCTTCTACTTGCTGCAGCGAGGTCGCATACGCCTGATCCAGCACACAGCGGAGGGCAAAGACGTCACGCTGGCGACTTTCAGCGAGGGCGACCTGATCGGCTTGATCGTGGCGCTCAGCGGCGATCCGTATCCCGCCACAGCGGAGGCGCTCGAAGAATCGGAGGTCTTGGCGTTGCAGGGCGGCATGATGTGGACGATCATGTCGCACCATGCGCCGTTGGCTGTGCGCGTAGTGCGGATGCTCGCCGCGCGCCTGCACGAGGCGCACGAGCGCATCCGCGAGCTGAGCGCCGAGCGCGTCCAACAGCGCGTGGCGCGCTCGCTGGTGCGCTTGGCGCACAAAGTGGGCGTCCCGCAAGCCGATGGCAGCATCTACCTGAACGTGCGGCTGAGCCGCCAAGATTTGGCGCAGATGAACGGCACGACCCTAGAGACGATCAGCCGCACCTTGACGGCGTGGCAGCGCGAGGGCTTGCTGGAGGCAGGGCGCGAGCAGATCACGCTGCTCAAGCCGCACAGTTTGGCGTCGATCGCCGACGATCTGCCGAACTAAGTGCGGGCGAGGACGGCGAGGGTGCGATCATCGAAGGAGCCGCGCCGTTCGTAGCTAATCAAGCTGAGCAGAGCCTGTTCGCGCAGCGGCAAGGGATAGCACAAGACGCGCTGCCGCAGCGCGCCGAACAAATTGGGCTGCAGCAGCTCATCGTACGGCTCTAAATCGCTGGAGAGACCGTCGGTCATCAGCGCGACGAGGTTCAAGCGCTCGTCAAATTGGTAGACTTTGGCACGGCGCTTCCACTGATTGAGCGGCGCGCTGGTCAGGAAGAGCGTGCCGCCGCCGTCGTTCGGGTCAGTGTCCGGCTCAGTCAGCGAGTAGATTTGCCCATCGACTGCCTCCGCCACCACCAGCCCATCGCCCACATGCACCACGCCGACGTAGCAGCTCGTCTCCAGCGGGAAGTGGATCAGCAGCTGCAAGGTCGTGTTGAGGTCGCCGACGGGGAGGTATTCAGCGTTGGCGAAGTTGAACAAAGCGTGATAAGCCGCCTCCAGACCGACCCAGACGGCGCGCCCTAGATCGTCGGGCGTCGGGGCGTCGGGCGCGCTCGCGCGGATGGCTTCCACAGCGCTCGTCACCGCCAAATTCGAGCCGATGCGCGCCAGAGTCGCCGTGCCAGCGCCATCGGCGACGGCGAGGATGTTCCAATGCGGCGTGACGCCCAGCGCGACGGCATCATCGCGGAAGCTGCCCTGATGGGCGTGCGTGCGCCCGCGATAGCTGGCGCCAATCAGGCTGTAGCCTTGCGCGCCCGCCGCCGAGAGGGTCAGCCAATCAGGGTAGGCGTAGGCATCTTGTTGATTGCTGGGCAGGTTGCGCCAGCGCGTCGGGGCGAGGCGCACGGGCGGCGGCGGCGGCTCGGGCAGGAAAGCGGGCTGCAATTTCTTCAGCACGCCCTCAAACCACGTCAACGCCGCATTGAGCTGCGATGCGGTCTGCGCGGCGAGGCGATGGGGCGCGCGCGCCACAGGCTGAGCAGCGGTCAGGGTTGCCAGTTGGCGCAAGTCATCGAGGGCTGCGCCGTCGAAAAAGGCGATGTAGAGCAAGTGCTGATCGTCGAGCCAAGCCTGCAACGCCGCCTGCCAGCCATCGGCTAGGGGGCGCGCCAAGATCAGCAATGCCACCGCCGCCGCCTGAGGCAATTCAGCCGCCCAGCGCTCATCCAAGAGCTGAACTTGGGCGCTCAAGGGCGCTAAATCCCTCAAGCGCGCCTGCAACAGCGCGCTGAGCATCTCCGTATCGGGCGGCGTTGCCCAGCCGCGCGGGTCGACGATCAGGTGCAGGAGCGGCGGCATCCCAAATCAGTTCAAGTGCTGCGATCCCACTTCATGACGGATGGCAACGGCGGCGACTCCAAACCGCCTTCTGTGGCGATGGTCTCGATGCGTTGGCTGGTCTTCTGAATGCTGGAGGAGACCCAACGGAAGAACTGTTTGAGCGCATCTGGGCTGGTATCCTTCATGTAGAGGACGTCGTTGGTGATCGCGCGCAAGGTCTCGGTATTCACGTTTGTGCCGCAGCCCAGCGCCACAAATGCGCCGATTTTACTGCCGCGCTGCGCCTTGAACTCCGCCACAGCCGGTCGCCAGTCGTCGGTTGGAGCGCCATCGGTCAGCAAAAAGACGAGCGGGCGGTAGTCGCCTTTGCGTCCCTCGCTGTTGGGGATCAGGTCGCGCTCGAAGGCATGTCCCAGCAAGCGGATAGCCGCCCCGAGCGCCGTTTGCCCTTCGGCGCGCAGGGTCGGCGGCTTGAAGTCTTCCACTGAGGCAAGGCGTGCCACTTGCTGGGCGCTATCGGCGAAGGTGATCACGCTCAGGTAGACCGTCTCAAGGGCGTGCGGATTGTTGAGCAGTTCCTGATGAATCATCGTGACGCCCTGCTGAACTGCCTGAATGGGCGCGCCGCGCATCGAGCCAGAGGTATCCAACAGCAAATAGACGGGGCGGCGGCGGACGTAGTCTTCTGTGTTCAAGGTGTGCCTCCTAACACTACAGCGGCTTGTCTGAGATAAGCATACCAGAAAACGGGCAGAGCAGCCGACGAGCAGTTTGACTAGCGCGGCGTCTGTACGCGGAAGTTGGTGAAGCGCGCCCGCGAGGTCTCGGCTCTGAACGTGCCCGCCGTGAGCAGAATGCCGTATTCGGGTTGCGCCTCAAGTTCCGTGCTGCGCACGCTGCCGACTTGCCTGCCATCCACGAACAGGGTGAAGACGTTGCCGACGGCGCGCACGCGTAGCGTATGCCTCACTGAGGGATCAAAAGCGTTGATGCGCGTCTCACTGATCAAAGTTTTGACGACGTTCCCGCCGCGCTGAACCGTGAAGGTGAACTCGCCCGTGCCGCGCACCTCAAACAGGTAGAAGAAGGTATCATCACCTTGCTTGTAAGCGCGCACGCCCACGCCATAGCTCCATTCTCGGCTGGGATTCGGCACGTCGTTGATCGCCTCAACGCTCACGTCGATGTCCTGCGGGAAGCGCCGAATCGACTGACTCCAGCTCAGGACGTTCGCCTTGAGGACATCGAAGACTAGCGAGTTATCCTCGATTCGCACGTCGCTGTTGCCGCTGCGACCCGTCCCCCAGTCGTTCGGGTTACTATCGGGGAAAGTATCGCGCAAAAAAGCGCGTTGGCGGGCTATTTCATAGACGCTGATGCGGCGGAACTCAACTGTGTGGCTGCTGTTGCCCTCGTAAGTGCCAGCCATCACGCCGAAGTAGGTCTCGCGCTCAGGCGTGCTGGGCAGTGTGCTATCAGTGAATTGCCGAATCAGGCGGTTGTTCACGTAAAACGTGAACGTATTGCCGCTCGCCAAGACGCGCAGCTGAATCGGGCGGGTGGGGTTGAAATTGGTCAGCCGTCCTCGCTCGATGTTATTGACGTACTGGGTCGCGTTGGGCGGGCGCACCGAAAACTCCCACGTGCCGTCGCCTGAGACGCCAAAATGGTAGAATGCTCCATTCAGACCGCGTCGGTTGGCGCGCAGCAGCACCCCCAAGTTCCAGTTGCCCTCGCGCTGCGGGTTGATCGGGCGCGCCTCAACTTCAATCTCGATATCCTCTGGCACTGTCAGGGCGGGCATCGCCCAGATGGCTCGCCCTTCGATATCCACTGCAAGTCTGACGGCGTCAGCAGTGACCTCTAAGGTGCCTGTGCTGGTGGCTTTCTCCCAACCGCTGTAGTTGCCGCCGAAAATCTCCTCAAAGAGCAGGCGGCGATTCTCCTGCGCACTGACTGGCAGCGCCCACAGACTCAGCAAGCCGAGCGCGAGCGCGATCAGGCACACACGATGCAAACTGCGCATCAGACGTCTCTCCTCACTAGCACGGGCGGCTGCTCGGAGTCTTTTCGGCATTGCGCTCAGGCACGAGTCTCACTCCTGCGATGACTGATCGTCCGGGAAGCGCGGCGGTTGGCGGAAGTCTTGGCGCAGGCGCACCGCCGCCAGCAACAGACCGCTGAGGATGACGGCGATCACCAACATGTCGAAAAACTGCGGTGTCAAAAACTCCATACCCGCCCGAACAGACTAAAAAGCTGGCGTTCAGAGCAGATCGTAGCCCAAACCGAGCGCGGAAACAAACTCAGGCTGCCTGCATAGCGCTACGGCATCCAGGCAGCCAAGCTCAGCCGACGGCGGGCTGCGCTTGCGGGCTGCTCAGCTGGGCGCGCGCAAGGCGGACGCCTGCTACAGCGCGCACTTGCTCCAGCAGCGTCTCGGTGCTCATGCCTTCGGGCAGTCTGCCCGTCAGCGCCACAGCGCCGTAGTGAACCGTGGCGTAAACGCCATAGGGCAAAAGCTTCCCGATGGCGAAGCGGACTTGCTCATCGTCGTAGAGTTCGCTCACATCCACGCTCTGCACCCCGGCGATGTGCGGCACGCGCTCTGCCAGCAGGTGGCGCTCTTGAGGGGTGCGCACATTGCCCATGAACTTCACTTGCCCGCGCAGCGAGGCGAAGGTGAAGAAAGCGCGAGAGGTGCGCAGCGGCGGATAGCTGCGAATCAGGTCGGCAATGGACTCTTCGATGTCTTCGTCAGGGCGATGCGGTGTATTGGGTTGGTTAGCCATGCTCAAAATACCTTTCGCGTGCAGAGAGTTCTATGCCGCTTCAAGCCAACCTTCAAGGCGGCACAAAATGGGTTATGCTTATTGTACACGCGATCAAAAAAGGTTGCAGTGTCTTATCGTCAAGCCAGAGTTGTGAGGATTGATCATGTCTCAGCCCCCTGAGCGCCTGTCGCGGCGCGCTTTTCTTATTGCCATCACGGGTTCGGCGCTGGCTGCCGCTTGCCGACCCGCCGAACGCCTCGTGCCGACTGTCTACGCGCCTGAGGCGGTCTCCAGCCCGCTCACGCACACCCCGCCGCCCGCTCAAACGTCCGCTGCCGCGCTCGACCCTGTTTTCGGGATGCTCACTTACGATAAGCCGATCCTGACCGACGTCGCCGATTTGTACATCACGCAATACGACTATAGCAACACGCCCCAAGTCGACCCGCAGAGCTGGTCGCTGCAGGTCGACGGCTTGGTCGAGTCGCCGCTGACCTTCACGCTTGACGAATTGCGCGCCATGCCCGCCGTCACCGATGTGCGCGTCCTAGAGTGCATCTCCAACCCGACGGGCGGCAACTTGATCGGCAACTTGACGTGGCGCGGCGTGCTGTTCAGCGAGATTGTGGCGCGCGTGCAGCCCAAACCAGAGGCAACGCACGTCAAATTCGAGGCGGCAGACCGCTACACCACTTCGGTCACCACTGAATGGATGCTGCAGCCGCAGACCATGCTCGCCTACGAGATGAACGGCGAGCCGCTGACTGTGGCACACGGCTTTCCGCTGCGTGTTCATATCCCCGGTCTGTATGGGCAGAAGATGCCGCGTTGGCTCACGCGCATCGAGTTCATCGATTACGACTTCAGGGGCTATTGGGAGTCGCGCGGGTGGTCGAACGTGGCGGCGATGCGCACTAAGTCCATCATCCACCTGCCCGCCGAGAACGCGCAGTTCGGCGCGGGCGCGCCGATTGTGCTGCAGGGCGTGGCAGTGGCAGGCACGCGGCGCATCCTCAGCGTGGAGGTGCAAGTTGACGACGGCGAGTGGATGCCCGCCAGCCTCGTGCCGAGCGGCGACACGCCCATGGCGTGGACGCAGTGGCATTTCACTTGGACGTTCCCCGCGCCCGCCCTCTACCGCATCGGCGTGCGCGCCACCGATGAGACCGGCTTCGTGCAGCAGGCGGAGGCGCGCGGGCTCTTCGGCGGCGCCTTCCCCAACGGCACGGATGCCATCCATCGCCGCGCCATGCGCGCCATCTGAGGGCAAGCCATGATGAACTCGACTCAGCCGCGTCGCAAACGCGGGCTCGTTTACCTCTTGGCGGGCTGCTTCGCGCTCTTGGCGCTAGGCAGCCTGAGCTTCGCCGTCGCCACTGCCCTCGAAGAACACGATCCGTTCTGCATCAGCTGTCATACCGCCCCTGAGATCACCTACTACAATCGCGCCTACTACGCCCTCGATCATCCCGACGAGCCGATCCCTGACCTCTCCACGCTGCACTACCGCGCCGCCCAAGCCGCCGACTCCGCGCCCTTCAAGTGCATCGATTGTCATCGCGGCGATGGCAGCCTGCCGCATCGCCTCACGACCGTCGCCTTGGGCGCTTACGACGCGCTGATCTACCTCTTAGGGCAAGACGATCCGACCATCGAGAAGCAAGGCACCAAAACAGGTTGGTTAGCCAATGCCTCCTGCGCGACGTGCCACGCCGAGACACTCCTCAGGCTTGACGGCATCAACAATCACTTCCACACTTACTTGCCACAAGCAAAAGAGGCTTTTTCGCGCAGCGGCGCGCTGACCATCGGCGCGGGTTTGCAGCAAGCTTTGAGCGAGAGCGGCGATCCGCCGCCCGCCGACCTTGAGAGCATCGCCGTGCAGTTGCTCTGCTCGGATTGCCATCAGGCGCACAAGGCGCAGCCGCTCGCCGCCGATCTGTTCTTCATGGATAGCGCCTTGCGCAACACGGCTTGTGTAGCCTGTCACATGGTAGCAAAAGCCGGTCCGCAAGATGTCCGTGAGCTGAGCGGGCAGTGATCGGTTGAGCGAGGCTGTTCAGCGAAAATGTTCGCAATATGCGTCGGCTTGGCGGGCACACGCTGTCTTCGAGCGCGATCGGGGCAACCACACAGCGTCAGAGCGCCTGCTGCCCATGAGCGCGAGATGATCGAGGCTTCCCTTCGAAGCAACGGCTGCCAATGTCCTGAGCGCAGGTAGGGCTGTTGCAGCGGGGCGGGCTCTGCTAGAATGGGCGCGATCTCAGAAAGCTGATCTCTTAGAAAGGGCTTGCCATGCCTGCATTCACAGTCTGTGTGGCACAGATGAACATCAAAGATGGCGATCCGCGCAAGAATTGGGCGACCATGCAGGCGCTCACGGAAGAGTCGGCGCGGCGCGGCGCGGAGCTGGTCGTCTTCCCGGAGCTGTGGGATAACGGCTACCAGCTGGAGCGGGCGAAAGAGGTGGCGAGTCCGTTGGCGAGCGGGCTGTTCGCGCAAGTGGCAGCCCTCTCACGGACTCAGCGGCTGTTCATCCTCGGCTCAATGTTGGAGAAGCGGGGTGTGGGCGTCTACAACAGCATGGCGGTCTTCTCGCCGCAGGCGGGCGTGCTGGGCGTCTACCGCAAGGTGCATCTGTTCGAGCCGATGGGCGAAGGGCAGTATCTCACGGCGGGCGAGGCGCCCTTGAGCGTCGACTTGCCATGGGGGACGCTCGGCTGCGCCATCTGCTACGATCTGCGCTTCCCGGAGCTGTTTCGGCGTTACTTCATCGATGGCGCCAAGCTGATCGTCGTGCCAGCTGAGTGGCCCCACGAGCGTATCGAGCATTGGCGGACGCTCCTGCGGGCGCGCGCCATCGAGAATCAGGCGTTCGTGATCGGCTGCAATCGGGTCGGCGAGTACAACGGCACGCGCTTCGGCGGTCACTCGCTGATCGTCGATCCGTGGGGCGAGCTGGTCGCCGAGGCGGGCGAGGGCGAGATGCTGCTGACCGTGCGCATCAACACCGACGTGGTCGGCGAGGTGCAGAGTCGGCTGCCAGTGCTGAACGACCGTCGTCCGAATATCTATGGCATCTAGGGCATTCGGGCGGGCTGCCCGTTCGCCCGATCTGATCGCGGCGCTGATCGGGGCGTGGTTTTTCGTCATGGCGCTGAGCTATGCGCATGGCGTGCCGCTGGGCGAGCCGCCCGACGAAGTGCCGCACTTTCTGTACGTCCACTATCTGCTGCAAGAGGGCTTGCCCGTCATCGAGGATAGGGCGACGGTCTTTGAGCGAGGCGATACGCAGCGCGGGCATACGCCGCTCTACTACCTGATCGGGGCGCTGCTGATCGCCGACACCCAGCGGAGCGACTTCGCCGAGTACATGGCGCACAATCCCTTCGCCTCGATTGGGATGGTCAGCCACGCCAATCAGAACATCCACTTGCATCGGCTGCGCTACAGCGGCGATTCGGCGGTGGCTTTTTGGCGGCTGCGCCTGTATAGCCTCGTCTTAGCCTGCGGGACGCTCTGGCTGACCTATCTGACGGGCAAGCGGCTGTTCGGGGCGTCGGTCGGCTTGGCGGCGATGCTGCTGTTGGCGCACATCCCGACCTTCATCCACATCAGCGGCAGCATCAACGACGATAACATGGTCACGCTGATGAGCGCGCTGTGCGTGTATTTATGCGCACGCGCCCTGACGGGCGATCACAGCTCTCGCAATGCGCTGTTAGCGGGCTTGAGCGCGGGGGCAGGCTTCCTCAGCAAGCAGAGCGGCATTGCGCTGTTCGGTTACCTCGCCCTGACGGCGCTCTTGGCGCTACTGTGGCGGCGCTGGAGGTGGCGCTTCGCCTTGCGTTGGGCGGCGCTGGCTTTCGGGGCGGCGTTGCTGGTCACGAGCTGGTGGTTCGTGCGCAACGTGATGCTTTACGGCGATCTGCTGGCAGCAGAGGCGATTTTCGGCTTGTGGGGGCGCGGCAGCCGTCCGCTCTTGCTGGAGGAATTCGAGGGGACGTGGGTCTCGTTCTGGATGATCCTCGGCTACATGAACGTTCGGGGCGCGGAGTGGCTGTTCGTCTACGTCGTCCCTCTGACGGCGGTCGGAGTCCTCGCCTTGCTATGGCAGGTGGCGCGCCACAGAGCCAGTCGGTTGCCCGCGCTGTTTTTGGCGGGCTGCTTCCTCAGCTTGAACGCGGCGATGTTCGTGGTGATGTTGCGGGTGGCGTCGGGGCAGGGTCGCCTGTACTTTCCGATAGCGGGCGTCTTCGCGCTCTTGCTGATGGTCGGTTGGCGGGCGCTGATCGGCAAATTCGCGCCGCTGGTAGTAGCTCCGTTGGCGGCGGCGGCGCTGATCGCGCCTTTCACGTACTTGCCGCGCGCCTACGCTCCCCTTGAGGTGATCGAGTCCGTGCCTGAGGGGGCGATTCGGCTGGATGTGCGCGCCGAGACTCTCACTTTGCACGCCTACACGCTCGATCAGCTCTTCATTGGGCAAGGCGAGCCGATGCGCCTGAGCGTGTATTTCTCCGGCAGGCACGCCGAGAACGCGCATTTCTACGCCATCGCGCTCAATCCGCGCACGTTGGAGGGCATCGGCGTGGTGGATACCTACTTGGGCATGGCGCCGACCGACTCGCTCGATCCGGATGCGCTCTATCGCGCGCGGCTGAGCATCCCCATGCGCGCCGACCTGCCGCCTGAGCCGCCAATGCAAGTTCGCCTGCAATTCGGCTGGCGCGTCCCGCGCACAGAGCGCACGTTGCCCTTGACGACGGCTGAAGGCGCGCCGTTGGAGAGCCTCGTGGTGGATGGCGCGGTCTTGGTCGATGCGCGCTGGGCGTCGCCGCCCGTCGAGCGCGCCGTCGATGTCCGCTTCGGCGAGGCGCTGCGCTTGATCGGCTACACGCTGAGCGATCCGACCTTGCGCGGCGGCGCCGAGCTCGCCGTGACGCTCAGCTGGGAGGCGCTTGCGCCGCCTGAGGGCGATTATCGGCTCGCCTTCGGCGTGCTGGATGAGCGCGGTCGGATCGTGGCACAGGCGGATGGTCCGCCCGACGGCTTGCCGACGTCGGTGTGGCGGCGCGGGCTGCGCTTCGCCGAGACGCGCCGTTTGAGATTGCCCGCCGAGCTGCCGCGCGGAGACTATCGGCTCTTCATCGGCTGGTACGATGCCCAAGACGTCCGTTTGCCCCTGCCAAGCGGCGAGACGCTCTTCTTTGTGCCGCTGCGCGCCGAATGACGCTATAATCCATGCAGCAATTCGAAGCGGTCAATTCGAAGGTCAGCGAGTCGGTCAGCATGTCTGAGTGGATTTTGACGCCTGAAGTCGCCAATTTTGTGGATAATGCGCGTCGTTTCTGCGAGTTCTGCGAGGAGTCGCACACCTACGAGCTGGGCGAGCGGCTGCTGCGCGGCGCGATTCTAGTGGCGAATTTGTACAGCGCGGGCTTGTTCCTGCCTGAGCAAGCGCCGCCCGAAGAGCCCGTTCAGCCGCACATCGATGAATTGACGGACTTCCCCGGCTTCGACGAATTGACGCTCTTCTGGCAGGTGCAAGATGCCCACGAATGGAGCGCGCCGGTAGTCAGCTCGCTCTCGGAGGCGCTTGTGGGCATGTACCGCGACGTCAAACGCGCCCTAGTCATCTTTGATGAGGGCTACGCCACGGGCGACACGCTCCTGATGCATCAGGCGGCGTGGGATTGGCAGCATCACATGGAGCGCTCATGGGGCAATTGGGCTGTGGATGCGCTACGTGGCTTGCACAGCGCCATGAACAAGCTACACAGCGGTCAGGTTTAGCGCAGGCTCAGCAGCGACTGGGCGTGCCTGAACGCCTCATCAAAAGTGCGGACGACGATCACATCTCGCGCGCTTGGGGGCGCTATGTGTCTGAGCAAGCTCGCCAGCGTCTCAGAGAAAATCCCTTGTGTGATGCCGATGATGCGCGTTTGGCGTGGGTGGACCCAGCGGTTGATCTCCCTTGCTACGAACAGCATCTGAGAAGGGGGATTATTCAGTTGAGTAGTATCGAAGAGCAAGATCACCTCATGCGGCACGGAGTCGATCAAGTCGTAGGTGCGTCGTGCAACGGCTACCACCTCGCTGACCATCAACGGGCTGACCAAACATTCATGGATGATCAGCTTGTGATCGTCCAACCACGCGGCGCTTGCGGGCATAGGTTTCCCTCATCCTGATGAACTCATCAATATGTGCCTTTTAACATGAAATTAAATAGTTCGTCAAGCGGTCTAGGGCAAAAACTAGTCAGCTGGTTTGGTTATCCCCTAGCCCGCTCGCCCCAAATGGGCTATACTAGAACAACCGTTCAAGAAAAAGCGAGGGAGCGCCCATGCCGCCTTTTGAGTTAGTCTCGCCCTATCAGCCGACCGGCGATCAGCCGCAAGCCATCGAGCAGCTTGTGGAGGGGATTCAGCGCGGCTTGCGCCACCAGACTCTGCTGGGCGCCACCGGCACCGGCAAAACCTACACCATCGCTCAAGTGGTGCAGCGCGTCCAACGCCCGACGCTCGTCTTAGCGCACAACAAGACGCTTGCCGCGCAGCTCTACGCCGAATTCAAGGAATTTTTCCCGCGCAACGCCGTCGAGTACTTCGTCAGCTACTATGACTACTATCAGCCTGAGGCGTACGTGCCGCGCCTCGATCTCTACATCGAAAAAGAGGCGGATATCAACGACGAGATCGAGCGTTTGCGCCTCGCCGCCACCGCCGCGCTGCTCACCCGCCAAGACGTGCTGATCGTCGCCTCCGTCTCCTGCATTTACGGCTTGGTCAGCCCGCAGACGTGGGAGAAAGTCCTGCTCAGCCTGCAAGTCGGGCAGACCATCCGCCGCAACGATGCCCTGCGGCATTTGGTGACGATCCTCTACACGCGCAACGACCTTGAACTCAAGCGCGGCAGCTTCCGCGTGCGCGGCGATACGCTTGAGATCATGCCCTCCTACCTTGAGACCGCCTACCGCATCGCCTTCTTCGGCGATGAGATCGAGCGCATCGTCCATTTCGATCCCATGACGGGAGAGCTGCTTGAGGAACTCACCCGCCTCGATATCTTCCCCGCCAAACACTACGTGGCGGAGAGCGACACGCTCAAAGCAGCCCTCCACGATATCGAAGTTGAGCTGCACGAGCGCCTCGCCGAGCTGGAGCGCGAAGGCAAATTGCTCGAAGCGCAACGTCTGAAGCAGCGCACCCTCTTCGATCTGGAGATGATCCGCGAGATCGGCACGTGCAGCGGCATCGAGAACTACTCCCGCCACTTCGATAGACGTCCGAGCGGCACGCCGCCCTATACCCTGCTGGATTACTTCCCTGAGGACTATCTGCTGGTCATCGACGAAAGCCACATGACCGTGCCTCAGCTGCGCGGCATGTACAACGGCGACCGCGCCCGCAAGATCACGCTGGTTGATTACGGCTTCCGCCTGCCCTGCGCCCTCGATAACCGCCCGCTCAGCTTTGAGGAGTTCGAGGCGCGCATGGGGCAAACCATCTACACTAGCGCCACGCCCGGTCCGTATGAATTGGAGCGCTCTGAGCAGGTCGTGCAGCAAGTCATCCGCCCCACCGGCATCGTCGACCCTGAGATCAGCGTGCGCCCGATTGAAGGGCAAGTCGACGATCTGCTCAAAGAGATCGCCCTGCGCGTCAAGCGCGGCGAGCGCACGCTCGTCACCACGCTGACCAAGCGCATGGCGGAGGATTTGGCGCAGTACTTGACCGAGATGGGCATTCGCGTCCACTACCTGCACAGCGAGATCGATACCTTGCAGCGCGTCGAGATTCTGCGCGACCTGCGCCTGGGCGTCTACGATGTGGTGGTGGGCATCAACTTGCTGCGCGAGGGGCTAGACTTGCCCGAAGTCTCGCTGGTCGCCATCCTCGATGCCGATAAAGAGGGCTTTTTGCGCTCCGAGCAGGCGCTCATCCAGACCATCGGGCGGGCGGCGCGGCACGTCAACGGACAGGTGATCATGTACGCCGACCGCCTCACCGACTCGATGCAGCGCGCCATCGCCGAGACCGAGCGCCGTCGCGCCATTCAGCTCGCCTATAACGCCCAACACGGCATCGTGCCTGCCAGCATCGTCAAGCAGGTGCGCGACTTGACCGATCGAGTCAGGGCGCAGCAAGCCTTCGATGCCCAAGAGAGCGCCGCCACGCCCGCGCCCACGCCGCACGAGCTGAGTCGCGCCGAGCTGGATAAGCTCATCCGCGAGCTGGAGCGCGAGATGAAGCAAGCCGCCAAAGACTTGGCATTCGAGAAAGCGGCGGCATTGCGCGACCAGATCATCGAGCTGCGCAAGGTGCTGCTGCTCAAAGACGATCCCAAAGACCCCATCGCCCTAGCTGCCGCCGACATCTTCGATGAGTAGGCGCTAGGGCATCCGCAGGGTGTAAGTTTTGAAGTCGGCGGCGGCTTGCACGGCGCTCCAGATCGCCTCGCGCTGCGGCGATCCGTTGTAGACGTACCACTGAATGTGTACGTCCTCAGCATCGAAGCCACCGGCATAAGTGTAGTTGTCCAGAAAGTCGGGCGCGCTCGCCAACACGCTGTAGTAGCCGCCGATCAAGCCGTGTCCGAAGTTGAAGACCGTGCCATCGGGGAAGGTGTAAAAGCCGATCAAATCGGGGCGGCTGCCCAGCACATAGCCGACGATCCACAGCCAGCCGCGCTCCTTGCCCTCCCGCGCGATGCGATTCTCGTTCAAGCCGACCGTATCCATGTGGCGCACCCCGCTGACGAACGGCAAGATGCCGGCGTCGTTGTAGGCGACCGTGATTTGCTCAGGGTTGGGCAGCTGCGCCAGCGCTACCCCCATCCGACGGTTGACATAGAAAAGCGCGCCCGCCGATTGCGGCTCCGCGACGCCCGCCGCCACCGTCTGCGCCGTTGAGAGGCACAGCCAGAGGCTCAGCGCGACGAAGAGCGCGTGGCGTAGCGCCGCGCGCGCCTGCAAAATGCTCTCTGCGATAGCCACCAAGCCGA
>CALKXH010000121.1 GCA_938005675.1 uncultured Anaerolineae bacterium
CGAGGGCGAGCAAGATGCCCGCCACTGAGAAAAAGACTAGGGCTCTACGACTCATAGACAAAAACGCTCCTCACTGCTTTGCGGATACAGCTGCGCTGAGATAACTGCGCTAGCAAGCGCGATGTTTGGCTGATCGCTGCAAGTTTTACCGCACAGCTGCCTCGCAGGTGACGCACAAGGCGCAAGATTTTGCCAAGCCTTGCGCCTTGTGATCAATTTGTTAGCTCAGCCGCCGCTCAGATGCCCAAATCGGCGAACAGGCGCGCCCAGTTCAGGTTGGCGTCCAGCGACTCGCGGAAGCGCGCCAATTTCTCCGGGTGGGCGAGGCGCGTCTTGCCGAAGACCTTCTCGACGCGCTCGATGGTCTCCAGCGTGTTGTGCGGCACCAGCAGCACCGCCACCCCGCGCGACTCGGCGTGCTTGAGGATGGTGGAGCTGGGCTGCAGGTTGCCGGTCAAGACCAGCGCCGTGGTCGAGGTCTCGAGGGCGGCGGCTTGGATATCGGCGCGGTCGCCGCCGGTGATGACCGCTTTGCGCTGCAGGCGGCGGAACTGCTGAGTGGCCGCCTCGACGTTCATCGCGCCCACGCTGAGCGTCTCGATCAAGCCGTCGTCGCCGACTTCGGGCGTGAGTTTCTTGGCGTCCAGCACGTTGATCAGCTCCGCCACGCTGATCGACATCAGGCGCGGGTCGCTGGGCAGGACGCCGTAGACGGGCACGCCCTTGCCCTCCAAAAAGGCGCTGACCTTGCCGCGCACCGCCTCCAGCTGCTCGGTCGGCACGCTGTTGATCACAATGCCCATCAGGTGATCGCCCACGCGCGCCTTCATGGCGAGGGCGTCGTCCAGCAGCATCAAGGTGCTGCGGAAGCGCACCACGCCCAGCGTCGGCACATCGAGCGTATGGGCGATGCCGGCGGCGTTCAAGCCGATCAGGTAGCCCTCGCGCATACTGGCTGCGCCCTCCAAAACCAGGACGTCGCGCCCCGCGCTGAGCTTGGCGTAGGTCTCTTTGACGAGAGTCACGTAGTCTTCGGCGGGCGCGCCGCTGAGCAGGGCGTCGATCTTGGCGTCATCGAGGATGATCGGGGAGAGCAGCTCGGTGGGCAGCTCCAAGCCCAGCGTGCGCCCGACGAATTCGGCGTCTTCGTCCACCAATTTATCGCCCAGGCGGAAGGGCTGCGTGCTGATCGGCTTCATGAAGCCGACTTTGCGCCCCATCTCCTGCAGTTTCAGGGCGATGCCGAGCGATAGCGCCGTCTTGCCGGAATAGGTGACCACTGCGGTTATATAAAGTGCTTTCATGGCTCTTTCTGTCCTTCATCAGGTAAATTGAGTTGAAAAGGCGAGTTTTTTCCTCGCCTTAGATTATAGCGCGCAGGCTACTTAGCGCTCAGCACGAGGCGCGCATCCAGCGCGATGGCGCCGCGCCCTTGCTCGTAGACCATCAGCGGGTTGATATCCAGCTCGACGATCTCCGGGAAATCGGTCACCAGCTGGCTGATGCGCAGGAGGGTCTCGATGATTGCCTCTTTATCGACGGGCGGCTGCCCGCGCACGCCTTCCAGCAGGGCGTGGGCGCGAATCTCGCCGAGCATCTCGGCGGCGGCGGTGCGGTCGAAGGGCGCGATGCGGAAGGTGACGTCCTTGAGCGCCTCGACGTAGATGCCGCCCAAGCCGAAGGTCACGAGCGGACCGAATTGCGGGTCGCGGCTCATGCCGACGAGGATTTCGGTGCCTTTGGGGATCATCTCCTGCACTAGGCAGCCCCAGATGGTGGCGTTCGGCACGTAGCGCTGGGCGCGGTAGACGATCAGATCGAAGGCGTCGCGCACGTCGCTCGCCGAGTTCAGCCCGACCTTCACGCCGCCCACGTCGGTCTTGTGCAGGATGTCCGGGCTGGCGATCTTCAGCACGACCGGGTAGCCGATCTCGTTGGCGAGCGCGACGGCTTGCTCGGGCGTGGCGGCGAGCTTCGCCTGCGGGATGCGCAGACGGTAGGCGCTCATGATGTCGCGGCTTTCGGCGTCGCCGATGGCGACGCGCCCCTCGGCGCGCACGTGTTGGATGATCTGGCGCACGCGGGCGTTATCGACCTCAAAACGCTCGACGCGCAGCTCGGGCGCGGCGCGCAGCTGGCGGTAATCGCGCATGGCGGCGAGGGCGTTCGCCGCGCGCTCGGGGAAGGTGTAGTTCGGCACGCCGTATTCGGCAGCCAGCATCTCGACGGCGGGCTTCATCTTGTACTCGCCCATCAGGCAGGCGATCAGCGGCTTGTTCAGGTTGTGCGCGCGGATCATTTGGGCGCAGCGCCCGATCACGCGCCCGGTCTCGTGCACGTCGGTCATGGCTTGCGGCGTGACGATGGCGATGATGCCGTCGACGTTCGGATCGAGCGCCACTTTCTCCAGGGCGAAGGCGTAGCGGTCGGGCAGGGCGTCGCCCAGCACATCGACGGGATTGTTGGCGCTGGCGGCGTCGGGCAGGAAGTCCTGCAGGCTTTGGGTGGTCTCAGGCGCGAAGCGCGCCAATTGCAGCCCTTTGCGTTCGAGGGCGTCGGTGCAGAGGATGCCCGGTCCGCCGGCGTTGGTGACGATGGCGATGCGGTCGCCGTTCAAGATCGGCTGATAGGCGAAGGCGAGGGCGTAATCGAACAGCTCTTGGAGGGTCTCGGCGCGCAGCACGCCCGCTTGGCGGAAGGCGGCGCGGTAGGCTTGCTCGGAGCCCGCCAGCGAGCCGGTATGGCTGGAGACCGCCCGCGAGCCGGCTTGCGTCACGCCGCTCTTGAGGATGATGATCGGCTTTTTGCGGCTGACCTCGCGCGCCACGCGGATGAATTCTTGTCCGTTGGGCAAGCCCTCGCTGTAGGCGAGGATGACGCGCGAGCGCGGGTCGTCCGCCCAGGCTTTCATCAGGTCGATCTCGCTGATATCGGCTTTGTTGCCCAAGCTGACGAACTTGCTGAAGCCGATTTGCGAGCTTGCCATCGCCCAGTCGAGGATCGCCACGCCCAGCGCCCCGGATTGCGACATGAAGTCAATTGGACCGACCGGCGGCGTGCCGGCGGCGAAGGTCACGTTGAGGGGCGTGCAGCAATCGATGATGCCGAGGCAGTTGGGCCCGATGACGCGGATGCCGTACTGCTTGGCGATGCGTATGACTTCCAGTTCGCGGTTCATGCCTTCGTAGCCCGCCTCGCGGAAGCCGGCGCTGATGATCACGACCGAGCGGACGCCTTTCTTGCCGCAATCTTCCAGCGCGGCGGGCACGTGCGGATAGGGGATCACGATCACGACCAGATCGGGGACTTCCGGCAGGGCTTGCACGCTCGGATAGGCTTTGCAGCCCAGAACCTCGTCGGCTTTGGGATTGATCGGATACAACCTGCCCTTGTAGCCGCCCTCGATGGCGTTGCGCAGCACGACGTTGCCCAGTTTGGCGGGGTCTTTGCTGGCGCCCACGATGGCGACCGACTGCGGGCTGAAGAATGTCTCTAGCATAGCGGACTCCTTGATAGGTCTCATGTCCTACGGGTCAAAGACGGCGCTGAGGCGCCGTGAGTGCTTCCAGTTGGGCGGCGGCGAGCGGCTGGGCGAAGCTGTATGCCGCCAGATCGCAGGCGAGGCGCTCGCCATCGGTTGCGCTGAAGATTTCGGTGCGCCAGATCAGGCGATCCTCAGCCGTGCCGATCAGCTGGCAGAGGATGCGCAGCGGCTCATCGGGCTGCGCGCCGCGAAAGTACTCGATCTCGCGCCCGAAGGGCGTGTAGGTCAGTTTCAGGTCGCGCAGCGCCTCGTGGACGGCTTGCTGCGCCCACGCCACGTACACGCTGTTATTGACGTGCGCGGCGCTATCCACCTCGTAGACCTGCACCGTGCGGAAGGTCTCGCGCGGGGGCGCCTCAAGAGGCATGTAATCGGCTACGCCGGTATCGAGCGGCTCAAGGACGCCGCTGGGCTGGAAGGCGTCGTGAAATTCGTCGATCAGGCGGGCGGGGCGCAGCGACTCGGTATCCACGTAGACCCAGTTGGTGCGCCCGCGCAGGATCGGCGTCCCATCGGCGCGGCGCAGGTCGTACTCGCGGTGCGACTGCACGCGGCGGTAATCCGAGACCCACGTCTGGAGGCTGAGCTGATCGCCGTAGCGCGCCTGCGCGTAGTGGCGCAGGTAGGTCTTGCGGGCGAACCAAGCGCGCTTGTGGGCGCGATACCAAACGTAATCGTAGCCGCACCACGCGCTGGCTTGCGTGGCGGCTTCTTCCAGATAGTTCAGGTAGACGGGCAGGCGCACGGCGTCGTCGGCGCCAATATCGTGAATGCGGACGGCAAATTGCCACGAGTAGACCTTCGGCACGCGCTCCCTACTTCTGTGTGCAAGCCATGACGGGCGTGATTGTGCCACACAAAGTGCTAAAATGGGTAGCTCTGGAAAGCACTGCGCGCATGTGACGTTTGTCACAAATTTGATGGGAGAGGTGATGTCGAAGCGGGTTTTGATCGTCGACGACGAGGCTGACAATATCGAGTTGTTCGGGCTGATGCTGCGCCCCTTCAACGTGGAGCTGGAGAGCGCCCAACTGGGCGGCGAGGCGCTCGAAAAAGCCCGCCAAGCGCCGCCCGCCCTGATCCTGCTGGACTTGATGCTGCCCGATATGAGCGGCTTCGAGGTCTGTGCGCAGCTGAAGGCGATGCCCAGCGCGGCACAAATCCGCATCGCCGTGCTCTCCGCGCGCACCGACGAGGCGGCTCGCCAAAAGGCGCTCGCCGCTGGCGCCGACTACTTCTTGGTCAAGCCCATCAGCCGCGCCGACCTCAAAAGCGTGGTGGAGGCGGCGCTGAGCGCGACTTAGGCGTTCGGCGGAAAGGCGCGGACTCGGCGCTCGCCGTCCTGCTCGGTCGGGATCAGGGCGCCCGCGCGCGCAAGGAGCGGCAAGCGCTCCAACGGCGCCTCGAGGGTCACCGTCGCGCCGCCTTCGTAGCGCGCGCCGCTGTACCAATCGTACCAAGCCGTGCCGCGCGGCAAGTAGACCGTCCGCTCGCGCTCGCCCGCGCGGTAGATCGGCGCCGCTAGCAGCCACTCGCCCACCATGTACTCAAAGGACTGATCGCGCGTCTGTGGATCGTCGGGGAAGTGGTAGACGGTCGGGCGGATGACGGGCGCGCCCGTCTGTTCGGCGGCGAGGAGCAGCGCGTAGAGGTAAGGGATCAGGGCGTAGCGCAGCTTGAGCGCTGCGCGCACCTCAGCGAGGACTGATTCGTGCATCCACGGCGCCTCTTCGCAGGCGCGGTACCACGAGTTGATGGTGAAGCGCGGCAGCAGCAAGCAGCTCTGCACCCAGCGCAGGAACAGCTCGGCGTCGGGCGGGTCGCCGGCGAAGCCGCCCACGTCATGCCCGAAGTTGGCGAAGCCGCTCAGCCCCAAGCCCATGCCCATCGGGATGTTGTACTGCAAGCTCTTCCAATCGGAGCGGTTATCGCCCGTCCAGGTGGCGGCATAGCGCTGCAGCCCGGCACAGACCGAGCGCGAGATGGTGAAGGGACGCCGCTCGGGGTAGTATTCGCGGGTCGCCTCGAAGCTGGCGCGCGCCATCAGCAGGGTCTGGACGGGGCGCAGCGCCATGAGGGGCAGGTCGGCGCCGAAGGCGTGGCAACGCGCCTCGTCGTGGCGGATGTTGTACTCGTTGTTATCGTTCCAGGCGTAATCGACGCCGTGGGCGAACAGTTGCGCCTTGAGCTGCGCTTTCCACCAGGCGAAGGTGCGCGGGTTGGTGAAGTCGAGGTGGGCTGCCTCGCCGCCCCACCACGGCGCCAGATCGGGCGCGTCGGAGTCGGGGCGGCGGATGAGCAAGCCCGCCGCTTGCGCCTCCTCAAAGCGCGGATGCGTGGTCAGGATGCCCGGCTTCACATTGGCGGCGACGCTCAAGCCCGCCCTTTTCAGGACTCCGACCAGCTCGGCGGGATCGGGGATGCGGTCGCGCGCCCACGTGAAGACGTAGCGCTTGCCGTCGGCGGCGCGCGTGTAGCCCGAGCCGAGGCTGAAGCTGCTGCAAGGCAGGTCGTGGGCGCGCAGCCGCTCTGTGAAGTAGGTCAGTTGCGCCGTCGGATCGTCCGCCTCCAGCCACGCCATGCCGTTGCCCTGATAGCCGAGCGAGTCGAGCGGCGGCGCGGGCTGCCGTCCGGTCAGCGCGGTGTAGCGCCGCAAGACGCCCTCGATGCTCTCGCCGAGGATGAACCAGTAGTCGAGGTCGCCGCCTTCGGCGCTGAAGAGGCGATAATCGCCGTAGTAGTTATCGATCTCGGCGCCGAGATCGAAGGTGCATTCGTAGGGCGTGTCGTAGAACAAGCCGTAGACGCGCCGATCGGCGCCGTAGCCGTTCAGAGTCAGGTAGAACGGCACGTGCTTGTAGAGCGGGTCGCTATGCTCGGCGTCGTAGCCGAAGGCGTCGGTGCTGCGCAGGCGCAGGCGGCGGGAGTGCTTGTTCAGGCGTCCGCTCGTCTCGCCGAAGCCGTAGTAGCAGTCGCCCAGATCGCGGCTGAGCGTATGCGTGATGCGCCCGATGCGCGCCTCGTGACGGTAGCCGAGCAACGGGTTATCGGCGCAGACGGCGCGCCCATCGATGTGCCAAGCGAGGCGCGGGCGCGTCAAGTCGGCGTGGAGGGTGAGCGCGCCGCAGCCGATCTGCAGCCCGTCGGGGCGCTCGGTCAGCGTCGGGGTGAGCGGCGGGAAGCGGTCGGCGATCAGCGCGCTGAGCGTCTCGCGGCTGAAGCCCTCAAGCGGGCAGTCGCCGCGCTGATCGACGAACGACCACGTGCGCAGCATGTGCGGATGCGGCGCGCCGTGCGGCAGCCAGCGCACGCGCACCACGCCATCGGCGTGGGCGTTGATGAGCAGGGGCGGCTGCCCCTCGAAACTCAGGCGCAAAGTTGCATCGGGCAGGAGGCTATAAGGCATGGCAACAATCGCTTTCAGGTGAGCTTGATGAGCCGAAAATTTTCCAGAACGCCCAAAATTTTGCCGTTTTTGAGGGGAGCTTCGCAACTCGGTGGGCGGGGCTTGGATGACGAGCGCTTTGCGCTACGTCCGCCCGCATTTCACAGCGCCTGCTGAAAGATCGCGCTCAGTTCTGATGCGGGCGGCGCATTTTTGGGCAACTCCCTCCGCTTTCTGCGACGGCGAACGGGGCGAGGAGCCCTCGAGGCGCTTTGCAGGGCGCGTTGTGACCCTCTCAGTGCGACGCTCCTCAAAAACCGAAGCGACTAACTCAAATCGTCTTCGTCGTCCGCGCTCAAGCGCTGCAGTTGGCGCTCAAGCGCCTCCAGCGCCTCGACCAGCGCGTCGTAGCACGCCATCAGGTTGCGATCCTCGCTCAGCAGATGGTCGTAGAGCAAGTCGCTCTGCCCGATCAGGCTCTGCACCATCCCAAGCGCCTGCCAGCAGGCGCGCTGCTCGCGTTGCCACGTCTTGTCAGTCATCCTCCACCTCCTTCACGATCCGTTGAGGGCACTGAAAGAAACTTAAGGCTACTGAGAATAGAACGGATTCCTGATCACGCCGACGGCGCTTGCGCCGCCCAGCAATCGCGCCGCGCCCAGCGCCGCCATGCTCAGCGCCACCGCTGCATCGATGCGCCCCGCGCCTTTGATCAGGCGATAGCCGCGCTCGCTCGGCTGCAGGGCGGCGTTCAGGATGTGCTGGCGCAGCGTCGGCTCGCCCGTGTGCCGCAAGCGCCCTTCGCTCAGCAGCTGGCGCAGATGCCCGTCGCTCTGCAGGCGCTGCGCGCCCTGCCCGAAGGCGATCATCGGCAACTGATGCTGATCGCGCAGCCGCTCCGCCAAGGCGATCAGCTGGTAGGGGTCGTAATAGACGGCGGCGATGCGGCACTGCCCTGCCAAGCGCGCCAACGCCTCCCCGACGCTCTGCCACAAGCTCAGGGGTCGCCCGACCTCAGGCGTCCAGATGGCGCTGTAGACGACGTGGACGCTCTGCGTCGGGGCATCCCACGCGCAGCCGACGAGGGCGGTCGAGTCGTGCTGGATGGCGGCATCCACGCCGAAGACGAGCGGGCGCGGGTCGTCGGCTTGGAGCGGGACGAGGGCGGGATCGCACAGGGCGTCCCAGTGCGCCGCCGTACAGAGGGCGTCCTCGGCGCTCGTCCGCCGATTCTCCCACACGCGCAGGTACTCTGCCTCAGGCAACGTCCGCCGCTGCTCGGCGAGGTACTCAGGCGTGTGCCACGCCATGCGCGGCAGGTGATCGTAGTAGACGAAGAGGCGTCCGTTGCGCCAACAGGCGGGCTGTCCGTCGCCGTCGTCCAGATCGCGCAGCTCTGGGACGGGCTCGCCGCGCAAGCCCTCGTCGATCAGGGTGTGCCACCACGTCGAGTTCGCCCAGCCCTGATAGCCGGTGTAGAAGACCGTGCTGTTGGGGCGCGTCGGCACGGGGCTGAACTCGGTGGCGAGGCGCACGCCGCGCTGATAGACCACGCCCCACGCCTCGTCGAAGGTGACGAAGCTCTGATTGCCGCCCGCCTCGCCGCGCACGTCGTTGGCCAGGGCGCGGATGAGCGTCCCGTTGGCGAGGCGGAGGGCATCCCGCGTGGCGCGCCAATCGATGCCGCGCCGCAAGATCGGGTTCGCTTCGAGGGCGCGCCGAATGTACTCAAAGACTCGGTTGCGGCTGCCTTCGAGGTCGTTCGCCAGCACGTACTGCTCGCCGCCGGGCGTCACGAACAGGGCGAACCACAGATGCAGCGCCGCCGCCAACGTGCTCTTGGCGCTCTTCTTCGGGCAGCTCCAGACCACGCGGCTGTAGGGCAGAGGCGCCTCGCCGCCGGGGAAGAGGTGATCGAGGATGCGCCGATGGTAGGCTATCCACGCGGCGCGGCGCGGCGGCTTGTGGTCGGGCAGGTACATGCCGCCCGCCGACTCCGCCCAGCGCAAGAAAGACGGGCGCGGAGGCGGCATGGCTACTCAGCCTCCTGATCGGGCGGCAGGGCGGCGTAGAGTCGGGCGGCGAGGTCGGTTTCGGAGCGATCTTGCTGCTGCTGCAGCCAATAGAGGTTGCTGGCGAGCGCCTTGGCAATGCCCTTGCTCTCGCGCATCAGCGTGGCGAGGCGGCGGTAGGTCTCGACGCCCTTGCCATCGGCTCGGAGCGGCTCGCCGCTCAGCAGGGCGCCCGTCACCAGATGGATGCGGCTGAGCGAGAGCTCGAGGGCGCGGCGCTGCTGGGCGATCAAGTGCTCGACTTCGGCGTCGGGCAGGTTGCGCAAGGCGGAGGGGCGCAGCCCGTCGGTGCGCAAGAGGGCGCTGAATTGCTCCAAGTCGGCGGCGAGGCGCGTGAGGGTGCTCACGGCGCGCCCAACTTGCCCGTTGCGCTCGGCGGCGTGCGCGTCAAGGCGCTCGGCGAGGGTCAGGCAGGCTTCCGCCATGCCCTGGAAGTGGTCTGCCAAGTGGGCGGGCAGCAGCGGGGTGGGCAAGGTGGTGGTCAGCGGCAGGTTGCGGCTGTAGAAGCCGTGCCGCCAATTGCCAATCGACATGCGAGCCGTCCTTTCGCTCAAGCGTACATGCCGCCACATCCTATACTAGAACGTATGTTCTAACAAGGCTGAAAAGGATCAGAGAGGCGTTCTGAGACGGTTTGTGAGTCGGCTTGGCGGGCGGCTAGGGGACGTACAAGCGCAGCGCGGCGCTCTGCAGCGCGTCGGCGGCGATCAGCTGGGCGCGCGCCGCAGCGGGCAACGCGCCGCGCCACGCCAACTCGCGGTTCAGGCGCAGGGTCGCCTCAGTCGGGCTCAGGTGCAGCCAGATTTCGTTGGACTCAGGCGGGCGGCGCAAGTGGATGAAGCCGAGCGAATCGGCTTGCGGCGGGGCGAGCGCGAACGAGGCATCGCCGTGAACGCTCAGGGCGAATTGCGGCGCGCCCGCCGCATCGGCGAAGACGAGCTGCCACGTATGCAAGGGCGAGGCATCCGCGCGCCACGTCGCCTCGACGATCAGCGTGAAGGGCGGCGCGGGCAACGCCACGGCGATATCCAGCCCCTCGGCTTGGGCGTACAGCCGCCCGTAGCGAGGCGGATCGGCGAGCCCGAGCGCCAAAGCGAGGCTGAGCGCCGCGCCGCCGATCAGCAGCCCGCCCAAGCCGAGCCGCAGCAGCCGCCACGCCGCGATCATCAGCCCTTGACGGCGCCGGCGGTCAGCCCTTGCACGATGCGCCGCTGGAAGATCAGCACCAGCACGATCAGCGGCACGGTCACCACGACCGAAGCCGCCATGATCTCGCCGAAGGGCTCGTTGCGGGCGATCACGCCGGTGAACTTGGTGATGGCGACGGTCACGGTCTGGGCGGCGGGCTGAGTCAGGGTGAAAGTCAGCGAGAAGAGGTACTCATTCCACGCCGCGATGAACGCCAACAGCCCGGTCGTCACCAGAGCTGGCGCGGTGAGCGGCAGCAGGATTTTATAGAAGGTCTGGAAGGGCGTGCAGCCATCCACCAGCGCCGCCTGCTCCAGCTCGGCGGGCAGGGCGCGGAAGAAAGAGGTCAGCACCCAGACCGTGAAAGGCAGCGTGAAGATCAAATACGTCGTCATCAGCGAGGTGATGCTGCCATACATGCCCAGCTGATTGACGAGCGTGAACAAGCCCGGCAAGACCGAAATCTGCGGGAAGAGCGTCATGGAGAGGATGACGTACAGAATCCAGCGCTTGCCGCTGAACTTGAGGCGTCCGAGCGCGTAGGCGGCGAACGAGCCGATGGCGAGCGCCGAGACCACCACCACCACCGAGACGACCGAGCTGTTCAGCAAGCCGCGCAAAAAGGCATCGTTGCGGAAGACCGCCTCGAAGTTCTGGAAGGTGATGGTCTGCGGGAAGAAGGTGGCGGGCGTCTGGATCAGCTCGCGTTCGGGCTTCAGGGCGGAGATCAGCGCCCAGTAGAACGGGAACGCCGTGTACAGGAAGATCAAGATGACCAAGGCGCTGAAGCCGACGCGCCCCAGCCAATATTTGAGGGTGTGTTTGCCGATCATCGTTCAGTCTCCTCGTTCAGTCGGTCTCGACGCGCAACAGGCTCATGTACAAGATGGTGAAGGCGAAGATGATGATGAAGATCAGCACGCCGGTGGCGGAGGCGTAGCCGTACTGATAGCTGGAGACCATCATCTCGTAGTTGTGGGTTGCCATGGAGCGCGTGGTGTTGGGCAGCAGGATGTAGAAGACGTCGAAGACGCGCAGGGCATCCAGCGTGCGGAAGATCAAGGCGATCAGCACGGTCGGCATCAGGAGCGGCAAAGTGATGCGGAAAAAGCGCTGCGGGACGTTAGCGCCATCGACCGCCGCCGCCTCGTAGAGATCGTTGGGGATGATCTGCAAGCCCGCCAAGAGCAAGAGCGCCATGAACGGCACGGTCTTCCAGACGTCCACGATGATCACGGAGAGGAGCGGATACTGCGAGCGCCAGGCGATGCTGTTAGCGGGCTCGATGATGCCGAAGGCGTTCAGCAGGGCGTTGAGGGCGCCGGTGGTGTTATCGTTGAGCATGTAGCGCCACAAGACGGTCGAGATGGCGGTCGGGATCGCCCACGGGATCAGCATCACGGCGCGCATCACGCCGCGCCCGCGAAATTGCGTGTTGACGACCAGCGCCACCAGCAAGCCAATGACCAGCTCCAGCGCCACCGAGATGACCGTGAACAAGACCGTGTTGATGATGGCTTGCAGCCACATCGGGTCGCCGGCGGCGAGCAGGAAGCGCTGCCCGAACAGATCGAAGGTGTTGACGCGCTGATAGCCGGGCGTGAGCACGTCGCGCAGGCGCGAGCCCTCTGGGAAGGGCGCGAGCTGCACGCCCAACAGCCGCTGATAGTTCGCCAAGCCGACGTTGTTGACGACTTGCTCTGGGCGGGCGAAGGGCTCATCGGTGAAGCTGGCGCTGAAAGTGCGCGCCAAGGGGTAAAAAGCGACCATGATCAGCACCACGAAGGTCGGCGCCAACATGATCAGGGCGAGGCGCGCCTGACGTTTGGTCAGGGTGCTGCCGCCGCGCGGCGCGGCGCGAGGAGTTGTTGCTGCAACAGCCATAGTCTCAAAAAGCCTCTCAAAAAACTCTTGCTAGGATGCGCTACTGAGGCTGAGACTATAGCGCGAGCTCTGAAATCGGGCAATTGGGCAGCCCGC
>CALKXH010000122.1 GCA_938005675.1 uncultured Anaerolineae bacterium
GCTGGAAGAGCGTGTGCGGATCGGGCGTGAGCAGGCGTACGGCGGCGGTTTGGCGGGCGACCTCGCTGAGGGCGACGGGCGGCGGCTGAATGCCGTTGCGCGCCGCCCACGCCCGCGCCTCTTGCGGCAAGACCAAGTAAACGCGCTCGCGCTTGTACGGCTCAGGCGTATATTCATCAGCCAGCAAGCCGGTGCGGATATCTATGGTGAAAAGCTGATAGAGATCGTCGTATTCGGTCGGGATCGTGCCGCGAATGAACCAATCGACGCGCCGCTTCGGGCAGTGCGGCGTCGGCAGCAGCCCGGAAGGCACACAGACCTCGGCTTGCGCCAAGCCGTCGGGTCGCTCGAAGGTCAGTTCGGGCTTATCTTTCAGCACGGCGCGCATGAAATCGTGCCAGATCGGACCGGCGCCGCTCACGCCGCTGACGTTGAGCATCGGCTCGTTGTTCGGATTGCCTACCCAGACGCCCGCCACCACCTGCGGCGTATAGCCGACCGTCCAGTTGTCGCGGAAATCGGTCGTGGTGCCGGTTTTCACAGCGGCGGGGCGCCCGATGCTCAGCGGGCTGCGCACGCCGAAGGACGGAATGCGCGCCTCAGGGTCGCTCAAGATATCGGTGATCAACCACGCCACGCGCTCATCGATGACAGGATCGGCGGGCGGCGGTGGCATCCACTCGTAGAGAATTTCCCCGTCGGCAGCTTCCACGCGCAGGATCAGGCTCGTCGGGACTGGTCTGCCGCCATTGGCGAGCGCGGCGTAGGCGGCGGTCAGCTCGGTCAGGCGCACATCGCCGCCGCCCAGCGCGATGGAGAGATCGTAGCGCTCAGGGTCGGTCAAGGTAGTGATGCCCAGCTGCTCCAGCAGCCGTATCAGCGCGCCCACCCCGACCTCCTCCAACGCGATGACCGCCGGTATGTTGTAGGAGGATGCCAACGCCTCGCGCACTGAGACCGGTCCGTGCTCGACCAAGCCGTAGTTATGCGGCGTATAGCTCTCGCCGCGCTTGGTCACGAACGGCGTAGTCACGTCCAGCACCATCGTGGCGGGCGTCCATGCCTCAAGACGATTGGGATCGAAGGCAAGGGCGTAGACGAACGGTTTGAGGGTCGAGCCGGGCTGGCGCGGCACGACCGCCATGTTGATCGCGCCGTCGATCTCAGGGTTGAAGAAATCGGTGCTGCCCAGCATGACCAGCACCTGCCCCGTCTGCGGATCGAGCGCTACGACCGCCGCGCCCGCTGCGCGGCTGGAGGGCTTCTCTGAGCTATCGGTGTTCAACAGGGCGAGATGGCGGCGGGCTGCTTCCTCAGCGGCGCGCTGCCAGTCCAGATCGAGCGTGGTCGTCACGCGCAAGCCGCCCTCATAGATGCGCGTCGGGAAATCGCGCTCCAATTGCCGCCAGACCTCCTGCACGAAGTGCGGCGCGTTCATGGTGAACTTGCCTGAGCCGTACTGGAGCGGCTCAGCGTAGGCGGCGTCAGCTCGCTCAGGCGTGAGGTAGCCCGCCTCCACCATCAAATCTAAGACCACGCGCTGGCGCGCCTTCGCCGCTTGCGGATTGCGCAGCGGGTCGTGCAGGGCGGGCGCTTGCGGCAAGCCCGCCAAGAGCGCCGCCTCCGCCAAAGTCAATTGGCTGACGTCTTTGTTGAAATACACCTCAGCGGCGCTCTGGATGCCGTAGGCGAGGTTGCCGTAGTAGGTCTGATTCAGGTAGAGCGCCAAAATTTCGGACTTATCGTAGCGCGCCGTGAGCTGCAGGGCGAGGATCATCTCGCGCAGCTTGCGGCGCAAGGTGCGCTCGGCGCGTTGCTGCGGATCGAAGAGCAGGTTGCGCACCACTTGCTGCGTGATCGTGCTGCCCCCGGCGCGCACCTCACCGCCGCGCAGGTTGATCCATAGCGCGCGGACGATCCCGCCCAAGTCGATGCCGATGCTCTGGTAGAAATAGCGATCTTCGGTGGCGATGGTCGCTTGCACCAGCGCCTCGGGGATTTCCTCAAGCGGCACGAGGCGATTCCTGCCGCCTTGCGGGTCGATCACCTCGTACAGCAGCCGTCCATGACGGTCGTACAAGCGCGTGGAGGGCAGCGCCAAGCCCGCGCTCAGGTTATCCAGCGAGGGCAGATCGGCGAACAGCCATAGATACAGTCCGCCGAGCGCAACGCCGATCAGCGCCAAACCGATCAGCCCGATCTTCTGCCAACGGCGGCGACTCTGCCAAAAGCGGCGCATAGAACGTCCCTCACAATATCCGCGCTGATCCACAGTATAGCGCATCTGTGGGCAGGGCAACGGACGAGAGGCTGCGCGCTCGCCTACGCTCAGACTACGTTCCTCAGCCTAGCGCACGCTCCGATTTTTACGCTATACTCAACCTCCCACGTACGCTGATACTTTTAAGGTGTGTCTCACGCCATGCTCCGAAACTTTCTGCGCGCTTTCGCGCTGCTCTCCTGTTCCTCTGTGATTTTTGGGCTGTGCATGGGCAGCATCGTGCTGAGCAATCTGCTCACCCGCCCGGCGACTGCCGCGCAGCCCGCCGCCTCGCGCATCGTCTACGGCTTGACGCTCCTGCCCAGCGGCTTCGATCCGCACATCAACGCCTCGGCTGAGCTGGGCATCCCGCTGCGCTCGGTCTACGATACGCTGGTCTACCGCGATCCGACCACTCAAGATTTCGTGGCGGGTCTGGCTGAGCGCTGGGAAATCTCGCCCGACGGCTTGGTCTATACGTTCTATCTGCGGCGCGGCGTGCGCTTCCACGATGGCGAGCCGTTCAACGCCCTCGCCGTCGCCGCCAACTTAGAGCGCATCACCGCCCCTGAGACGCGCTCGCAGAAAGCTGCCTTTCTGCTGGGCAGCTTCGAGCGCTACATCGTCCTAGACGAGTACACCATCCAGCTCGTCCTGAAGTCGCCCTTCGCGCCGCTGCTGGATTCGCTCTCGCAAGTTTACTTGGGCATCGCCAGCCCAAAGGCGCTCCAAGAGTACGGCAACGACCTCTATCAGCTGCATCAGGTCGGCACAGGACCCTATCAAATGGTCGAGTTCATCCCCGGCGATTACATCCTGTTGCGCCGCAACCCGATCTACCGCTGGGGGCCGCCCTTCTACCGCACAGATAACCCCGCGCCTGTGGAGGAGATCGAGTTCCGCTTCTTCACCGATCCCGCCACGCGCGCGCCCGCCCTTGAGAGCGGCGCAGTGGACATCATCGGCGAGTTGCCACCCCTCGATGCGCTGGCAGTGGCGCGCCGCGATGACATCGTGCTCGTGCCGCAACCGATTCCGGGCATGCCGCTTCAGTTCTTCTTCAACACCGCTAAAGCGCCTACTGATCGGCTGGAGGTGCGCCGCGCTGTCATCACCGCCACCAACCGCGTCGCCATCATCGACTCGGTCTTTCAGCAGCTCTCGCCGGTCGCCTACGGTCCGCTGACCGCTGTCACGCCCTTTTACGAGCCGCAGATCAAGCAATACTATCCGCACAACCGCGAGGTGGCGCGCCAAACGTTGACTGAGCTGGGCTACCGCGATAACGACAGCGACGGAGTCCTCGATTTGAACGGCGCGCCGCTGAGCCTGATCCTGATCGTGCCGACGTGGGGCTACGCCCCGCAGGTAGCGCAGCGTCTGCAGAGCCAATGGCGCGATCAAGGCATTCAGGCTGAGCTGCGCCAAGTGCCGAACTTGGCGGGGTTGCTGGCTGCCGTGCAGAGCGGCGATTATCACCTCGTCGCCTTCAACGACTTCGGCGCCGATCCCAGCTTGCTGAACAATTTCTATCTGAGCGAGGCGCGCAACAACTTCATGCGCGTCAGCAACGCCAACCTCGATCAGTGGCTGCGCCAAGCCGTTCAAACCGATGACACGGCGCAGCGGCAGAACTTCTACACGGGCATTCAAGGGCTGATCATGGATCAGGCGCTCATCTTGCCAATCCGCGATTACGTCAACCTGAACGCGCACAACAAGCGCGTGAGCGGACTCGCCTTCGATGCCTACGGCTGGTTTCCGCTCTTGGCGAATTTGAGCTTCGAGGGGACGCCCTAAGTCGGCGATGTTGCCTTTCATCCTCCGACGGGCGCTCGGCGCGCTCTTCACGCTTTGGCTGGCGGCAACTCTGGCTTTCCTCGCCTTGCGCCTCGCGCCCATCGATGCCATCGCCCTACAATTGACCCTCAGCGGGGCGACCGAGAGCCAGATCGCGGCGCGCCGCGCGGCGCTCGGTCTGGATTTGCCGCTCGGCGCTCAGTACGTGAGCATGTTGAGCGGGCTGCTGCGCGGCGATCTGGGCGTCTCGCTGATCAACGGGCGTCCTGTAGGCGCGTTGATCGCTGAGCAGCTCGACTCGACCCTGATACTCGCCATTGGCGCGCTCGGAGTCGGCGCGGTGTTGGGCGTGGCGCTCGGCGTCGGGGCGGCGTTAGGCGGAGTCGCCCTGAGGCAGCTGTGCGAGGCGCTGATCGCCCTCACGCTCGCCACGCCGATCTACTGGCTCGGCACGTTGGCGATCTACTTGTTCGCGGTCGGGCTGGGCGTCTTGCCGTCGGTCAGTCGCGGCAACAGCCTGCAGGCGCTGATCTTGCCGTGCGGCGTGCTGGGCGTCTCGCTGAGCGGGAGCATCGGGCAGGTGGCGGCGGCAGCCCTGCGCGAGGCGAAAAGCGCCGCTTTCGTGCAGGTAGCGCGCGCCAAGGGGCTGCCTGCGCGCCTGATCGTGTGGCGGCATATGTTGCGCGCGCACAGCGGCGCGCTGATCAGCCTGATCGGCTTGCAGGCGGGCTTCCTGATCGGCGGCGCCGTGGTCACTGAGGCGCTCTTCACGCGGCGCGGCGTCGGTCAGCTGCTCTTGAACGCGGTCAACGGGCGGGATTATCCGGTTGTGCAGGGCGTGGTGCTGTTGAGCGCCCTCGCCTACAGCCTGCTGAGCAGCTTGACGGATATCCTCGCGGCGTGGCGCGATCCGCGCTTGCGCGCGTCCTGAGTCATGCGCCGATTGGGTCTCTCAGGCGCGCTCTTGGCGCTCTTGGCGCTGCTGAGTCTGGGCGCGCCGCTGATCGCGCCCTACGATCCGCTCTCGGAGGCGGGCGGGGCGCTGGAGCCGCCTTCGGCGCGGCATCCGCTCGGCACAGATTGGATCGGGCGGGACGTCTTCAGTCGAATCTTGCACGGCGGGGCGCGCACGCTGAGCATCGGGCTGATCGCGCTCGGCACAACGGTCTTTATCGGCGGCGCAATAGGGCTGTGTGCGGGTTTTTTCGGCGGCGCGCTAGATTGGCTGGTCGTCAGCCTGAGCGACGCGCTCTTGGCGTTGCCGAGCCTGCTGATCGCCTTGACCGTCCTGACTGTGGCGGGCGGCGGCAGCGCGCAGGTGGCGCTTGCCGCGGCGCTGAGCAGTCTGCCCGTCTATTTGCGGGTGGTGCGGGCGGCGGCGCGCGCGGCACGGGCGCAACCCTACGTCGAGGCGGCGTGGGCGCTGGGCGCAAGCGCCTCAGGCGTGCTGTGGCGGCACATCCTGCCCAACGCCCTGCCGACCTGCCTCGCGGCGGGCGTGGTGGCGGTGGCGTGGGCGATCCTCAACGCGGCGACGCTGCACTTCTTGGGCTTCGGCGGCGATCCATCCGCGCCTGAGTGGGGCGCTATGCTGGCAGAGGGGCGAACAGTCCTGCGGGCAGCGCCGTGGATCGCGCTCTCGGCGGGCGGTGCGCTGACCTTGACTGTTTTAGCCATCAACGGCGTGGCGCGCCGCCTCGCCGCTCAGTAGACGTAGCCGTTGGCGAACTTCAAGAGCGCCTCCTGACCGGCGTCCTGCGTGGAGGCGCGCAAAATCCAGTTGCCGTTGATCCAGCCGAACTCATAGTAGGTGTAGGTGAAGCCGGAGAAGACGGCGAAGTAGTAGGGCGTGCGCGCCTCTGGGAAGCGCTTCAGCACCGTGGCGGTATCTGTGCCGCCGGAGCGCTCGAAGAAGCCGCTGAAGACCGTATCGAGGGTCGGCGTGGCGTCGGGGATGAATTCGACCTCAAGGCGGACGGTCTTGCCCTCTACGTCATATTCGGCGATGCCGTGCCGCCTGCCTGCGGTCGCATCGAGCGTGTCGACGGTCAGCGCAGTGCGCAGATAGTCGCCGGCGCGCTCGCGCAGGATGTAATAGCCGGCTGTATCGGCTGCCAACGGACGCCGCCGTTGATTGAAGCGCTCCTCAACTGGAGAGTGCGTGTTGATGAACCACAGACTATAGGCGAACAGCAGCGCCGCGCCGATGAACATCACGATCACGAACAGCGAGCCGCTCGCCCGCCACGCCTGCCTCGAAGGCGGCGACTCTTCCTCGATGACGACGGTTTCCCCTTGCATGGGCGAACTTTCTGCAGACCTTGCGTTACATTTCACAAGCGATGCTTGAATCATAGCAAAAAAGCGCGCCGACGGGCAGCCTAAAGCAGTCCCAAACGCCTCACGACCTCGTGAACGGCGGCGAAGTCCCGACCGACGGGATAGCCGCCCGCCTCCGCCACGCTTTGCATGGCGCCGCCGATATCCTTCAAGCCGCTGCCCGTGATCAGCAGCGCCACCGACTCATCCGAGCCGATCAAGCCGCGCTCAACCGCTTTGAGCAAGCCCGCGTAGGCGGCGGCGCAAGCTGGCTCGGCGAAGACGCCGCTCAGACGCGCCAAAGCGGGGATCGCCGCCAAAATCTCCGCATCGGTGACGCGCACGAACGCCCCGCCCGTCTCTCGGACGGCGCGCAGCGCCTTGGCGCGGTCGCTGGGCAAGCCGGCTGAGATGCTATCGGCGATGGTCTGCGTCCCGCCGCGCTGAACGGCATCGGCGGACGTGCCATCCTCCCAGGCGCGCACCAGCACATCGCTACCCGCCGCTTGCACGCCGATCAGGCGCGGCATTCGCTCGATCCAGCCCAACTGATGCAGATCGTAGAAGCCCTTGTGCTGCCCGGCGAGGATGTTGCCATCGCCCACGCTCACGATCAAGACGTCGGGGGCGCGCCAAGCGAGTTGCTCGCACAGCTCGAAGGCGGCGGTCTTTTTGCCCTCTGTGGTGTAGGGATTCATGCCTGTATTGCGGCAATACCAGCCATATTCGGCACTCGCCTGCAGACTGAGCGCGTAGGCGTCGTCGTACGTGCCGTCGACCAGCAATACGGTCGCGCCGTAGACGAGCAGCTGGGCGATCTTGGCGGGCGGCGCTTTAGCGGGCACAAAAATGACCGCCCTCATGCCCACGCTAGCACAGACGCCCGCCAGAGCCGCCGCCGCGTTGCCCGTGCTGGCTGTGGTGATGACCGAGACGTCCAGTTGCCGCGCCCGCGCCACCACCATTGCGCTGGCGCGGTCTTTGAGCGAGCCAGTCGGGTTGCGCGAGTCGTCTTTGAGCCAGACCTCGCGCAGCTTGAGGGCGGCGGCGAGGCGAGTCGCGCCGATCAGGGGCGTCCAGCCGACGTGCAAGGGCGGGAAATGCTCAGGCGCGCTCACGGGCAGCAACGGCGCATAGCGCCACAGGCTGAAGCCCTCCAACGCATCAGGCGCGACGGCGCGGCGCAGCGCGGCGTAGTCGTAGCACATATCCAACGTGCCAACCGCGCCACAGTGCGGGCAGGTGTACATCACGGCGTCTAGAGCGTAGGTGCGCCCGCACAGCGCGCATCGGTAGTGAGTCAGGTAGGGATTCATGGTTGATCACCGCGCTTGACACAGTTTGCGACGTCTGAGATGACATTTCACTTCAGGCGGGGACGAACCATGTGCCCGCCTCGCCGCGCAGAGCCGCCGCCAAGTTGGGCGGATCGCTGACCACTGCCGACGGACCGCCGCGCTCCAAAAAGCGCACAATCGCCTCAATTTTGGGCAACATGCTGCCGGGCGCGAAGTGCCCCTCGGCGATGTATTGGCGCGCCTCGCGCAAGGTGACGCGCTCTAGGAAGCGCTGCTGCGGCGTGTTGTAGTAGAGCGCCACGCGCGGCACGCCGGTTGAGATGACGAACAGATCGGCGCCCAAGCCGCTCGCCAGCAGACTGCTCGCCCGATCTTTGTCGATCACGGCGTAGACGCCGCGCAACTCGCCCTTCTCGTTGCGCACGACCGGGATTCCGCCGCCGCCACAGGCAACCACGACGTAATCGTTGTAGAGCATCTCGCGGATGGCATCCAGCTCGACGATCTCCAGCGGCTGCGGCGAGGCGACCACCCGTCGCCAACCGCGCCCGGCGTCCTCAATGACGTGCCAGCCTTCCGCCTCGAAGTGGCGCGCTTCCGCCTCGCTCAAGAAGCCGCCAATCGGCTTATCGGGCTTCTCGAAGGCGGGATCGTCACGGCGCACAACCGTCTGCGTGACGATGGTCACCACGCTCTGATTGATGCCGAGCGCGCGCAGGCTGTTGCGCAGCGCCTGTTGTAGCATATAGCCGATGGCGCCTTGCGTATCCGCCACGATCAGATCGAGCGGCACGGTATGCACCTCGTGGGCAGCCAGCTCGGTGCGCCGCAAAATAAAACCGACCTGCGGACCGTTGCCATGCGTGATGACGACCCGCCAACCTTGCTTGATGAGCCGCGCGATGTGCTGGCAAGTCTCGCGCACGGCATCCCACTGATAACGCACCTCGCGGCGCTCGTGGCTCTGAATCAGCGAGTTGCCTCCGATGGCAACGACGGCGATCTGGCTGGGCATAGGGCGCGTCCGCTAGGCTTTGCCTGTGAAGCGGTAACCGACTCCGTATTCGCTCTGGATGTAAGTCGGCGTTTTGGGATCGGGCTCGATTTTGCGGCGTAGGTGCGAGACGTAAATGCGCGGATAGTGGTGCTCTGTGCTGTATTCTGGACCCCAAACCTGCTCCAACAGCTGATTGAAGGTCAGCACCTGCCCGCGATTCTTGACTAAGATGGCGATCAGCTTGAACTCGGTGGGCGTCAAGCGCATCTCGCGCCCATTGACCCAAACGCGGCGCGCGTTCAGGTCAATCGTCAGATAGTCATCGCTATAAGCGGCGGATTGGAGGATGTCCTCATCGCGGGAGGCGCGCCGCAACAAAGCGCGCACGCGGGCGTGAAATTCGATATTGCGAATCGGTTTGATCATGTACTCATCGGCGCCAAGGTTTAGCCCGCGCGCAATTTCTTCTTCCGTGATCGCAGTGGCTGTCATGATTAAAATCGGCACACTGGAGAGCTCGCGGATGCGCTGGCAGACCGTCAAACCGTCCATCATCGGCAGCGAGACGTCCAACAAGACCAAGCTTGGGCGCTGATCGTGAAACATGCGCAAGCCCTCTAAGCCGTTGGTCGCTGTGACGGTCTCGTAGCCGTGCTGCGTTAGGTCAAGCTGAAGCAGGCGGTTCATCTCAAGGTCGTCTTCCACAATTAAAACTTTGACAGCCATGTGGCACTTCCTACTCTCAGTCAAACAGGCAGCCGTGAATACATGGGTGCTGCTGGCTGCCTGATTGTAGCATGTTTCAACGGTCGTGAATAGTTTCGGGCGCCCAATGCCTCTAACTGTGCGACGGCGCGCCCCGCGGCACTTCGCAAGAGCATAAGCCTGCGGTAAACTTGACGCCAACCTCTGATCAGCCGCACAGACGAGAACCTTTTATGAGCGCTGATGACCTGACGCCCATGCGCCAGCAATATTTGGAGATCAAGGCGCGCTATCCCGATAAGATCGTGCTGTTCCGCCTCGGCGACTTCTTCGAAGCCTTCGATGCAGATGCCGAGATCATCTCGCGCGAGCTGGAGATCGCCCTGACCTCCCGCCCGATGCCGCGCGGCGGACGCGTGCCAATGGCGGGTGTGCCCCAACGCGCCATCGATACCTACGTGGCGCGCCTCGTGGAGAAAGGTTATCACGTCGTCATCGCCGATCAGGTCGAGCCAGCCGGCAAAAAGTTGGTGCGCCGCGAAGTGACGCGCGTCGTCACGCCCGGCACCGTCATCGAGCCGACCATGCTCGATCAGCGCCAGAACAACTACCTCTTGGCGCTAGCGCCGCTCAAAAATCAGGCGGATGAGGCGTGGGCGCGCTGCGGCTTAGCCTACGCCGATATCTCCACGGGCGAGTTCGCCGCCACCGAGCTGGGCGACGACGGGCAAGAGGCGGCGCTCGCCGTGCTAGAGGAATTGGCGCGTCTGCAGCCGCGCGAGGTGCTGCTGCCCAAGACGTGGGCGGAGCGCGGCGTGACCCTGCCCAACGGCGCCTTCGTCACCCCGCTGCCCGATCACCGCTTCGAGTTCGGCGCCGCCCAGAGCGCCCTGCGCGCTCACTTTGAGGTGCGCGCTTTAGAAGGCTTCGGGCTGGGCGATAAGCCGCTCGCCGTGCGCGCCGCTGGCGCCCTGCTCACCTACCTGCGCGAGACGCACGGCGGCAACCTAGCGCAGCTCACCACTTTGCGCACTTACTCCACAGCCAGCCATATGGTGCTGGATGCCAACACCCGCCGCAACCTAGAGCTGACCGAGACCATTCGCGGCGGCAAAGTGCAAGGCTCGCTTCTAGGCGTGCTGGATCGGACGGTCACGCCGATGGGCAGCCGCCTGCTGCGCCAATGGATCGGGCAGCCCCTGCTGGATTTAGAACGGCTGAACGCGCGCTTGGAGGCGGTAGCCGCCCTTCACGCCGATGGCGTGCGCCGCGCCGAAATCTTCGCCGCCCTCAAGCCCATCGCCGATCTGGAGCGCCTGAGCAACCGCGTCCTGAGCGGCGTCGCCTTGCCGCGCGACCTGATCGCCTTGCGCTACAGTCTGGAGAGCGTGCCCGCCCTGCGCAACGCCCTCTACGAGCTGCCCGCCTTGCACAGCATCCGCGAGCGCCTCGATCCTTGCCGCCCCGTCAGCGAGCTGATCGCCGCCGCCATCGCCGATGACCCGCCCGCGACGCTGCGCGATAAGACGGGCGTGATCCGCGAGGGCTACAGCCCCGAACTCGATCAGATTCATCGCGACATCAGCGATGCGCGCGCTTGGCTGGACGGTCTTGAGGCGCGCGAACGCGCCCGCACGGGCATCAAGACCCTCAAAGTCGGCTACAACAAGGTCATGGGCTACTACATCGAGGTCAGCGCGGGACAAATCAGCAAGGTGCCGAGCGATTACTTCGAAAAGGCGACCCTCGCCAACGCCAAGCGCTACGTCACGGCTGAGCTGAAGGAATATGAGGCGCGCCTGCTCAACGCCGATGAGCAGATCATAGAGCTTGAAGAGCGCCTCTTCCGCGACCTGTGCGCCCAGATCAGCGCCTATGGCGATAGCCTGCTGCGCACGGCGCGCGCCGTCGCCCACGCCGATGCCCTCGCCTCCCTTGCAGAGGCGGCGGCGCGCGAAAACTACACCCGCCCCATCCTCAGCGCCGATGATCGGCTGATCATCCGCGAGGGACGCCATCCCGTCGTGGAGCGGATGCTGCAAGGCGAGCGCTTCACGCCTAACGATACCTACTTCGATGCCGACGAGCGCATCCACATCATCACCGGTCCGAACATGAGCGGCAAGTCGACCGCTATTCGGCAAGTGGCGCTGATCGCGCTGATGGCGCAGATCGGTAGCTTCGTGCCAGCTGCGGAGGCGCACATCGGCTTGGTGGATCGCATCTTCACGCGCATCGGCGCCCAAGACGAGATTCACGCCGCCCAGTCAACCTTCATGGTGGAGATGGTGGAGATGGCGCTGATCCTCGCCAGCGCCACGCCGCGCTCGCTGCTGATCCTAGATGAGATCGGGCGCGGCACCAGCACCTACGACGGTCTCGCCATCGCGCGCGCCGTGATCGAGTACATCCACAATCATCCGCGCCTGAATTGCCGCACGCTCTTCGCCACGCACTATCACGAGCTGACCGAGCTGGAGAAAATCTTGCCGCGCGTGCGCAACTACAACGTCAGCGTGCTGGAGGAAGGGGATCGGGTCGTCTTTTTGCACAAGTTGGTGCGCGGCGGCGCTGATCGCAGCTATGGCATCCACGTGGCGCAGCTGGCGGGCTTGCCGAGGGCGGTCGTGGCGCGGGCGCGGGAGATTCTCAAAGAGCTAGAGGCGAGTGGCGCCGATTTTTCCTTCAAAGATATCCCTAGCGAGCCGAGCCGAAGGCGACGACGCGCGCCACAAGCGCAAATGCCGCTCTTCTCAGAGCCGAGCGAGCATCCTGTGATGAGGGCGCTCAGGGCGCTGCAAATTGAAGAGCTGAGTCCGCTTGAGGCGCTGACCAAGCTCTATGAGCTGCAGCGCATGGTGCGCGAGACGGGCAGTTGAAGTATCATGGTTGGACATATAGCAGCTTTCGGGAGGAACCCTCATGCCAGTCCCTGACTTTCAAAGTTTGACGCTGCCGGTACTCAAACTCGCTGCCGACGGACAAGTCCATTGGCTGAAAGACGCTGTCGCAATAATGGCTGATCACTTCAACCTCAGCCAAGAAGAGCGCAATGAACTCTTGCCAAGCCGTACTCAAACGCGCATCTACAACAACGTCAGCTGGGCGGTCCAATACCTGCGAAGCGCGAAGCTCTTGGAGAGTCCTGAGCGCGGCACTTTTCGAATCACACAGCGAGGCATCGAAGTCCTCAACCAAAATCCACAGCGCATCGATGCTCAGTACCTCAAGAGATTTCAAGAGTTCAAAGAATTTTTTCTCGGCAAGACCAATCAGACGGCAAACGGTCAGACAGAGGTTGTGGAGAGCAACTTACCTGCTGACCAGTTGATGGAGAGCGCGTACAGGGCGCTACGCCAAGCGCTCGCTCAGGAGCTGCTCGACCGAGTCAAGAGCTGCTCGCCGCGCTTCTTTGAGAAACTAGTGGTGGACTTGCTGCTGGCGATGGGCTACGGCGGCTCTCTCGAAGACGCAAGCAAGATACTCGGCAAAAGCGGCGATGAAGGCGTGGACGGTCTGATCAAGAGCGATGTGCTGGGTCTGGATCAAGTGTACATCCAAGCTAAGCGCTGGAACAGCACAGTCGGAAGACCTACCGTCCAGGCTTTTGCGGGCAGCTTAGACGGGATGCGGGCTAAACGTGGCGTGATCATCACGACCTCCGATTTCTCAAGAGACGCACACGATTACGTCGACCGCATCGACAAGAAGATCGTCCTGATCAATGGCGAGCAGCTCGCTCAGCTGATGATCGACTACAACGTCGGCGTGGCAGAGGAGCGGCGCTACGTCATCAAGCGCATCGATAGCGATTACTTCGAAGAGGGCTGAGCGCTAGGCTAGAACGGCGCGTTCTCCAGCCGCCACACGCCGCCCTGCGCCAGAAAGATGTAGGTCTGGTTGAGCGCGCCGATGTAGATCATCTCGCCGCGCTCGAAGCGCTGGACTTGCGCGCCTGTGCCGCTCTCCGCGCCCAGCGCCCAGCCCAAGCCGTTCCGCGCGGCGGCGTTCAGCGCCCAAACCTTGCCAAAGCCGCGAATGGGCGCTAAGCGACCGCTCGGCGCGCCCTCGCCGCCCACAGGCTGCACCGCATCGACCCCCTCAACCCACGTATCGGCGTAGCGCAGGTACTGCCCCGTGTTGAAGATCGCGTAGATCGTCCCCGTCGGGATATCCCCCAGCGCCGAGACCCAGACCATGCGCCCGTTTTCGAAGTCCTGCACAGCGGCATTGACGGGGACGGCGAGGCTCTGCGCGCAGCCAAGCGCTTGCTGCACAGCTGCATCACGGCTGTAGAGAGCGGCGAAGCCGCCTTGCGGGACGAGCGTGCAAGCGCTCAAGGCGAAGGTCGGCTCAGGCGTGTCGGTGTAGGTGGCGGTGAACGATGGCGTGAGGGTCGGGGTGAGCGTCGGCAATCGGACGGGCGTCGGCGTGCTGGTAGCGCGCGGCGTGAGCGTCAAGTTCAGCAACGGGGCGATCACGGGCGTCGGCGAGAGGTTGGGCGTCGGCGGGGGCGGCTCAGGCGTGGCAGTCACAAACAGCACGACGGGCGTGGCTGTCGGTTGCAGCCCCGTGCAGCCTGTTAAGATCAAGGTCAGCAACGCAAAAGCCAGACGCCCCATCGCTCAGGTCAAGAGATCGCCGCATCCAGCTTGGCGAGCCGCCGCCGATTGATGTGAAAGGCGAGGGTCACCGTCAGGATGCTGAAGCCGTACAAGCCGAGCATCACGCCCATGAACATGCTCATGGTGACAGGATCGACGGTTGGGGTGATGATCGCTGCGATGATCGCCGTGCCGACGACGGCTTGCCGCCAGTACTTGATCATCCCGCTGGGCGTCACGATGCCCAGCCGCCCCAGCGCGTAGAAGATCACCGGCGTCTCAAAGGCGACGCCATGCCACAACAGCACGGTCGTCACAAAGGTGATGTACTCGTCCGCCGTCCACTGGATGACGAAGATATCCGCCTGAAAGTTCTTCAGGAAATTGATGTAGATCGGGATCAACACGAACCACGTGACGGCTAAACCGATCAGGAATAGCAGCGTGATGATGGGCAGCAGCGTGAACAGCCAGCGGCGCTCTTTGCGCGTCAAGCCCGGCACGACGAACATGAAGACGTGGTAGACGATGATCGGCATGGCGAGGATCACGCCGAGCATCAGCGCCACGCGGAAAAAGATCACGACTGAGTCGGCTGGACCGAGGATGGCGAGTCGCTCGCCGTAAGCCGCCTTCATGTACTCGATCACAGTGTTGGTAAAAGCGAGCGAGGCGAGCATCCCAATTGCGACCGAGATCACGATGCGGACTAAGCGGCGGCGCAGCTCGTCGACGTGATCGAAGAACGTCATCGGGACGCCGCCCTCTTCTTCTTCAGGCTCAGGCGGCAGATCGGGCGTCTGTGGGGCTTTAGGCGCTATTTGGGTAGCCATGCATCGTACCGTTTCGGCTCATCTGGACGATTGGGATCGGACTGGGAGTCGGCGGGCGAGTCGTCCTTCGGCTCGGCGTCGGCGGCTTGCGCGCCGTTGGTGGGTCTGGGGCTGTACTTCGAGCCTGTGGGCGGCATCGCGCGGTTCAGCTCGGCGTTGATGGCGCGATTCGCCTCCTGCATCAAGTTGACGCGGCGGCGCGGCAGCTCTTCGGGCAGATCGATTTGAGCGCTCTCCAGCTCTTTGCGCACCTGACTCCACGATTCTTCCACCATGCGCCGAAATTGCGCCATGTAGCGCCCCATGTAGTATGACCACTGGATCATTCGTTTTGGACCTGCCACCACAAACAGCAAGATCAGGATCAGGATCAGCTCGGCAGGACCGACACCAAAAATGTTCATGCTCAGGTCGCCTCATCCTCCAAAAGGGCGCGCAATTCAGCCTTGTGTTCGACGAGCGCGCCCAGAACGCCATTCACAAAGCGCGCGGTGTTCTCAGAGCCGAACAGTTTCGCCAAATCGACCGCCTCGTTGATGGCAACTTTGGGCGGCGTCTTGCTGATAGCAAATTCGTACAGGGCGATGCGCAGCAGGTTGCGGTCGATGGGCGCCATCTGCTCAAGCGGGAATTCGGGCGCGAAGCGCGCAATGACGGCATCGAGGCGCGCGCGCTCGCAGCGCACTCCTCTGACTAGCTGGTAGAGATAACGGCGCAAGTCGGGCTTGAGTTTGCCGTCGGCTGCCAGCGTCTCAAGGTGAGCGCCCAGCACGTCCTCCAAAGCGTGATTGGTGCAATCCAGCTCGTAGAGGGCTTGCAAGGCGATGATGCGCGCGATACGGCGCCTTTCAATCGATACATTCATAGCTCAAAGGACGGGTAATTGACGCGATCAGCTTGAATGCCGTTCATTCTACCACGTTTACTCAAGCCTAACGACTCAAGGGCAAATTGGCAACCCTTGATGGCAGCTGATCGGCGCCAATGCTACAATCAGGGGCGAGAGGCGAGATGAGATGACCAGACGGCAATTTTTGCTGGGCGCCGGCTTAGGAATACTGCTGGGCAGCGCGACTTTGGCGCTGGCGCTGGGCTATGTGGCGCTTTTCGGCATCCAGATCGCAGCGTTGGGCGTGCGCCTGACCCCGCAAGACTTCCCGACCGACCTGCGCGCCGTCATGGTGCTGCTGGGCGTGCTGGGCGGCGCGAGTTGGCTCTCCAGCGCCCTGATTGTGGCGTGGCAGATGGCGCGCCGCCGCAAGCCTTCTGTCGCTTCGGAGGCAAGCCCGCCATCGTGGTACACAGGCGTGCCTAGCGTGCCGTATTTCACGCCGCCCATCCCGCCGCCCGAAGCCGCCTACTTCAACCTGAGCCGCCATGCGCCTCACATAGCAGACACTCCGTCGCAACGCCCGACTCCGACTCAACTGGAGCACACCCAGATACCAGCCATGCCGCCCTTGCTCTCTTACGAGAGCCTTTTCCCTAGCGAGCAGACCGAACAAATACCGCCGCCTCTGCCCGCCGACTCAACGCCCGACTCAGCACCGACCGCCCCGCCGCCGCAGGACGCCTAGAGATGCTTCAATTGGCAGGCGTGACGTCGGGCTTGCGCTGCGCCTCAATGTACTCTAGGCTCTGATGGCGGAAGTAGGTGTTGTAGAGCTCGGCGTAGTGCCCACCCCGCCTGAGCAGCTCCTCGTGATTGCCCTCCTCGATGATCTGCCCTTTCTTCAGCACGATGATGCGGTCGGCGTGGCGCACTGTGCTGAGCCGATGGGCGATCACAATCGAGGTGCGCCCTTTCATGATCGCATCCAAGCCCTCTTGGATGAGCGTCTCGGTCAGCGGATCGACGCTGGCAGTCGCCTCATCGAGGATGAAAATGGCGGGATTCTGGAGCATGACGCGCGCTAGAGCCACCAGTTGGCGCTGCCCCATCGAGAGGTTGCTGCCGCGCTCGCCCACTTCGGTATCCAAGCCGTCGCTCAGGCTCTTGAGCCAATCGCCATTGCCGACTTGCCGCGCCGCGCGCTCCACTTCGGCATCCGAGGCGCCCGCCTTGCCATAACGGATGTTCTCGCGCACCGTGCCATCGAACAGGAAAGGCGCTTGGGTGACCACGCCCAGCTGCGCGCGGTAAGCGCTCAAATCCAGCGCGCGGATGTCCACCCCGTCTATGGTGATGCTGCCGGCTTGGAACTCGTAAAAGCGCGCGATCAGCTTGCCGATGCTGGATTTGCCCGCCCCCGTATGCCCGACCAGCGCCACAGTCTCGCCCGGACGGATGTGCAACGAGAAATTCTCCAGCACGCGCTCTTTATCGGTGTAGCTGAAATGCACGTGCTTGAACGCGATCTCGCCGCGTATGTGCGGCAAGACGCGCTTATCGTGCTGCACGACGCGCGGCTCGGAGTCGATTAAGGCGAAGACGCGCTCGCCCGACGCCAAGCCCAGCTGAAACTGATTCCAAAATGAGGCGATGCTGGTCAGCGGGAACCAGATCAGCGCCACCACTTGGGCGAACAAGTACCAATCCCCGGCGCTCAGCGCGCCCAGCTGCACGCGCAGACCGCCGAAATAGACCACAGCCGCCATCGCAAAGGCGACGATCAGCGCCAAGAGCGGGAAAATGCCGCTGAAGACGATGCCCATGCGCAAGTTGATCCAGAAAGCGCGCCGATTGAGCTTGAGGAAGTCGGCATAGATGGCATGTTCCTGCCGAAAGGTCTTCGCCACGCTGATGCCTGCGACGGTCTCCTGCACCAATGCGCTGACTTCGGCGCGCACGCGGCGGGAATGCTGCACTGTGAAGCGCGCGATCTTACGGAAAGCCAGCGCCGTCCCGACGATCAGCGGCACCATGCCCAAAACGACTAACGCCAGTACCGCATCGACGAAGAACAGATAGATCAGCAGGGCGCCCACCAACACCAACTGACTGATCAAGTCGATGGTCAGCGTGACGACGGTCGAGAAGGCTTGCGTATCCGACGTGACGCGGCTGACGATCTTGCCCGACGGGAACTGATCGTAGAAAGACAAGTCGCGCTTCATGACAGCGTCAAAGGCGTCCTCGCGTATCTTCAGCACCACATTGCCGACCGCCTCGCCCGTCAGGGAGCGGCGAATCAAGTTGAACAACCACGCCGAAGCGCCCAACCCCGCCACCAGCAAGCCATACGTGAGAATGAGGGACTCGGACTGCGTCTGGCTGACTTCATCGACGGCGCGCGAGATGACAATCGGCACTGCAGCGCGCACGAGCGTATCGAGCAGCGTGGTGAAAGCGACGAGCAGCATTCGGCGCAGCTCAGGCTGAAAGTAGCCGATGATGCGGCGGAGCAACTGCCTATCGTCGTATTGGCGGTCGTACGCCTCAGCGTCCAGACCGTCCAGAATGAAGCCCATAGGGATGCGCCTTCCTCAATTGATCGGTACAGGCTCAAGGGGCGGCAGCGCCACATCGTAGCGTGCGAAGATGCGCCGATAGTGCGGCGAGCGACGCAACAGCTCCTCGTGCGCGCCGCAAGCGACCAGCTCGCCGCCATCTAGGACTAAGATCATATCCGCCCAGCGAATCTGCGAGAGCCGATGGGTGATCAAGAGCGTCGTCCTGCCTTGCTGGACTTGCCGAATGGCGCGCTGAATTTCATCCTCAGTGGCGCTATCGATGGCGCTAGTCGAGTCGTCGAGGATCAGGATGCGCGGGTTGCTCAAAAAGGCGCGCGCGATGGCAATGCGTTGGCGCTGTCCGCCGCTGAGCGTCACGCCGCGCTCGCCGACCAACGTGCGATAGCCATCTTTGAAGCTCATGATGAAGTCGTGAGCTTGCGCCATGCGCGCCGCCTCTTCAATTTGCTCTTGCGTGGCGTCAGGGACGCCAAAGGCGATGTTTTCGGCGATGCTGCGCGAGAACAGGAAGACGTCCTGCTCGATCTTGCCGATCTGGGAGCGCAGGGCGTCTAAGTCCCAGTCGCGCACGTCCACGCCGTCGATCAGCACGCGCCCGCCCGTCACGTCGTAGGTGCGGTTGATCAGTTGCGTGAGCGTGCTCTTGCCTGAGCCGGTCTGCCCGACGATGGCGACGGTCTGCCCTTGCCGAATGCTGAAAGTGATGTTCCGCAAGGCATGAACGCGCCCGTAAGCGAAGCTGACGTTCTCAAAGGCGATCTCGCCGCGCATCGGCTGCTTGTAGCCACCGCTATTTTGATCCAGCTCGGTCTCGGTGTTCAGGATGTTCACGATGCGGCGTCCGCCCTCGAGACCGGCTTGAATCAGCGAGATCGAGAAGAACGAGGCTAGAGTGGGCCACCGCAAGACGCCCATGATGCCCATCAGCGCCACTACATCGCCCAGCCTGAGCAAGCCCTGCTGGTAGAGCAATAAGCCGTGCATGAACGCCAAGCCCAGCGCGATACCGAAGAACAAGAGCGGCAAGTAACGCGCCTCGATGTAGCCTTGCCGAACGAAAAAGTCGCGGAAGAGGCTGGCGGCGATGCGGAACTTGCGGCGCTCAAACGCCTCTTGGGCGCTCGCCTTGACCACCTCAATGCCGCTGATGCTCTCTTCGAGGTTGGCGTTCATCTTGCCGAACTGCTCGCGTTGGCGGCGCACAACCGGATTCAAGCGGCGGACGTACCCCACCACTGCTATCAGATACGCGGCGATGAAGACCACAGGCACGAGCAGCAGCTCTAGGCGCAGCATGGCGATGAACACGAGCGGCACAGCGATGCCCACGATGCTCTCCAGCGTTATCGCCACGCCTGGATTGATCATGCCGTTGAGCTGCTGTACGTCCTCTGTGGCGCGCGCCATGATATCGCCGACGCGCTGCTGGTTATGAAAAGTCTGGCTTTTGCCCAACAAGTTGGCGTACAGCTCTTCGCGGCTATCGACTTCCATGCGTTGGGCGATGACCTCGATGGCGAGCACGCCCAGCAAACTCAGGACGGCGTCCAGGAGCTTCAAGCCCAGAATGCTCAGGGCGATAGTCGGCAGCAAGGCGAGGCTGTCAGGCTCGATCACCGTCCCAATTGCTTGCCCGATCAGCGCTTCGGAGGCGGTGTAGGCGGCGTAAGTGCCAATGTAAAAGAGCAAGGTGGCGAGGAAGAACCAGCGATAGCGCATCACGTGCGCGATCAGCCAGCGGCTTGGGCTGCGGCGGTCGTAGCGGTAAGCGTTGGCAACGCTGAACTCGCTCTTAGCGGCGTTGAGCATAGATCACAAGCCTTTATCTGAAGAGGACAGGTCGATTTTGAACGCCTGTTCGTGAACGATGAGATCGTAGCACACAAGGTGGACTTTGTACAGCAGACTTTCGGCGGAGCGTAGCCGACGCACTCACTCAAGCTCCAGCTTGAGGGTGATGCGCCCAATTGAGATCACGTCGCCGGCGCTCAGCACCACAGGCTCTTCCACAGGATAGCCGTTCAGCAGCGTGCCGTTGCTGCTGCCCCGATCTTCCAGCCACCACTGACCGTCCCGCAGGGTGATCAGGGCGTGTTCGCCGCTGGCGAAGCTATCCTCAAGGATGACCGTGTTGGTCGGCGACCTGCCTAAGCTGGTCAGCGGCAAGAGCGGGTAGCTTTTGCCAATCGGCAGATTGCCCTCTTCCACGCCGATGATGACCAGCCGACCGCGCCTGCGCGTGCGCGTCTCAACTTCGTCGCGGGCGGTGCGCAGATCGCGCCAGAGCATGAAGATGAGCGTCCCGAAGAAAATGAGCAATAGCGCGCTGGCAAACAGACGCAAGCCGAAAAGGAGCGCATCCTGCGGCATGATCACTCGGCTTCAGCGGGCGGCGAGTCGGCGGTGAGAGGCGAACGGAGTTGCGTGTCGCGGGCTGTTTGGGACAAGCTCGGTTCATCTTCCATGTAGACCAGCAGCGCCTGCGAGAGTCCGATCACGTCGCCAGACTTCAAGATGCATTCGGTGATGCGATGCCCGTTGACGAACGTGCCGCCACGACTGTTCAGATCATACAGGACGTAGCGCCCAAAGCGCAAGCGCAGCTGGGCATGATGGCGCGAGACGTAGGGGCTATCGATGGTGATGTGGTTATCGCGCCGCCTGCCGATGTTGATGACGGGTCGGCGCAGCGGAAAAACTTGGCTGCCATAGAGCAGTTGCGGGTTGCGCAGGTCGATTGGCGGCGGCGTGAGGTCGTCGCGCGCCAACAAGCTGGTCGAGGTGCTCTCCTTATCAGTGTGGGCGGCTCTCACTTTGACGCTGCGCAGGGGCAGGTCGGCTTCGGGCAGCAGCCTAACTTGTGGCTTGTGCAACAAGCGCAGCTCGGCGCGGCTCGCCATCTCAATCAGAGCAGCTGCCAAATCTTGGGGCAGACTAGGCTGCTCAGAGAGCAACACGCTATAATCCTCAGAGTTGAGGTAAACCGTGAATTGATCGGGCGCAATTAGGTTGCCATCGGCGTGGCGATGGATATTCTCCTCCAATGCGCGCGCCAAGCGCGAGGCGAGCTCGTGCGGGTGCAGCCGACTGGCGAACAGGCGTGCGAAGCTGCCCTCGATCAACTGGGCAAGGTGTGCCTCTAGGCGCTCGAAGGGTTGAGATGAATCCATGCGCAATCTCACTTTGGAGCAAGCCTCTGCCGCTACGAATTATACGCGCTGGCAGTTTGCCTACAAACTTTTTTCACGAGTGTATCATAAATCGGCGCGCCAGTGGCTCACGGGACGGCGCACTGCGAAGAGTTGCGACAAAAAAGTGGTTTTGTCATCGCGTTTAAGATAACTTTTAAATCAATAGCTATTCGAGGCAACAAACAATCCGAAGCGACTAAGCTTTCCCTGCGATTGCCTGACTTTTTGTTTGGTGCATGTAGCATCGAAAACGCCATGGCAAATACACCTATAGGAGGTAAACCATGCTCAACAAAAAGGTCGTGATGGTCGTTTTGGCGGTCGCTTTGGTAGCTGCATCGGCTCTCGCCTTCATCAACACGGCGAACGTGCAAGCGCAGTACGCGCCCAGCGCGGAGACGCTGTGTGGCGGTCAGGTGGGCTTCCAAGTGCGCTTGTTCAGCGACACGCAAGCCTTCGCCGATAGCGGCTTGACACAGCCGGCCGTCCTCTTTCGCGCCACCACGCTCGACGGGACCCGCTCGAAGTGGCTGATCTGCGAAGATAGCATCAACCAGCGCTCATGGAAGATTTTCTTCGTCAACCGCCTGCTGTGGATTCCTGCCGGTTCGGGTGAGCTTGTCCCGCGTCAATTCCGCGACAACCAGCCCTAATCTCTACCGAGCTCTCGTCAGTGCCGACCAGCGCGGCGCTGGTCGGCACTGTTTCTGAGCACTTTCTGATCTACAGAGAAAAACTTGTTTGAAATACTTCGGCTCGCTCTACTGACAGCTACGGCTGTGCTAGGCGTTATTTCTAGTCCGCGCCTCAATTTATATCAGGCGTTTGAAGGGCTGAACGTGCCGCTGGACTTCCAAGCCGTCACGCTCGCTTACGCCGATCTGCTCGCCCTGCTGCTTGTTCTAGTCAGCGCTTTGCGCGCCTTTGCGGAAGATGACTACCGCTCCCGCCTCAGCCAGACATTCAGAGTCTTGCTACGCCTGCCTTACGCCGCCCTCTTCGCCATCTTCCTGATTGTGATGAGCTTAGGCATTCTTTGGGCGAGGCAACCTAGCTTGCTCGTCGCCACGACTATCCATTTTGCGATCTGCTTGCTGATGAGCGTCGTTATCGCCGACTGGGTGCGCGCGCGGCGGGAGCATCCTGTGGGCGATTGTGCTGGGCGGCGCGTTGCAGGCGATCATCGGCATTGGGCAGGTGCTGCGAAACGACACGCTCGGTTTGAGCGCCTTTGGCGAGGTGGCGCGCCTTTACTACGAGCCCGACGATTTTTTCCGCGCCTCCGGGCTTTCGATGCATCCGAACTATCTGGGCGGCTATCTGATGCTGGCGATCTTCGCGGGGTTGTATCTTGCGTGGCAAGCTCAGGGGCGACTCGCGCACGCTGTGAGCATCGGGCTGAGCCTTCTGTGCGCCGCAGGGCTGATCGGCACGCTCTCGCGCAGCGCGTTGCTCAGCACGGCGCTCGGCATTGTGCCGCTGGTGTGGTGGCAATGGCGCCGTCTGAATGCTACCGCCCGCCGCAACACGCTGATTCTTGCGGGCTTTGGCGGCGTCATCGCCTTTGGCTTCGCCCTGTTTGCGACGCGAGGCGAGCTTGCCCTGCGCTTCCTGAGCGGACGCGAGTTTTTCTTCGACGACTCGTGGGCGGTCATTCAGGGCGCGCCGATGTTGGGAGTCGGTGCGGGCAATTTGATGTACGAGGTCTGGATGGACGTCGGCGAGGTCGCCCGACCGCTCCTGCCTGTTCACAACGTCTATTTGTACATTTGGGCGGAGGCGGGCATACTCGGCTTGATCATTTTTGGAGTGGCGCTTGGCTTGAATCTATGGCAACTGCGCCAGCCCGCCAGCGTCGGGCGCTTGATTGTAGGTTGTGGCGTCTTAGCTCTGGTGGCGGTCAGCCTGTTCGATAACTACACTTGGGCAGTGCATCCGCATCGCGTCCTGACGTTTTGGTGGCTGGGCATTTGGTGGGGGACGACATGGAGATCGACGGGCGAATCTTCGTCACACGGCGCATCGTTGGGCTAGATGAGGCGTTGGCGCAGCACGGCTTGGCAGAGCGCTATGTCATCGAGGTCTGGGAGGGCGAGAGCGCGCCTGATCGTCAGACCTTGCGGCAAAAATTGCCCGAATGCGTCGGCATTTTGACTCAGCTGACCGATCTGATAGACGCCGAGCTGATGGACTGCGCGCCGCGCTTGCGTGTGATCAGCCAGTATGCCGTCGGCGTGAACAACATCGACCTCGCCGCGGCGACGCAGCGCGGCATCGCCGTCGGGCACACGCCGGGCGTCCTGACCGATGCCACCGCCGACATGACCTTCGCGTTGTTGTTGGCGGCGGCGCGCCACGTGGTGGCGGGCGCCGATTGGGTGCGCGCGGGCAAGTGGCAGGGTTGGAGTCCGACCTTGTTTTTGGGCAAGGCGGTCTACGGGGCGACGCTGGGCATTCTGGGCTACGGGCGGATCGGGCGGGCAGTGGCGAGGCGCGCCAAAGGCTTCGCCATGCGCGTCTTGGCGCATCGAGTCAGCGCGGAGGAGGCGGCGCAAGACGGCGTGATCGCCGCCGATTTTGAGACTCTGCTGCGCGAGAGCGACTTCTTGAGTCTGCACGTGCCGCTGCGCCCAGAGACGCACCATCTGATCGATGCGCGCGCCTTAGCGCTGATGAAACCCGACTCAGTCTTGATCAACATGGCGCGCGGCGAGGTGGTCGATCCGCAGGCGCTCTATCAGGCGCTCAAAGCCGAGCAGATCGGCATGGCGGCGCTAGACGTGACCGAGCCAGAGCCGATCCCCGCCGATCATCCCTTGCTGAGCCTGCCCAACTGCCTGATCGTGCCGCACTTAGGCAGCGCCACCCTCCAGACCCGCCGTGCCATGACCGAGCTGGCTGTGGCGAACCTCGCGGCGGGCTTGCGCGGCGAGCCGCTGCCCCATCGCGCTAACCCGTGATCGCCCGCTTGGGCAAAATCGCGGTATAGTTGAGGGCATTGCAGCGATATTCCACCTTTTGGATGTGTTGCCATGCCGCTCTTCGACCTGCCAATCGAGCAACTGGAGACCTACCTGCCGCCGCGCGACGAGCCCGCCGACTTCGACGCTTTCTGGCGCACGACGCTGGCTGAGGCGCGCCAAAGTCCGCTGAACCCGATCTTCACGCCCGTCGACTTCGGATTGCGCCTCGTGGAGACCTTTGACGTCACTTTCAACGGCTTCGGCGGGCAGCCCATCAAGGCGTGGCTGCTCCTGCCGAAAGGGACGGCGCAGCGCTTGCCGTGCGTGGTGGAGTACGTCGGCTATGGCGGCGGGCGCGGCTTCCCAACTGAGTGGCTGCCCTTCGCCAACGCTGGATTCGCGTACGTTGTGATGGACACGCGCGGGCAGGGCAGCGCGTGGCGACTCGGCGAGACGCCCGACCGCGAGCTGGAGGGCGGCAATCCCCAATACAACGGCTTCATGACGCGCGGCATCCTCGATCCGCAGCACTACTACTATCGGCGCGTCTTCACCGACGCCGTCCGCGCTGTGGAGGCGGCGCGCGCGCACGACTCGGTCGATGCAGCGCACGTGGCTGTGACGGGCAGCAGTCAGGGCGGCGGGATCAGCCTCGCCGTCGCCGCTCTTGTCCCCGATCTGGATGCCGCCCTGCCCGACGTGCCGTTCCTATGCCACTTTCGGCGCGCCACGACGCTGGTCGGGACGGCGCCCTATAACGAGATCAGCGCCTTCCTCGCCATCCATCGGGATAAGAGCGAGCAGGTCTTCAGGACGCTCAGCTACTTCGATGGGCTGAATTTCGCGGCGCGCGCCATTGTGCCTGCCCTGTTCTCGGTCGGCTTGATGGATGACATCTGCCCGCCCTCGACTGTCTATGCGGCATATAATCATTACGCGGGGCAGAAGCGCCTCGCCGTCTACCCTTTCAATAACCACGAGGGCGGCGGCGCGCACCACCTGCTGGCAAAAATTGCCTACCTACACCAATTGTGGAGCTGACTCATGCTGCTGCAGCCGAACCAGAAGATCGTCTTCGTGGGCGATAGCATCACCGACGCCGGCAGGCGCGATATTGCCGCGCCTTATGGCAACGGCTACGTCAGCATGGTGCGCAACATGCTGATCGCGCGTTACCCGCACCTGAATTTGAGCTTCGTCAATCGCGGCGTGAGCGGCAACACCGTCCGCGAGATCGCAGCGCGCTACGAACGCGATGTGATCAGCGAGCGCCCGCATTGGCTCTCGCTGATGGTCGGCATCAACGATGTGTACAGGCAGTTTCACGGCGATCCCGCCACAGCGGTCTTCCATGTGGAGTATCAAGCTACTTTGCGCTTGTTGGTGCATCGCGTGCAGGAGGCGTTCGGGACTCAAGTCATCTTGCTCTCGCCGTACATGATCGAGCCTGACCGCGAGCAGCCGATGCGCCGCCAAATGGAGGTCTACGCCGCGCTGATGGCGCAAGTCGCCGCCGAGTTCAAGACTCTGTACGTCGACGTGCAGGAGGCGTTCGCGCAGGCGCTGCGCGTGAGCGTGCCGCAGCTGTGGTCGGACGATCAATTTCACCCGCACGGCGTCGGGCACGCCCTGATCGCGCGCGAGTGGCTGCGCGCGGTCGGTTTCACGCTCTAGAGCGCGCCGTCGGCGGGCGGCTCTACACGGGCGGGCTGTGACGCGCTATAATCGAGCACCATGCACATCGGACTGAGCGCGCATCTACTGGCGAGCGCGCAGAGCTTTCGGCGCGCTGGCATCCACCATTACATCTACAACCTGATCGCTCATCTGCCGCACGCCGACCCTGAGCTGCGCACCACGATTTTCGTGGGCGAGGGCGAATTGCCGCCCACGCCCTATCGAGTCCGTCGCGCGCGCCTGAAGACCAGCCGTCCCGCCCTGCGCATTGTGTGGGAGCAGCTCATACAGCCCTTCCAGCTGAGTGATCTCGACCTGCTGCACGCGCTTGCTTTCGTGGCGCCGCTGATCGCGCCCCGCCCCTTCGTGGTGACCGTCCACGATCTGAGCTTCATCCGCCACCCAGAGCGCCTGCCCGCCGCCCGACGGCTGTACTTGCGCGCCTTGACGGGCGTCAGTTGCCGCCGCGCGCGCCGAGTTAGCGCCGTCTCGCGCGCCACCGCCCAAGATGTCCACCAGTTGCTGGGGGTGCCGCTGGAGCGGATCGATCTGGCGGTGGCGGGCGTGCAGCCGCACTTCCAGAAGCTGCCGCCCGCCGAAGTCGAGGCGTTCCGCGCCGCCAAAGGTCTGCCAGAGCGCTTCTTCTTCTATCTGGGCACGTTGGAGCCGCGCAAGAATCTGCCCGTTTTGCTGCGCGCCTACGCGGGCTTGCCAGAGTCGGATCGGCGGGCGGCGCACCTGGTGCTGGGCGGCGACGTCGGCTGGATGGCGCAGGACATTCCAGAGCTGATCGATCAGCTCGGCATCGCGGAAACAGTCCATCGAGTCGGCTACTTGCCTGACTCTGAGCTGGTCTATTGGTACAATTGCGCCGAGGCGTTCGTCTACCCCTCGCTCTTCGAGGGCTGGGGCTTGCCCGTTGTGGAGGCGATGGCGTGCGGCGTGCCGCCCTTGGTCTCAGATCGCTCATCTTTGCCGGAGGCGACGGGCGAGGTAGGCGCGCGCTTGCCGCCCGACGATGAGTCGGCGTGGCGAGAGGCGTTGGCGCGCGCCCTGCACGACTCGGCGTGGCGCGCCGAGCAGGGCGAGCGCGCTCAGGCGCGGGCGCGGCAATTCACATGGTCGCAGACAGCCCGCTCCGTGCTAGAAACTTATCGCAAAGCCTTAGAGAATTGACGTGATGCAAGCGAAGGGTCGAGATTGGGCAAAATGGATGCGGCGGGCGATGCCTGCCCTAGATTTCGGCTTGGTCTTCGTGGCGTTTTGGCTCTCGTACTATTTGCGCTATCAATCCGAGCTGGTGCGCAACATCCTGCCGATTGAAGAGGCGTTCTTCACCTCGTTCGACGTCTTCATCCCCTATGCGTTCGTCTTTGCGCTGTGGGTGGTGCTGACCGCGCCTGTGGCGGGTCTTTACCGCGAGCAACGCGGGCGCAGCTGGCTGGAGGAGGTCTCGCGGATCGTCAACGGCGTCGCCAGCGCGACCGTGATCGCCATGGCGGTCAGTTTCGTGACGCAGCCGCCGGCTTTCTCGCGCTTGCTGCTGATCTTGGCAGCGATTCTGTGCGTGATCTTGCTCTCAGGCATTCGCGTGATCTACCGCATGGTGCGCAGTCTGTTGCGGCGGCGCGGCATCGGCGTGGAGCGCGTGCTGCTCATCGGCGCGGACGACGTCGGGCGGGCGGTCTTGAGCGCCATTTTAGCCCGCCCGGACTTGGGCTACGTCCCGATTGGCTATCTGGATGACGACCCGGAGCGCGGCTCGGTGGATATGGGCAGGCTGCGCGGCTTGGGCGGCTTAGATCGCTTGCCCGAGCTGCTGGAGAGCCACGCCGCCGACCTCGTGATCGTGGCGCTGCCGTGGGAGGCGCGCAAGAAAATCATGGAGATCGTGCAACGTTGCGAGGCGAGCGGCGTGCAGACGCGCGTTGTGCCCGATCTCTTCCAGCTGAGCATGAGCCAAGTGCGCGTGGAGAACCTCGAAGGCATCCCCCTGCTGGGCTTGAAGGCGACCACCCGCATGAATCGCAGCCAGTACCTGCTCAAGCGCGCCATCGACCTCGCCATCGTCTTTTTGACGGCGCCGTTCGTCTTGCCGCTCGGCATCCTGATCGCCCTCGCCATCAAGCTGGACTCGCCCGGCGGCGTCTTCTACGCCCATCGGCGCGTTGGCAAGAACGGGCGCGAATTCTACATGCTCAAGTTCCGCTCGATGTACCAAGACGCCGATCAGAAGCACGACGAGCTGATCCGCCAAACCGGCGCCGATCCCAAGCGCCCCAAGTGGGAGAACGACCCGCGCATCACGCGAGTCGGGCGCTTTTTGCGGCGCACCAGCCTCGATGAGCTGCCCAACTTGATCAATGTGCTGCGCGGCGAGATGAGCATCGTCGGTCCGCGCCCGCCCACGCCCGCCGAAGTCGCCCTTTACGAGGCGTGGCAGCGCCAACGCCTGAACACACAGCCGGGCATCACCGGCTTGTGGCAGGTCAGCGGGCGCAGCAAGGTGCCGTTCGAGGAGCAGTGTCTGCTGGATATTTACTACATCGAGAACTGGTCTATCGGGCTGGACTTGCAGATTCTGCTGCGCACCATCCCGAATGTGCTGCTGGGCAACGGCGCCTACTGAAAAGCGAGACGGTCGGAAGCCTCCGACCGTCTCGCTTCACTCGGCTTTGACCTCCACCTCAGGCGGCAAGCCATTGACGCTCTTGTGGTGACCGTTACCGTTGCCATTCGTCTCTTCGTGGTGGCACTGATACGGCACGGTCGTCACCACCACGCGGTCGAGGTTCTGCAGGGCGAGGCTGAAGATGTAAGCGTTGTTCTGGTGCAGAATCTGCTCCCAGACCGTATCCATCGCCAAGTGACCGATGATCACGTTGACGTAGCCCTCAGGGTTTGCCTGCAGCTCGCGGATGACCTCATCGCGAATCGGCTCGATCAGCTGTCGATAGGGCGACTCAAGGATGGTCAGCTCGCCTTCGCCCACGCGCTCTTGCCATTTCTGCTGCACTTTCTCGACCTTCGCCGGATTGACGGCGACGTGAATGGCGCGCCACTTCACGCCCAGCGATTTGGCGTAGTCGATCATGCGCAGCGAGCCGACGTGGATATCATCCACCAGCACCAACGCCGAGACGACGTGCCGCTCGCCGCGCTTCAGGCGCAAGCCCGCCGCGCTCAGACGCTGCGCCACGTCCTTATAGTGATGATGGATGCGGCTGAAGACGAAGACCATGCTCGGAATCAGCAGCACGATGAACCACGCGCCGCTGGTGAACTTGGTGATGGCGAAGATCGTCATCACGATGAACGTTGCCGCCGCGCCGACCGCGCTGGTGATCATACTGGCGCGCCAATGCGGAAAATGTTCCAGCGTCGTCACCTCGTTGCTGATGCGCTCGCCCGGCTGCAGCTTGCCCGCCCGCCAAAAGCGCACCACCATGCCCGTCTGCGAGAGCGTGAAGCTCAAAAAGACGCCCACAGCGTAGAGCGGGATCAGGAGCGTG
>CALKXH010000123.1 GCA_938005675.1 uncultured Anaerolineae bacterium
GCGGCAGGCGCCCTCGTCACCATTGATGGCGCTCAGAGCGCGCCGCACATGCCCATCGATGTGCGGGCGATGGACGCCGACTTTTTCGCCTTCAGCGGGCACAAGCTCTGTGCGCCAACCGGCATCGGCGTCCTGTACGGCAAGCGCGCCCTGCTGGAGGCGATGCCGCCCTTTTTAGGCGGCGGCAGCATGATCGACCGCGTCACTTTCGCCAAGACGACCTACGCCGATCTGCCCCAGCGCTTTGAGGCAGGCACGCCCAACATCAGCGGCGCCATCGGCTTGGGCGCAGCGATTGCTTACCTGCTCAACATCGGCTTGGAGGCGATCCACGCCCATGAGCAGACCCTGATCCGACACACAATGGCGGGCTTGGCAGAGATCGACGGCGTCCGCATGTACGGTCCGAGCGCTGAGCAGCGCGCGGGGTTGGTCGCCTTCACGCTCAGCGGCGTCCACCCGCACGACCTCTCGGCGGGCTTGGATCAGGCGGGCATCGCGGTGCGGGCGGGGCATCATTGCGCCATGCCCCTGCACGAGAAATTCGGCATCGCCGCCTCCACGCGGGTCAGCTTCTACTTCTACAACACGCTCGAAGAGGCTGATCACTTCCTGCGGACGGTCGCGGCGGTGCGACGCTTCTTCGTCGGCTGAGCCGCCATGCGTCATCGCCCGCGCTGGACTGTGCTGACTTTCGGGGCGCTGATCGTGTTGGCGCTCTTCACCTTCCCGACGTGGCGGACGCTCTTCGTGCGCCCTGAGGAGGGCGTGCCGTTCCCGCTGACCAGCCCAGAGCGGCGCGCGCTCCTCTTGCAGCAGCCCAATCGAGCGGTCGCGGCGACCATGTATTTCTCCAGCCTGACGGCGCAGCCCGTGCCGACCGAGCAGCAGCCCGCTCCCGTCCCGTCGGATGCGCAAGTCATCTTGAGCGCGCGCTTCGCGCCCATCGATGCGCTGCGCAGCGCGCGCGGCAACGTGACCATCTACCGCCTGATCGACGATAGCGTGCTGCTGCGCCTCGATGACTTCGAAGTGACCAACGCGCCGCAGTTGGCGGTCTATCTCTCCAGCAACGAGTCGCCGCAGAGCATTCAGGAGCTGGGCGGCATCGTGCCGGAGTTCTTGGTGGGCGAGCTGAGCGGCACGCTGGGCGCTCAGCAGTTCGTCATTCCGCGCGAGCTGCGCCTTGAGCGCTATCGCAGCGCGGTGATCGTCAGCGAGGGGCTGCAGCTGATCTACGGCGTGGCGCGCCTGCGCTGAGCGGGCGCTCAGCGCCCTTGCTCAGGCACTTTTTGCAGCATCTCATCCACGATGCGGTCGGTGCTGAGCCCCTCCGCCTGACCCTCGAAGTTCAGCAGGATGCGATGGCGCAAGGCTGCGCGCGCCACGCTGCGCACATCCTCAAAGGCGACGTTGAAGCGCCCGTTGAAGAGCGCGTTCAGCTTGGCGCCCAAGATCAGCGCCTGCGCCCCGCGCGGACTGGCGCCGTAGCGCACGTATTTCTTGACGATCTCAGGCGCGCTGATCTGATCGGGGTGCGAATTGACGACCAAGCGCGCCACGTACTCGCTGACGTGCGTGGCGATGGGCACTTGGCGCGCCAACTTGCCCATCTCGATGATGCGCGCGCCATCGGCGACGGGCTGCGGCTGCGCGTTCTCGCCGCCAGTCGTGCGGCTCAAAATCGAGACCAGCTCCTCGGTGCTGGGGAAGCGCACGTCGATTTTGAACATGAAGCGGTCGAGCTGCGCCTCGGGCAGCGGGTAAGTACCCTCCATCTCCAGCGGATTTTGAGTCGCCAAGACGAAGAAAGGCGGTTCTAGCTTGTAGGTGCGGTTGGCGACTGTGACGGTCTTCTCTTGCATCGCCTCCAGCAGGGCGGATTGCGTTTTGGGGGTGGCGCGGTTGATTTCGTCGGCGAGCACGAGGTTGGCGAAGATCGGACCGGGCTGGAAGCGGAAGGTGCGCCTGCCCGTCTCGTCTTCCTCCATGATGTTGGTGCCGGTCACGTCGGCGGGCATCAGGTCGGGCGTGAACTGAATGCGGGCGAACTGCAGGTTGAGGGCTGTGGCGAGGGCGCGCACCAGAGTCGTCTTGCCCAAGCCGGGCACGCCCTCCAGCAAGGCGTGGCTGCCCGTGATGACGCACATCAGCACGTAGCGCATCACTTCATCCTGCCCGACGATCACTTTGCCCACTTCGCGGGTGATGGCGGCGACGGTCGCCTGAAAATCCTCGACGCTCAGGGCAGGCGTCGCAACTTGATCGGTCATGATCGGCTTGATCTCCTAAAAATCGCTTTACGATACGGCAGCACGCCTTTTGAGACTATACCATCAGCGGCGAGGGCGCGGCAACTTAAGGCTGGCTTAGCGCTTCGAGGGGCAGGCTGGGCAGCCATGCCTCGCCGCGCCAAAAGCGCGCCGCCTCGCCGCGCACGCCGTCGTACAGCCCGATCTCGACGCGAAAAGGCGGCTGCGCATCCTCAGGCAGCGCTATCTGCAGCGTCTTACGCTGAACATCGCCCAAGCGCCACGCCCAAGCGGGCGTCACAGCGCCATCGACGATCAGAATGCGCCTTCCCTCCCCATCGTAGACGTGGGCGAAGGGCGTGAAGAGCCAATCGGCGCGTTCGGGCGGCAAGGCATCCACGCGGAGGCTGATGTACAGGCGCGTCGTTTGCCCGACGCGCAGCTCGCCCTCCAGACGGGCGTCGATCAGGCTCAGCCCTTTATCGCTTGGCACATCGATTGTCTGCCGCGCCAAGCCCTGCACGACTCGAAACGCCTCAACTGAGCCGCCATCGGCGAAAACGTGGCGCCCGAACGGCTCTAGGGCGAAGGGGAAGGCTCTGGGCTGGTCGGTTGGGCTGAAGATCAGATACACGCCGCCGCGCTCAGGCAAGTAGAGCGTCTTTGCTGCGTCGGCGTCCCGATCCACCTCGAAGAGTCGCCCTGCAAAGCTGTTCAAAATCCACCCGTCGATGTCGGCGAAGACGACCGAGTCGCCGATCTGCTCGGCGCTGAGCAGCGCGCTCGCCATGCGGACGCCCTCGCCGAGCGGCAACGCCGTCAAGCCATCAATGCTGGGCGTGATCAGGCTCTCTTGGGCGTAGCGCAGCACGTTCAGCCCGCTCAGCGCGCCGAAGCTGAGCAGCCCTGCCACGAGTGTGTACTGTATGACGGGTCGCCTGAGCGCGCGAGCTATCTGGGCAATGCCGATGCCCGCCAAAGCGTGCAGGGCGGGCAGAGTCAAGAGCAGATAGAACGGATGCACAGCCTGCGAGACGTAAGACATCAAGGCGACGGGCACGCCGCCCCAAATCAGGGCGATGATGGCTGAGTCGCGCCGTTTTCGCAGGGCGGCGAGCGCGCCGATCAGCAAGACGACGATCAAGGCGGCGTGCGCCACCTCCGAGAGCTGAAAACGCAGCGCAGCGTCCTGAAGCGGCGCCGCAAGACCGCGCGCTGCGGCGTACTCGCGCCCTGTCAGCAGGCGCAACGCATGGCTGAGCGCCTCAGTCGAGAGGCTCGGCGGGCGCTCGGCGAAAGTGCGCAGGCGCTCTAGCGCCCGCGCCGAGTCGCTCAGCAAGCCCGCCGCGTAGAGCGGAGTCGGCGCGAGGGCGATCAACGCGCCGATCAGCAGGGCACGCCCGCCGATCCGCCGCCGAAAGATCAAACTGAGCAAGCCGACGGGCACAAAAGCGACGTACGCCAGCAAATAGGTCTGAGTCATGGCGGCGAGCGCGGCGCAAGCCCACCAGAAGTCCCGTCGCGGGCGCTCCGACGCGCCCAGCCAGACGGGGACGAAGAGCGCGAAGGTCAGGCAGGCGAAAAAGGGCAAGAGCGCCTGCACCCACGTGGTGCGGGAGTACTCGATCACCCACGGGCTGACCGCCAACAAGAACGCCCCGCTCAGCGCCGCCCGCTCATCCCACAGCCGCCGTATGGCGCGGTAGGCAAGCCCGACGGCGAGCGTATTGAGCGCGATCACCAGCAGATACGGCGCATAAGGCGAGCGGACGATCAGCAGGGCGGGGAGGTACAAGTAGCCCGTCAGGGCGGGATTGGCAAACAGCACGCTCGTGCCTTGCCCTGCAAGGGGCAACGCGCCGCGCTCCAGCGTGCTGAGCGCTTGCCAGATCGGGTAGGCGTGATCGACATTGTGTTCAATTGCCTCAAGATTTTGCAGGCGTAGAACAGCGGCAAGGCACACGACCAGCAGCAAGGCGGCGGTCTGAGCGAAGCGCATGGAGGTCTGCCTCGTGAGTTGAGCGATCATGGGCTTATCAATTGTCTTGCGCCGCCGCCTGATCGCTGATGAGCGGCACGAAGCGCACGCCGCACAGCCTACGGGCGCGCAACCCGCAGCGCGTCCGCCGAATCAGGACGAGGGTCTGCTCTTCGGGGTTGCGGCGCTCGCGCACGGGGATGACCATGCGCCCGCCTTCATCCAGCTGCGCCAAGAGCGGCTTGGGCAAGCGCGCCGCCGCCGCGCTGACGACAATCGCCTGATAGGGCGCGAATTGCGGCGCGCCCAACCACCCATCGCCGACGATCAGATGGACGTTGCTCAGCCCCAGCGCAGCAAGGCGGGCTGCGGCTTGGCGGCTGAGGTTCTCAAGCCGCTCAATGCTGATCACTTCGGCGGCTAACAGGCACAGCAGCGCAGTTTGATAGCCCGAGCCAGTGCCGATCTCCAGCACGCGCTCGTCCCCGTTCAAAGCGAGATTTTGCAGCATGTAGGCGACCACGTACGGCTGGCTGATGGTCTGCCCCTCGCCAATCGGCAAGGGACGGTCGGCGTAGGCGTGAGCTTGATAAGCCGTCGGCACGAAGCGCTCGCGTTCAAGGCGACCCATCGCAGCGAGGACGCGCTGATCGGCGATATCGCGCTCGACGAGCTGCTCGCGCACCATTGCAGCGCGCAGTGCCTGAAAATCGGGCGTCTCAGTCATGCCACCTATTCTTGTGAGCCGCCTATCGCGCTTTTATTGTAACACAGCCGCCCTTGTCTTTATAATCTCAGAGGCAAACAGGGGAAGACGGCTTGGTTCGCTTCTGGGCTATCGCGGATACCCACCTCTCGTTCGGCAAGCCGCGCGATATGACTCGCTTCGGTGAGAAGTGGCGCGATCACACTGAACGTCTGGCGGCGGCGTGGCAAACTCATGTCGCGCCACAGGACGTCGTCCTGATCGGCGGCGATATCTCGTGGGCATCCTCGAAGAGCCGCGTCTTGCCCGATCTGCGCTGGCTGGCTGAGCTGAACGGCACGAAAGTACTGCTGCGCGGCAATCATGACCACTGGTGGGATGACATTCACGTGGCGCGCAACTTGGCTGAGCCGCTCGGCTTTTACCTCTTGGAGGGCGACGCTGTGCGCTTGGGCGGCGCGGTGATCTGCGGGACGATGGGTCACCTTGCGCCGAACGATCCCTACTACGCGCCCGATCCTAAGAAAGATCGTTTCAGCCGCGAATTAGCCCGCCTTGAATCCGCTTTACAGCAAGGGCAGGCTTTGCGGCAAGGCGGCGAGCCGCTCTTCGTGCTGATGCACTACCCGCCTTTCACCTCCGACGGGCAACCGACCGCCTACAGCGCCCTGATCGCGCGCTATCAGACGACGGCGTGCCTGTACGGACACCTGCACTACGACAAAGAGTGGGAACTCGCCCGACAAGGGCTGCACGACGGCGTGCAATATTACTTGGTTGCCGCCGATTATCTACAGATGACACCGCGTCTGGTCTGGCAGACGCCAGCGACGCGCCCTGAGTGAGGAGACGAACATGGGCTTGGCATACTACCGCATCACCGACCAGAAATTCAACGAGCTATTGCCGCTGATCGCGGCGCACGAGGCGGACTTGCTCAGTCCACGTGCGCGCGGCTACTGGTTCGATACGCCTGAGAACTACGACTACGCCGCCGTGCGCGCCATCGCCGCCGAGCTGGATCGGGCGGGGCAAGCCGCCGCCGCCGAGAGCCTGATCCTGCCCGAAGTGCAGGCGCACGCGCTCAGCTTGCTGGAGATCGCGCTGCCTAACGACCGATCCCCTTTCCCGCCGCCGTTATTCTTGTGCAGCCAGCCTTCGGCGGGCGTTCAGTTGCACTTGCGAGCGGCGCGCAAAGCGCTCGGCGCCGATGCTGAGCGCGCGGCGCGGCATTTCGCCACCAACGTCCGCGATCCGCGCTTCTTGGGCTACCTGAATAAGCAGCTGCGCCATCTGCGCGAGGCGCTGCCGCGCGTCTGGCATTTCTACGAGCGCGCTGCTGAAGCCAACGCGGCGATCCTCGTGGTGGATTTGCGCGCCCGCGATCTCTTCGAGCCCGAGGCAATCGAGCGCGAGGCGACCCTCTATGGCTGAGAAGACTCACCTGCTGACCGTCATCACGCCTGAACAGACCCTGACCCTCGAAGTGGCAGAGGGCGCGAATTTGCGGCGAGTCTTGCTAGAGGCGGGCATCTCGCCCCATGGGAAGCTCTCGCGGCGCGCCAATTGCGGCGGGCGCGGCTTGTGCGCCACCTGCGGCGTGTGGATCGAGTCCGATCAACCCGCCCCGCAGCACTGGCACGATAAAATCGGGGCTGCCTTCGGCTATCCGCGCCTCGCCTGCCAGATCAGCGTGCGCGCGCCCCTGAGCGTGCGCCTTGTGCCGAATAAGATCATGTGGGGCAAGCCTGAGCGCGCGCGGCGCTATCGTGCCAAACCTGCCGAATGAGCCCAATCCCTTCCCTAGTGCTCGCATTCTCAACCACACTATGAGATGCGGCATATATTTCATGTTCTGCGATAATCGGTTATAATAACCGCAACTCGCAGAAAGGCTTTTTCAAGTTTTGCCTTATGTCACTTCTACACGCCATCCTGGGGATTCTCAGCCTCACCGAAGCCAGCGGCTACGACCTGAAGACGCAAGCGTTCGACCGCAGCGTGGCGCACTTCTGGCAGGCTGACCAAGCGCAGATTTATCGCACGCTGGAAAAACTAGCAGAGCAAGGCTGGGTGGAGAGCCGTCTTGAGATTCAGACCGAGCGCCCCAACCGCAAAGTCTATCGGATCACCGAGGCAGGGCGCGCCGAGCTGCAACGCTGGCTGACGCAGCCACAAGCCTTGCCCATCCACCGCGAACCGTTCCTGATCCAGCTCTTCTTCGGCGCCCAGCTGCCCAATCAAACGCTTATCGAGCTGAGCAAGCATCAGCTGCGGCTGCACGAGCAGAAATTAGCCGAATTTGAGCAGATTCCGCTGCCCAAACTGGACACGCAGCCCGACCGCGCTCAGACCCTGATGCGCTTGACCTTAGAGCTGGGCATCGCCAGCGAAAAACTCTACATCGAGTGGCTCAAACAGGTGATCAGCACCTTAGAAAATCTCCCAGAGTCCTGAGCGGCTGCTATACTGAGCGCACCTTTCGCGTAACGCTTAAAATGAACGGGTGTTGTAAAGGATGACTGTTCCAAACGCTGAGGAGTGGGCGAGTCAGGATGATGCAGCGCTTGTGGCGCAGGCGCGCAGCGACCCAGCGGCTTTCGGCGCCCTTTATGAGCGCTACGTGCAGAAAGTCTACAACTACATCTACTACCGCACGGGCAGCCATGAAGACGCCGAAGACCTGACGGCGCGGGTTTTCCACCGCGCTATGGCGCACATCAAGGGCTATGTAGAGCGCGGCGTGCCGTTTCAAGCATGGCTCTACCGCATTGCGCACAACCTGGTGGCAAATTGGCATCGCGATCGCAGCCGTCATAAGGTCATTCCGCTGGATGAGTACGTGGCGGCACGCTTGCGCAGCGAGGCGCCAGAGTCGAGCGCCGAATCGCAGGATGAGATCGAGCGCCTGATCGAAGCGGTGCGCGCCCTGCCCGAAGAGCGCCAACAGCTGCTGATCCTCAAGTTTGTGGATCGGCTCTCCAACCAAGAGATCGGCGTGATCATGGATCGCAGCGAAGGCGCCGTCAAATCGCTCTACCACCGCACGCTGTTGGCACTGCGCGAGATGCTGGGCAGTCCGGAGGAATCCTCCCAAACGCAAGCGGATAAGCCGCGCAAGGAGAAGCGCCGCTAAGGAGTATGCACAGTGAAGCCATTTCCCTACAATCAACAACCCAAAGCGCCTAAGGGCGACCTTGAAGATGTGTTGGCTGCTCACGCCGACGCCCTGATTCGCGGCGTGCCGCCCGCCATCTCCGCTGAAGGGCTCTCTGAGGCGGATCGGGCTGAGGCGCACAGCTTGATGTTCCTCGCCGACCGTCTGCACGCCGGACTTGTGCCCGTCACGCCCGACGCAGCTTTCGTGGCGCGGCTACACGCCGAGCTGCTCGCCCAAGCGCCTGAGCGCCCCGCCTTGCTGCTGCGCTGGCGCAGCCTGCCAGAGCGCTACAAATTGGTGGCGCGCATCGGCGGCTTGACGCTGACCGCCGGTCTGGCGTTGCTTGCCAGCAGCCGCGTGCTAGAGCTGCTGCTGCGCTCCCAGCGCCGCGAACGCGCTGAGAACGCCGATCTCTCGCTCACAGCAGTCGGCTGACTTCCCAAACCACACACAGAGGATGTTGAAGCGATCATGCCCGAACGTTACGCAAAAATCACCGGCTGGGGCAAGTACGTCCCAGAGCGCGTGCTGACCAACGCCGATCTCGAAAAGATGGTCGATACGACCGACGAATGGATCACCACGCGCACTGGCATCAAAGAGCGCCGCATTCGCGGCGAGAACGAGCAAGCCTCCGATTTTTCGGTCAAATCAGCCTTGCCCGCTCTGCAAATGGCGGGTATCACGCCCAAAGACCTCGACCTGATCATCGTCGCCTGCTCATCGCCAGATTATCTGGTGCCCGGCGTGGCGACCATCGTGCAGCACAAGCTGGGCGCCCAGTGCGGCGCGTTCCAGCTCGCCTCAGGCTGCTCAGGCTGGGTCTATGCGCTGGTGACCGCCAGTCAGTTCATCCAAGCGGGCAGCATGAACAACATCTTGGTGATCGGCACGGACTTGGTCTCCTACGGGGTGGACTACACCGACCGCACGACCTGCGTCCTCTTCGGCGACGCTTCGGCGTCGGTCGTGCTGCAGCCCAGCGAGGAGCCCGCCGGGGTCATCACCTACGAACTCGGCTCGGATGGCAGCGGGGTGCACCACTTGTACGTGCCGGGCGCGGGTTCGGTCATGCCGATTGGCAAATATGGCGAGCGCTTGATCAACGAGCGGCTCGGCTACCTGAAGATGAACGGTCAGGAGGTCTTCAAGTTCGCCACGCGCACCTTGTCCAGCTCGATGAAGCGCGTGATGGATAAAGCCGGCTTGCTGCCCGACGACATCGCGCTGTTCATCCCGCATCAAGCGAATTTGCGGATCATCGAGTCGGCGGCGCGCATGATGCGCCAACCGCTGGATAAATTCATGATCAACCTACAGAAGTACGGCAATACGTCGGCTGCCTCTGTGCCGTTGGCGCTGGTGGAGGCAATCGAGGAGGGCAGGTGCAAAGTCGGCGATAAAGTTGTGATGTGCGCCTTCGGCGCCGGCTTGACGTGGGCGAGCGCGGTCGTGCTGCTGGGCAGTGGCGAGGTGAGTCTCGCCCATTCGTGGCTCTCGCTGGGGCGCATTGCGCGGCGCACGGTCGGTAAGGCGCGCGACGCCGTCCAGAACTTCCTGCTGAACATGCAACTGCGCCGCTATGAGGCGAAGCGCAAGGCAAAAGCGCGCTAGTTCGCGCGCTCGCGCAGGCGCAAGAAGGTCTCGATCACCAGCACGGCTAGGATCAGGAAGCCCGCGCTCGCTAAAGTCAGGGCGCGGGTCATTTGCAGCCACGCCAAAGTGACCGCCAACAGACCGAACCACATGCCCTGCCGCAAAATCACGCCGCCTGTGGGCGGATTGTAGCGGCTGAAGCGCCGATGCAGATAGCCGATGAACGGCAAGGTGCTGCCCGTCACAGCGCTGTAGAGCAGGATGAAGAACAGCCAGCGCGGAAAGGCGAGCGGCGGCGTGGTCTCTACGAGGCGCGCCAGAAGCAGCCAACTGCCCACGCCCAGCAACGCGCCCGCCAACATCACGCCGTTCTGATCGGCGCGCAGGCGCTTGCGCGCCAAAGCGCGCTGTTGCGCCGCTGTGAGCGCCGCGCCCTTCCCGCGCGCGGCGACGGAGGTCTGAGGTTGGGAGGTTGCGCTCATCTCAGACGCTCACCCGCCGCCGCGCCTCGATCACGTTGGGCAGCATCTCGATCTTCGCCAAGATGCGCGAGAGCTGATCGAGGTTCTCCAGCTCGATGGTCAGGAAGATTGAAGCGATGCTATTGCGAACTTGCACGCGCAAATCGGCGATGTTGACGTTCTCGTTCGCCGTGATCGCGCCGATATCGCGCAGCAAACCCTCGCGGTCGTAAGCGGTGATCAGGATCGGCACTGGGTAGGCGCGCTCGACCGAGCTGCCCCACGTCACGTTGATGAAGCGCTCTGGCTCCAAGCTGTTGATCACGTTCGGACAATCCGCCCGATGCACGGTCACGCCCTTGCCGCGCGTGATGTAGCCGACGATTGGGTCGCCGCGCACCGGATTGCAACAGCGCCCCAGCGTGATCAGCATCCCGGAGCCGCCCATGATATCGATGCCGTCGGAGACATTGACCGGGCGAGTGTGGGCTTCGGTATTGGGCGTCAGCGTGGCGGCGGCTGCCTCGCGTTGCGCCTTGCGATCCGCCTCAAGGACTTTGGTGGCGATGTTAGGCGCGCTGATATCGCCATAGCCGACGGCGGCGAAGAAATCATCCACCTTGCTGTAGCCGAAGAGCGCCGCCACTTCCTCGCGCGGCTTGGCGGATAAGCCCAAGCGCCGCAGCTCCCGATCCACCACGTTGCGTCCGAGGGCGATGTTATTCTCCCGCCCGACGCGCTTGAACCACGCTTGAATCTTATGGCGCGCCCGCGAGGTCTGCACGTAGCCCAAGCTCGGATTGAGCCAGTCGAGGCTTGGACCGGCGCGCTTGTTGCCGGTGATGATCTCGACGCGGTCACCGGACTTCAAACGATAATCGAGGGGGACTTGTATGCCGTTCACGCGCGCGCCGCGGCAGCGATGCCCGACGTCGGTGTGGATGTGGTAGGCGAAGTCGATGGGCGTGGCGCCGCTGGGCAGATCGATCACGTCGCCCTTCGGCGTGAAGACGTAGACGCGACTCTGGAAGACGTCAGAGCGCATTGCCTTGACGAACTCTTGCGGGTCGGAGTCGGCGCCGACGTCTTCAGCCGCCGATTCGATCAGGCGCCGCAGGTAGCGCAGGCGCTCTTCGAAGACTTTATCGTGCGCCGTTCCCTCTTTGTAGCGCCAATGAGCGGCGATGCCGTACTCGGCGTTTTCGTGCATTTCGGGCGTGCGAATCTGCACTTCAATGGTCTTGCCTTGATCGTCGATGACGGCAGTGTGCAGGCTTTGGTAGAAGTTATTCTTAGGCGCGCCGATGTAATCGTCGAGCTCGCCGGGGATCGGGCGCCAAATGTTGTGAACGACGCCTAGCACTTGGTAGCATTGCCCCTTCTCAGGCACGATCACGCGCAGGGCGTGGATGTCGTAGATTTGATCGAAGGAGACGCGCTTGCGCTCCATCTTGCGGTAGATGCTGTAGATGTGCTTGGGGCGGGCGCTGATCTGCACGATGGGGATGCCCTCGGCGCTGATCTCTTTGATCAGGCGCGCCTTGACGGTCTCAAGGTACTGTTCGCGCTCGGCGCGGCGGATATCCAGCTGAGCAGCGATTTCGCGGTATTTTTCCGGGTTCAGGTAGCGAAAACTGAGGTCTTCTAGCTCCCACTTCATCTGCCACATGCCCAGACGGTTCGCCAAGGGCGCGAAGATATCGAGCGTCTCGCGCGCTTTTCTGATCTGGCGTTCGGGCGAGACGTAGCCGAGCGTGCGCATGTTGTGCAGACGATCTGCCAGCTTGATCAGCACCACGCGGATATCGTTGTTCATAGAGAGGAAGATTTTGCGCAGAGTCTCGGCTTCGCGGTTGCCAGCCTTGCCGCCTTTCATGGCATCGGTGTTAGTGGGCAGCTTCTCCAACTTGGTGACGCCATCCACCAGCCGAGCGACCTCAGCGCCAAAAGTCCGCTCGATATCTTCAATGCCAATGCCCTCTACGTCTTCGACCACGTCATGGAGCAGGGCGGCGGCGAGCGTTGGCGCATCAAGGCGCAGATCGGCGAGAATCTGGGCGACCGCGACTGGATGCGTGATGTACGGTTCGCCGCCGTCGCGCTTGACGCCCTCGTGTGCCTTGGCGGCGTAGTGGTAGGCGCGCAGCACCAGCGCCCGCTCTTCAGGCGAGAGTTTGGGTTGGCTTCTGAAGATCGGCTCTAGATCGGTCGGAATTTGTTCACTGATCGCAGCGACCATAGCGCGTAACGCCTCTCACACAGCAGAACTGGCTTTGGTGGCTTCAATGATAGCACAAAATTTTAACAACGCTGATCGGCTGTCAGCCCAACAGCATCGCACCTGAGGCGCTTGGCGTGAGGTGGGATCGATCAATGCGTGAGGCAGTCGCACGGACTGCCTCACGCACAACTTAGCGGAGTGCGCTAGTCAGCGCTCGGCTCGGGGGCGGGCGTAGGTGCGGCGCTTTCATCCTCTTCCAGCTCTTCCCAGCCCGTGATCATCGGTTTGAGGTAAGTCAGCGGCGTGCGCCCAGTAGTCAGCACGATGTACAGATGCACAATGAAGAAGCTGAGCAACACGAAAGCGCCCAGCGCGTGCAAGAAAGCGACCGGGCTGATCGGCACGCCCAGCTGATTCGAGAACATATACAGCAAACCGGTCGTCGCCAAGACGGGGAAGATCATCAGCTTGAAGCCCAAGTAAACCAGCTTCTGGAGCGGATTCAGCTTGGCGTAGCGCGTACGGCGCACCGGATGCGGCTCGTGCTTGAAAATGCCGACCGCGTAGTAGCGAATGACCGCGCCCAGATTCTTGGTCGTTGGCACGTATTGCTTCCATTGACCTGTGGTGAAGTGCCAGAAGATGGTGAAGGCGACCAAGATCAGCAGCAAGATGGCGGCGGTGTTGTGAATGCTGACCGCGTTGCCGAAGCCGAACAGGCGATAAGAGCCGTGAATCTCGAAGCCCGTCAGCCCCAGCACGACGATCAACGCCGCCTGCGACCAGTGCCAGAAGCGCTCAAAGAGCGGGTAGATGAACGTGCGTTTCGTGCGTTCCATTGCTGATTCTCCCTCATCACTCACGACTTCTTGCCGTTTTTGCGCGAAATCAGGCGTAGCGTGCCATGACCGAACACGCCCAGCAGCACAATGCCCACCAAAAGCGTGCCGAAAGTGTTCAAACCCTCGTGCTGCAGCCGACCGGGCATGTAGAAGTCGGTCAGGGCGGCAAGGCGACCGTTCGGGCTGTGGCAGGCTTCACATTCAAGCGCCTTCTCCTTCGGCGCGACCATATGCACCTGAGGCCAGTACATGATGCTATCCACAAAGGCGACCTCGCCGCTGAAGGGCTGGTTGACCGTCTCCATGCCCGTCCGCGAGGCGGCAATCCAGTCAAAGCTGCGCCAATAGGCTTCCTTGTCCTCGGGCGAGTTGGGGAACAGGTTCGGGACGATCAGCAAGTTGGTCTTCGGGTCGTAGGGTTGGCGGGCGCGGAACGCCTTGACGGGCCAAATGCGCGATCGATCATCGGCGGCGCTGCCGTGCAGGGCGTTGATGACGACCCGTTTAGTCGGATCGATCTGCGTGCCGACGACGGTGTACTCGATCTCGCCATTGAACCAGACGTACTCTGGCACAACGTTGCGCTCCCAGATGAATTCGCCCTTCTGCGAGTCGTAGATGTCGTAGCCCTCGTCGTTCTTGACCTTGAAGGGCTTGCCTTCGGCATTCATCCTACCCGCCGCCGACCAGTCCCACCACATCTTGGTCGGCTGATCGCCGCGCGCGAAGGCGGGGATGTGGCACGTCTCGCAGGCGACGCGCTCGACGTGATCGTTGAGCTTGGCGTCAGTCGTATGCGGGGCGAGACCGTGGCAGGATTCGCACGAGGCGCGGCTTTGATCGTCTCGACCCGGCACATCGATGCCGCGCGTATCTTTGGCTTGCATCACATAGCGCCCGCCGGCGATGTAGTGATCAACGGCGGTATGGCAGGTGGCGCAGGTGAAGTTCAAGCCGTCCACGCCCATGTGGACGTCCAGCTCGCGGCTGGGATTGGTCAGGCTGGTGTCGAGGTCGCCATGCTTGACGGCATCGCCGCCGCCGCCGCTGAAGTGGCAGGCGCCGCAGGTGGCGCGGCTAGTCTTGCCGACGTTCTGGGCGACGAGGGCGAGATCGGGCGGATTCCACATCTTGCCGCTGCCGACGGGGAACTCGCGCGCCTCATAGGTCGGATGCCCAGCGCCGGTCGGGAATTTCTTGTACGTGCCAGTGGTGTCGTGGCAGACGAGGCAATCGACGTTGGTCTCTTTGGTGAAGTCGAACGTGGCATCCTTGTAGCCATAGCCGATGTGGCAGCTGGTGCAACGCGGCTCGTTGCTGGCGAGAGCGATGCAGAAGTTGTTGATGACGTGATTCTTGCCCAAGAGCTGCTCGCCGACCTTCTGCTCCCACGTCCAGTGCGTCGTGCGCATGATTTGCTGCGCAGCTTCGGTATGGCAGGTCAGGCAGGCGGCGGTCACTTCAGGTCCTGTGCCGAACGGACCTTTGAGAACCTCGAATTGGCTGTGATCGGCAGTGCTGCCCTGCGCTACGCCCTGCGACGGCACGATGGCGGGCGCGGCTGCGGCGGCAGGCTGAGCGCCGACCAGCAGCCCGATGCCCAGCAACAAGCATCCTATGCCAATCAGAATGAAGATCGGAGCGTTTCGGCTCTTCATGAACACACCTCCTGAGAAGTCGGGAAATCTGTAACCTATATTTGTGATTTCTCTCACATCTCATTTTCCGCCCGACCCTTTATAGTGATTAGTGATACTTGTCACAACAGGTCATTCGATTGGCTTATCGCCATTCATAGGGATCGGCTAGTTCAGGCAGAGGAGAAGAAGCCTATGTTGCATCTAAACGAGCTGGAGATATTCGTGGCGGCGGCTGAGCACGGCAGCTTCAGCGAGGCGGCGCGCTTTCTGCACCTTTCGCAGCCCGCCGTCAGCCAGAGCATTCAGAACCTCGAACGGCGTTTTCGCGTGCAGCTGTTCTCGCGGGAAGGGCGCACGGCGCGCCTCTCGGATAGCGGCAAGGCACTCTTACCCCTAGCGCGCGAGCTGATCGCGGCGGCGCGCCGCGTTGAGGAGACCATCAACACCATGAGCGGCACAATTGCCGGTCACATCCATTTGGGCTGCTCAACTGCTACGGGCAAGTACATCGTGCCGCTGCGCATCGCCCGATTTCGCGCCCAATACCCGGCTGTGCGCGTCGATGTGCATATCTGCAGCCGTGAGGTAGTCGTTCAGCAGCTGCTGGAGGAAGAGGTCGACTTTGTGGTCAGCAGCCGCCACCTCGATCATCGCGATCTGGAGTTCGCGCCTTTTTACACCGATGAAGCGGTTTTGATCGTGCCGATTGGGCATCGCTGGTCGCGCAACCGCCGCATTTATCCCGACGATCTGCTGGACGAGGCGCTCATCTTGCGCGAGGAAGGCTCGGGCACGTACACGGCGCTCTACGAGGCACTGAGCGCTCACGACATCGTCCCGGAGATGCTCAACGTCGCCATGACGCTGGGCAACGCGGAGGCGGTCGCGCTGGCGGTTGAAGAGGGCTTGGGCGTCGGATTCGTCTCGCGATTGGTGGCAGCGCGCAGCATCGCGCTTGGGCGCGCCGTCGAGGTGAGCGTGGAAGGCTTCGATCTGCGCCACGAGCTGTACTTCGTGCGCAATCGCCGCACGCCCATGACGCATTCGCAGCGCGCCTTCTGGGAGTTCATGCAGGCGCCACAGCTTGAGTACGCCGAGATGGGCAAGTGAGCTGATTGCCAAAGACCAGCTCAACATAAAGTGGCTCAGAGGCGTAGCGCCTCCGAGCCACCTGAGTTCGCATAACTACAGCGCTAGAAGCCGAGCGCCTGCGCGATCATCCAGACGATCACGGCGCAGTTCGCCGCCATCAGCACTTGCAGCTGCACCGTCCCGCTCAGGTCGGCGGCGTTGCCGCCACGCGCATCGGCGCGGCTGCGGAACAGGTAGATCAGCGGGATGCTCACCACCGCAACGCCGATCAGCCACCATGGGATCAAGCCGACGATCAGCGCGTAGACCAGCAAAAGCGCCGCTCCGATCAGCATGGCGTACATCAGGACGAAGGTCAGGCGCTTGCCCAGCATGATCGTGGTGTTGTACAAGCCCGCCGCCCGATCCATCTCGTAATCGCGCGCTTGGTTGTAGAGCTGCCCATAGCCCGAGACGAGCGTCATCGCCAGCACCACCGACCAAATGGCGAGCAGATCGTGATGGTAGCAGTAAAAGCCCACCACCAACAGCAAGCCGCTCAACATCAGCGAGTGCGAGAGGATATCCGTGACCGGATACGCCTTCAGGCGCACAGGCTTCCACGAGTAAAAGTGCGAGAGCAGCAGCGTGATCGCGCCGACGATCAGGGCGGGCAAGCCTAACAGCGCGTATAAGCCGAAGGCAGCCACTGCCACGACTCCAGAGACCGTCCAGCCCTCCCAGACGCTGATCTCGCCGCAGGTGACGGGATTGCGCGCCGCGCGCTCCGCTTCGAGCGCGTCATCGGGCGCATCGACGATATCGTTGATCATGAAAGCGTAGGCGACGGCGAGCGTGTTGGCTGCCACCGCGACCAGCAGCCGCCAATCCAGCGCCTCGCCCGTGGCGCGCAGCGCCAACATCGCGCCGAAAGCCGTCAGTGGCGTGACGTAAATCACGTATTCTTTCCAGCGCGTCAGGCGCAGAATGCCGCGCGTTTTTCGCCGAATATATTCCAGAGATACGACGCTCACAATCGGACTACCTCTCTTGTTGTGAGATCAGCCAGCTAAGCAAAACAAACCCGCCGTGCCGAAAAAGTTGCGTCTTCTCCGCCGATGCGGGTCTGTGCAAGGCACGGCAAGAGTCTACAGAACAGTACGCGCCTGCGCAAAAAGAGTTTCGCCTTGCGCGCGGGCGCGCTACACTAGGCGCGGTAGGCGTACAATCAAAGGGACGCAACTCTCATGATCAAACGCATTGCGGTCTTAACCAGCGGCGGCGACGCGCCCGGCATGAACGCCGCCATCCGCGCCGTGACGCGCTCCGCCATCGAGCAGGGCTGGACGGTGCTGGGCGTGCAGGAGGGCTACTTGGGCTTGCTCACCAACCAGTTTCGGGAGCTCGATGCGCGCGCCGTCGGGGGAATCATTCAGCTGGGCGGCACGATGCTGGGCAGCGCGCGCTGCAAGGAATTTCACGAGGAGAGCGGGCGCAAACGCGCGCTACACAACCTGAGCAAGCACGGCGTGGATGCCCTCGTGGTCATCGGCGGCAACGGCTCGCAGACGGGCGCTCACGCCCTGTGGCAGATGGGCTTCCCGGTCAACGGCGTCGCCTCGACCATCGATAACGATCTGCTCGGCTCGGATATCACCATCGGCGTGGATACCGCCTTGAACATCGCGCTGGAGGCGATTGATCGGCTCAAAACGACGGCGTCTTCGCATCGGCGCGCCTTTCTGGTCGAGGTGATGGGGCGCGATTGCGGCTATCTCGCCCTGATGAGCGGCATCGCCGGCGGCGCTGAGGCAATCGTCATCCCGGAGTTCGAGACCACGCCGGAGCAAGTCGCGCAGATCATCAGCGCAGCCTACGCGCGCGGCAAGTCTCATGCGCTGGTCGTGGTGGCGGAGGGCGCCAAGTACGAAGCTGACGCGCTCTTCAAGTACCTGAACGAGAATTACAAGGATGAACTCGGCTTTGAGGTGCGCGCGACCACGCTTGGGCACGTACAGCGCGGCGGCGCGCCCCTCGCCTACGACCGTCTGCTCGCCTCGCGGCTGGGCTACGGCGCGGTGGAGGCGCTAGCGCGCGGCGAGTACGGCGTCTTGTGCGGCATGAAGGGCGGGCAAGTCACTACCACGCCGCTCGCCGAGATCGCCGGCAAGACCAAATCGCTGGATGAGCGCCTGCTTAAACTCGCCCAGACCTTAGCGCGCTGAGGCAACCGCATCCTCTCAGCCTACGTATTAGACTAACGCACATCTATCGCCATTGAGACAAGGACATCTGCTATGCGCTTGGAGAGCTCTACACGCACGCCCGTGCTGCGAACGATCAACCTGACCAAAGAACTGCCGCTCGGCGCGGAGACCGTGCGCATTCTGCGCGGCATCAGCCTTGAAATCTACAAAGGCGAGCGCGTCGGCATCATCGGACCGTCGGGCAGCGGCAAGACGACTCTGCTGGGCTTGATGGGCGGCTTGGATAAGCCGACCAGCGGCAAACTTGAGATCGATGGCATCGATATCGCGCGCCTCTCCGAGAGCCGCCTGACCGAGCTGCGCAATGAGAAGATCGGCTTCGTCTTTCAGTTCTTCAACCTCGTGCCAACCCTCACTGCCCTAGAGAACGTGATGTTGCCCATCGAGTTCGCCCGCAAACCCAAGTTTAACCCGCGCCGTCGCGCCGCCGAGCTACTCGATCTGCTCGGCTTGAAGGATCGGATGCACCATCGCCCTAACCAGCTCAGCGGCGGGCAGCAGCAACGCGTCGCCATCGCGCGCGCCCTCGCCAATAATCCGCCGCTGCTGCTGGCAGATGAGCCGACTGGCAACCTCGATACCGAGGCGGGCAAGATCGTCTTGCAGGCGCTGATGGATGTGCAGCGCGAGATCGGCACGACGGTCGTGGTCGTCACGCACGATGCGCGCATCGCCAATCAGATGGAGCGCGTCCTGACTCTGCTGGATGGTCAGCTAGTGACACAAGCTGAGGCGTACGTATGACCGAAGAGGCAGCTGAACGCACCTTCCCTCTAGATATCGAGCATGATGGCATCCGCTTGGCGCTGCCCCTGATCGCCATCGCCAGCTTCGTCGGGTTGCTGTGGTTGCTGGGCAACCTGCTCAGCGGCGAAGAGAGCGCCTGTTTGAGGGTGATCGTGGCGGGCGGCGGCGCACTAGGGGCGATGGCGCTCGCGGATAGCTTGCTGAAGCGCGTCTGGAAGAGCGGGCGCTCCCTGCGCCTGAAAGGGGATAAGATCACGCTGCGTGACGCGCGCCCGAAGCGCCTCTCCGAAGTCAACTTCGATCTGGCGCAGCGCGTGAACGTCCTCGCGTGGCGCTTCACGGTCAAGCGCGGCTCGCCGCGCGCGCCGCGCGGCTCGATCCTCTTGGCGTTGCAGTTGCTGCAAGATGAAGAGAGCGCCGCGCTCTACACGCTGATCTCAGCCAAAGAGGCGGACGAGGCGCTCTTCGCCGAGTTCATCCAACTGATGCCGCGCAGCGCCGTGCTTCAAGAGAAACTGCCCCTGCGCGAGCTGGCGCAGCAGCGCCGTCTGCTGCAAGCTGAGGAGCAGCGCTGGCACGAAGGCGCCGAGATGCGCCCTCAGGATTTCATCGCTCTGTTGGAGGCTCTCAAGGCGCATCAAGTCGTCTGGACGGAGCGGGGCGGCTAGAGGCGACCGAACGCCCCTAGCCCGCGCCGATTCAGTTCACTTCGACCTTGACTTTGGTCTTGCCGGTGGTGCTGGGGCGGCTGGGCTGATCGTCGTCGCCCTTCTCGCCGCGCGCGCGCTTGATTTCGCGCTCCACGGTGGCGCGGGCGCCTTCGATCAGCACCTTGAAGGACTTCAAATACTCCTCGCGCGCCTCGCGGCTGTACTTGCGAAAATCGGGCGGGATGAAGGCGCCCAGCGCTTTCAGAGCCGCCTCAGCCGCTTTGCGCTGATGGTGCAAAAAGCCCGCTAGAGGCATCTCTGGCTCGCTCGAAGCGCCCTCCGCTTGCGAAGAGGCGGCTTGCTCGAATTTGGGTTCGTCGCTCATGGGATATCAACCTCACAGACACAGTACGTTGTGATCATATCATACGCAAAGCGCCTTGGCGCGTTGCATCAGAAATTGATCAGCATTCAGCCCTCTTGACTGATCAGATATGCTGGCTGAAGCGCCGCAGCGCCCTCTCTGTGACCGATTCGTAAGAGAGAAGCGTGCCGCCCACCGCCAGCAAAGCGCAAAAAGGCATCCCGCATAGGAAGCCGAGCGTGAACTCGCTCAGCAGCAAGATCAGCAGCAAGCCGTAGCAAGCCGCCAGATAGCCTATCTGCAAGGCTTGCAAGCCGATCACGCTCAGCGCCCCCGCCGTCACAGCGCGCACTGGGCTGGGGAAGACCAGCGCCAGCAGCAAGCCGAGACTGATCACGGCGCGCATTCGCCACCAGACCTCCAACAGATACAAGCTCGCCAAAAAGATCGCCGTGACGGTCAGCGTGAGCGCCAACGAAAAACCCAGCCGCACCGAAGGCAGCACGACGAGGGTCAGCACGGCGGCGCGCAGGGCGAACTCCAGCGCCACCACGCGCCAAACGCGCAGCTGCACGACCGCGTATTTCGCCAGCGCAATCTCGCGCGGCGGCAAGCGCGAGAGCCGCAGCAAATCCCACCTGCCGCCGGAGGTCTCTTGCTGGATGCTGTCGACGGCTTTGATGATATAAAAGCTGTTGGCAGCCAGCGCGACTGCCAACGAGCCGAAAAAAAGCGCCACCAAGACTGTTAGATACAACTCCGAGCTGTCGCCGCCCAACCAGATCATCTCGATCAGCCACCACAGCACGGCTGCTCCGATGCCCGCTGCCACGATCAGCTGGGCGTCACGGCGCAGGCGTTCCTCGCAGAATTGGCGGGTATCCAGCTGATAGAGCGGATTGCGCGTCGGGTAGACGAGCTGCCTGAGGAAGTAATCGATCATAGTTGCCTGCCGCACCTGAAAAGTTGACGAGCGCTCGCCCCTTGACCGTTCTCAACTCGACCGTCGGTCTAGCGTCTAACGCGCTTCAAAAAGCGGACGAGCGCCTGCAAACTTAGCTGGGTTAGCCAGAAGTGGCTGAAGCGCGGGATGAGCCAGACGAAAATCACCATGCCGAGAATGTGGTCGAGTTGCGGCGAAAAATTCCAAGCAAAACTTATTATGACGAATACTATGTACACGAACGCGCCGAAGGCAATCCCGTGAGATGCCAACGCTGCCGCAAAAGTGAATACGCCTGCCAGCACGGGGTTATTCAAGCGCACGCCCCACAGCAACGCCGTGCTGCCCAGCACACGCATCCGCCACAGCGGTTCAAAAGCATAAGTAATGGTGATAACTACAAAACCAGTAATGTTGAAAGCTAATTGGATTCCAGAGTATGAGAACATTCTATTCTCTGGCGATACAAAAAACGTGAAGTTAAAAGCGACTAACGCCACGCGCAAAGCGCACTCAAGTGCTACGAAGCGCCACACGCGCAGCTGCCACGCTGCAAACGTAGCGGCAACAATTCCGTGTTCTTCAACGTCGCTCAGGCGTAATTCATCTAACTGTCCCTGACGCACGCGCAGCTGATGCGCCGCGCCCAGCGCCGTGAAAGCGTACACAGCATCGCTCACCAAGAGCAGCAGCAGGGCGGGATAGAAAAGCCACGAGGCAACTTGCCCAGATAGGTCATAACCATAACGGAGGAATCGTGGCGTCGTGATGACGAACACGCCCAGCCCGATGCCCAAGCCCGCGCCCAGCAGAAAGATCAGCCAGCTCTGCCACGCGATGCGCGACAAACGCAACCGCCGCGTGTAGTAAGCAAACAGCGGATTCGTCAGTCGGGGCATCGCCGCCCGTAAAACGTGATTGAACATTTCTCAGCTCCTTCGGGACTCGCCAACACGCCCTATTCTAACACTTGATGTTTAAGAGTCTTCAGGAGCGTGCAGCGCGCTCAGCCCATAGGCGAGGCGACTCCGCCTGTGCGACCTCTTGCGCCCCAAATCGCTCGGATGCGCTATGCTTAAGGGCTGCGCCAAGAGGTCGCTTGAGAACGGTGAAACGCTCTATCGGCTTGATCGTCCCGCTCATCGCACTAGGAGTCATTCTCTCGCTCAGCGCGCTGCTCCTGCAGCGCAACGCCGCTGAGCAGGCGATTCAGCTCGCCCAAGCGGAAAGCACGCGCGCCGCTTTGCAGAGCATCCTGCTCGTCCAAGCCCTCACGCCCACGCCAACTCGCCCCGCGCCGACCCTCCCGCCCACGTGGACGCCCACCCATACCCTGACCGCCAGCCCGACCTTCACCATCAGCCCGACGCGCACGCCCACCGCGACCCGCACACCGACGCGCACGCGCACCTTCACGCCCAGCCCAACCTTCACCCCCTCGCGGACTTTCACGCCCAGCCACACGCCGACCATCACCCTCACGCCTAGCATCACGCCCCTGCCGACCGATACGCCGCCGCCGCCCACCCTCGAAGTCGGCGCGATGCCGCCCATTGAGGTGGGCGCTTATGATTTCTTCAACATCTTGCTGATCGGCAGCGATAAGCGCCCCGGCGCTACCGACTACCGCACAGACACACTCGTGATCGTGAGCATCAACCGCACGGCTGGGGCGGTCAGCTTGCTCTCTCTACCGCGCGACCTGTACGTCTACATCCCTGATTACGGCTATGATCGCATCAATACTGCCAGCTTGTGGGGCGATCTGTACAAGTTGAACGGCGGCGGCGTCGGCACGTTGATCGCCACGCTGCGCTACAACCTCGGCATCCGCATCGACCGCTACGCCCAAGTGAACTTCGAGGGCTTCAAGACCATCATCGATCAGCTCGGCGGCATTGAGGTCGCCGTCGACTGCCCGATCACGGATTATCGCTTGCGCGAGGGCGCCAACCCGAACGTGCTGGCAAATTATCAGCTCTTCACGCTGAAAACGGGCGTCTACCGTATGGATGGCGCTTTCGCGCTGTGGTATGTGCGTTCGCGCAACGGCACGAGCGATTTTGATCGCAACCGCCGCCAACAAGCCGTGCTGCGCGCCATCTTTCAGGCGCTGCGCGAGCGCGGTCAGCTGGAGCAGCTGCCCCAACTCTGGGATAGCCTGACCAAGATCGTCAAAACAGACCTGACCTTGAGCGATCTGCTCAGTTTGCTACCTATCGCGCTCAACCTTGAGAACCTGACTCTGCGCAGCTACTTCATCAGCAGCCAGCAAGTGACCAGCTGGCAGACTCCGCAAGGCGCCGCCGTGCTCGTGCCGAAGCGGGAGGCGATCCGCGCTGAGTTAGTCAAGTTTTTTACCCCGCCCGCTGTCAATACGCTCCGCCGCGAGTTGCCGACGGTAGCTATCTACAACGGCAGCGGCAACGCCGATTGGGATCGGGTCGTCGCCGAGCGCCTCGCTTGGGAGGGCTTCACGCCACAGCCGATGGGCGAGAGCGAGCGCAGCGCTCGCACGCAACTCTACGATTACACAGGCGGCGCGAAGCCGAACAGCTTGCGCCTGCTGCTGCGCGCCCTCAATCTGAGCGCTAGAAACGTGATCGAGCAGCCCGATCCCAACACCGACACCGATTTTGCGCTTGTGCTTGGCGCAAACTACAACGCTTGCAC
>CALKXH010000124.1 GCA_938005675.1 uncultured Anaerolineae bacterium
AGAAAGTCGGCGATATACGCGTCTTCTTGCCCTTCACGATAAATTCGCAACCAACCGCTCACAGCTGGGGTCTCATCGTAGATCAGCAGAATGTCGCCCCTAGACACCGAACCTACGCGACTGAAGTTTGTGCCGGGACCGCTTCGCAAATTAGCCGACTCAGCGGTTACAACATACTCCACAGTCTTTGGACGGGGCGTTGGCGTTCGCTCTTGAGCCGAGACGTCCTGAGGGGTCAACAGTAGAAAGATAGCTAATAGCAAGAGAAAGCGAGACATAGTGTACCTCCTGAACACTACAAATTGTAAAACTTTTATAAACGAGGTGCAAGAGAGAAAGCCGAGAGGCAATGATGTAGCATTCACGGCGGCGAGTCGCTCAGCAGCGCCTCAAGCGCCGAGTCGCTGATGCGCCGCCCTGCCTGAATAGCGCGTCGCTTTTTGAGGGCGCGCGGCAAGCCCAAGATGCCCGCGATCATGCCGCGCAGCTTGGCGCGCGCCGCCGCGCCGCGCCAAGCCCGCAACGCCTGCCACGCGATCTGCCACTGGGCGGCTAAAATCCGCCGCCAATGCTTCCGCCACAGAGAGGCGGGATAATTCTTGGCGATGACCCACAGCGCGTTGCGCCCGTCGTAGAAGCTGGCGGTCGCGCCGCCGCCCGTCGCCGAGAGCTTGTGGTAGACGACCGCTTTCGGCGCATACACACAGCGCCAATCGGCGAGGTTAGCCCGCCAAGCGAGGTCGACGTCCTCCATACTGAAGAAGAAGTCGTCGTCCAGCAGACCGATCTGATCGAGCATCGCCCGCCGATAAGCAGCTGCGCCGCCACAGGCGCTGAAGACGTATTCCTCGCGCTCGTACTGCCCTTCATCGCGCTGCCACACGCCCCGATTGCCCGCTTTGCCATCGATGGTGTAGAAATCGCCTGCCGTGTGGAAGACGTCGCGCCGATCAAACAAGAGCATCTTCGAGGCGACGATGCCCGCCTCAGGATGCCGTCCGAAGCACGCGGCGATCTCCTCCGCCCAGCGCGGATCGGCTTCGGTATCGTTATTTAGCAAGGCGAGGAACTCTCCGCCCGCCGCGCCCAGACCCACATTGCAGGCGCCCGTGAAGCCGCGATTCTCAGGCAGCTCGATCAGGCGGACTTCGGGAAATTCGGCGCAGATGAACGCCTGCGAGCCATCGCTGCTGGCGTTATCCACCACGATGATCTCTAGATCGGGGTAGGTCTGCGCGCGCAAGGCGGCGAGGCAGGTCGGCAAGTGCGCCACGCCGTTCCAATTCGGGATGATCACGGATAAGCGCGAGGCGCTCATGGCTGCACAACGGGCGCGTTGGCGCAATCGCCATCTGGGATGATGTATTGCGCGCTGACCCAGCCGACCAGCCCATTGGCGCGTTGCACGCGATACCACGTGCCGCTGGCGTTCCGACCCAGCACGCTCAAGCGCTCGCCGAGCGAGAGCTTGGTGATGATCCCAGTGGCGGTGCTATCGCCGCGCCGCAAGTTCAGGTTGTTGACGTTGACTTGCGCCGTGCAGACTTGCGCCGCGCGCTGCGTGGCGCCCGCCTGCGTGACCGCTTGCAAGTTGAGTGTGGCGGGCGCGCTCGCCACGCCGCGCCGATAGACGATCACCGAGAGCGTGAGCGCGCCGCTCTGCCTTGCGATGTAGGGCAAGAGGGCTTGAAATTCGCGGATCGGGTCGGGCGAGGGCTGAATGGCGACTACGCGCTCGCCTTCGCGCAGCTCGACGCGCGTGATGCCAACGCTATCGATGGCGCGCACGCGGATGATCACTTGCTCGCCTACGATCACCTGCGCGCCATCGGGTGGCGCCTCGATGACCACTTGCGGGCGCGATCCGTCGTCTAGGAGGGGCGCAGCAGTCGGCATGGGCGTGGGGGCAAGCTCAGGCGCGCTCAGCAAGTTGCACGCCAGCGCCGCAGCACACAGGCTCAGGCAGACGAGAAAAGGCGCGGCGTGCCTTCGCATCTTCACTTGGTCTCCACAGGCTGAGAGGCTTGCCGAATGCGCTCGAAAAGCGCCAGCAGATTATCCCGATGCAGCTGCTGAACTGTGCCGTTGAGCAAAACGCGACTCTTGCCGCACTGCTCGATGTCCACGTTGCGCAGATAGGCGTGCGGATCGGCTTTGCTGAGCGCGATCTCGACGTGCTTGCGCAGAGCGCGCAGGTAAGTGATATCGCTGCGCAGTTTTTCCTCGATCTCGCCGCGCAGGATCACCTCGCCATGCCCTTGCACGATGTTCTCGAAGTTGTTGTGCTGCAAGCGCTCAAGGGCGCTGAGCAGCTCATTGTAATCGCCATCCACGAAGTAGGGCAGCGCCATGACCGTATCGGCGGCGAACAGCACGCGATCCTCGCGGGCGAGGCACGTGATCGAATCGGGGCTGTGACCGGGCGTATGCCACATCAGGATAGTTTTATTGCCCAGCGTCAGGCTGAAGGTTGTGTCTTTGATGAGTAGGGTCGGGATGACGAGGCGTACCTCGCTCAGTTCGGGCAAGGCGGCTTGGGCTTGGGCGAGGCTCGCGCGTCCGCGCTGCTCCAGCAGCTCGGCACAGCGCTGATGGGCGATCACAGTGGCGTTCGGGAATAGGCACGTGCCGTAGGTGTGATCGGCGTGGTAGTGCGTGTTGACCACGTAGCGGACAGGACAGCCCAGTCGGTTTTCCACGAACTGCTTGATCTGGCGCGTTTCGTCGGGGTAGAGCAACGTATCGATCAGGATGGCGCCTTCGTTGGTGATGACGGCGGCAGCAGTCACTTGAGCATAGCGTTCACTGGTGAAGATGTAGATATCATCGGCTACTCGCTCGCGCTGCATAGGATTTTCCGCGTTCTTCTAAGCATCGCTCGATAAGATTAGAAAAATGGCGTAGGAGAGTATAAGATAAGCGGCTAGGCTACGTCAAGCGATCAGGCGGCGAGCGCGCCAAACCTAGCCACTTTGGGAAAGCCCTCGCCTCTGAGGTAAGATTGGCTCACTCTGAGGAACTGCCTAATGCGCCTGTACGATTATCACGTCCACACCGATAACAGTCTTGACTGCCAGATACCGATGATCGCCATGTGTGAACAAGCGCTTCAGCTTGGCGTGCAGGAGATTGCCTTCACCGATCATCTCAACAGCCACCCTCTCGATCTCGATCTCGGCTTTTACGATCCTGTACGCTACTTTGAGGATATACAGTTTTGCCGCGAGCGCTTCCCGCAGCTGAAAATCTTGGCGGCGATAGAAGTGGGCGAGCCGCATCGCTGGTGGGCGCGCGTCCGCCCAATCTTAGAGGCGTATTCTTACGATGTGGTGCTTGGCAGCCTGCACTGGGTGGGTAACGAAAACGTCTTCAATGAGAATTACTTCCGAGCGCGCACGCCGCAACGAGCCTACCATGAGTACTTTGCCGAGCTGACGCGAATGATCGCACACGGCGGCTTCGACATTCTTGCCCACGTCGATTTACCCAAGCGACTGGGGCAGAGCTACTATGGCAGTTTTAATGCGCTCGCCCATGAGGCGGATTTCCGTGCTGTGTGGCAAGCCTGCTTGGATCACCGCATCACGCCGGAGATCAACACGAAAGGCTTGCGCGTGCCTTCTGCGCAGCTGCATCCAACGCTGGAAGCCCTGCGTTGGTACGTTGAGATGGGCGGCGAAGACATCACCATCGGCAGCGATGCCCATCACGCTCAGAGCATTGCCCAAGACTTTCAAGCTGCTCATAACTGCGCTAGAGTAGCTGGCATTCGCTACCTGTGCCGCTACGAAAAGCGGACGATCATCGAACGGCTGCCCCTCTAAGGCTATGACGCGCGTCTTGCTCCTCGGTTTTGCGCCGCTGCCCTTCGAGCCATATCGCCTCGCCGGTCCGAGTCTGCGCACCTGGCATTTCGTTTCCGTGCTGCGCGCAGCAGGACATCAGGTCTGTTTGATCGGCAATCGCATGGCGGGCATCTACCCCGACGACGCGCCGACGATCCTCAGCACGGAGATGGCGAATTTCATCTATCACAACGTACATGACGTCGTCTGGCACGATCCGCGCGCCATGCGCCCGCTGATCGAAGCCTTCGCGCCGGAGTGCGCCATTGCCGTCACTACGCCCGCTGCCAGCGTCGCCGCCGCCAACGTCGGCGCGCTGCCTTTGTGGTGCGATCTGTACGGCAGCGTGATGGCAGAGGCGCAGCTCAAAGCGCTGCTCTATGCTGACGATCAGTACCTTGCGCACTTCTGGAACTTCGAGCGCTGCGCCCTTGAGCGCGGCGATAAGTTCTCCGCCGTTTCGGAGCGGCAGCAGTGGTCGGTGGTGGGCGAGCTGGGCATGTGGGGACGGCTCAATCAGTGGACGTGCGGCTATTCTTTCGTCACGACCATCCCCATCGCCGCCGAAGAGACGCCCTTCAGGGCGACGGGGCGCTATCTGCGCGGCGCGAAAGTGCCTGAGGACGCTTTCTTGATCCTCTACAGCGGCGGCTACAACACCTGGACGGACGTAGACACCCTTTTCAAGGCGCTAGAGCGCGTCTTCAGCCTTGAGCCAAGAGCGCACTTCGCCTCTACGGGCGGCACGATCTACGGACACGACGATTTCACCTATCGGCGCTTTGAGAGCCTGATCGCCGAGTCGACTCACCGCGCGCGCTATCACTTATGCGGCTGGCTTGAGGCGCAAGACCTAATCAACCTCTATCTTGAGAGCGACGTGGCGGTCAACGTAGATCGCTTCGCCTATGAGACTCTGCTGGGCAGCCGTACGCGCATTCTGGACTGGTTGCGAGCGGGCTTGCCGTGCGTCTCCTCCGACCTGACAGAACTAGCGCAGAGCGTCGCCGCCTACGGCGCGGGCTTCACCTATCCGCAAGGAGACGCCGAAGCGCTTGCGGAGCGGCTGCTCGCCTGCGCCCAGCCTGAGCACAACGCGCACATGCGTCAGAGGGCGCGGCGGCTGTTGGCAGAGCGCTACACTTATCAAGCCACCAGCGCCGAGTTGCTGACTTGGGCGGCGCAACCGTGCCGCGCCCCCGACGTGGGCAAGCCGACTCTGAAGCTTGTGCGTCCCTACCGCACCCTGTGGGTGGAGCTGAGCGAGATGCTGCGCGCCCGTCGTCTGAATCTAAGCCTCGCCGTCAAGCTGTGGGCGCCCCTCTCAGCCGTCTTGCGGGCGCTGGGCATGGGCAGAGCGCTGCGCGGGCTGGCGGCACGCGGTCAGCGCGCTTTGCGCTTTGACGTCTCGCCTTATCAAGTTAGATGGCAGACTCAAGCGCCGCCACAAGCCCTCCGCGCCGATGAGCCCTTCACCCTTCGCGTCATAGCGCGGAACATCGGCACGGCGCTGTGGCTGCCCGCAGAGCAGAGCCGCTTCGGCGTGAACATCGCCTGCCGCTGGCTGAAAGACGGGCAAGCCTCCGCTTGGGAGCGCCTGCCCTTGCCGCAAACGGTCTCGCCCGCCTAGAGCGTCGCGCTCAACCTGAGCTTTCGAGCGCCATCTGAAGCGGGCGAGTACCTGTTAGAGCTAGACCTCGTGCGTGAGGGCGTGACGTGGTTCTCTCAGAGCGGCGGCGAGGCGCTGCGCTTGCCCATCCGCGTGACCTAGCCCTTCACAGCGCCGGCGGTCGTGCCGCTGGCGATTTGATCCTGCAATACGAGGTAGACGATCAGGGTCGGCAACATGCCGATCACGGCGCCTGCTGCGAACAAGCCCCATTGGTTAGCGAAGTTGCTGCTGACGAAATTGACGTACAAGCCCACCATCAGCGTCCACGTCTCTTTATCGCGCAGCAGCACGCGCGCCAACACGAACTCGTTGAAGATGCCCACGAAGGATAGCACGCCGATCACGATCAGGATCGGGCGCGCCGCCGGCAAGATGATGCGGATGTACGTCTGCACGATGGTGGCGCCATCGACGAGCGCCGCCTCATCCAGCTCGCGCGGGATGGCATCGAAGAAGCCTTTCATCAGCCAGATGTTAGTGCCCATCGCGCCGCCGATGTAGACCAAGATCAAGCCGCCCGGCGTGTTGAAGCCGATGAAGGGCAAATACACGCCCAACTGCTGCAGCATCAAGAAGATCGAGACCATCGCCAACAGGTTCGGGAAGACCTGCACCAAGAGCATGAACAGCAGCAGGTTACGCCGACCCTTGAAGTTGAAGCGCGAGAAGGCGTACGCCGCCGGCGCCGTGATCGAGACGATGCCAATCGCCGTCACGGAGGCGACCAGCGTCGAGTTCAGCAGCCAGCGGAAGAACGGGTAGCGATCTGGGTTGCCCAGCAGGTCGGTGTAGTTCTTGAGCAGCAGCGCGGGGTCAGAGACGTTGGGGATCAAGCGCTGACTCGCCATGCTCTGCAGCGGATTGAGTGAGGCGCTGACGATCCACAAGACTGGGAAGATCGCAAAGATGATCAAAATGGTCAGGATGACGTAACGCACGGCGTTTTGCAGCTGACGGCGCTGTTTGAAGGTCAAGCCGCCTTGCTGAACGCGCGATACTTGCCCAATCGGTTGCGAGATGCTAGACATTTCGAGAGACCTCCTCCCAACGCCGCGTCAAGCCCATTTGCATGATGGTGACCGTGCCGACGATGATGAAAATGATGATCGAGATGGCAGAGGCAAAGCCGAAATCGGCGCCGCCCTGCCCTGAGAAGGCGATGCGATAGGTGTAGCTGATCAAAATGTCCGTTTGCCCGGCTGGGATGGGCGAATCAGCGATGACAGGGTTGCCGTCGTTGAAGGCAGCGATCAGCGTGTAGTTGTTGAAATTGAAGGTGAACGAGCTGATCAGCAGCGGACCGATGGAGACGAGCAAGAGCGGCAAGGTGATGAAGCGGAACGCTTGAAAACGGTTAGCGCCGTCCACTTGAGCAGCCTCGTACAGATCAGCGGGGATGGCTGCCAGAGCGCCGCTGCAGACCAGCATGAAATACGGGTAGCCCAGCCACAAGTTCACGATCAGAATGGCGATGCGCGTCAGCGTGCCATCGGCGAAGACGTTCGGCAAGCCGGGGATGATCTGGCTGAAGACGCCGAACTGCGGCTGAAACATGCCGCGCCACGTCACAACTGAGATCAGGGCGGGGATGGCATACGGCACGATCAGCATGGTGCGGAAAAAGCGCCGCCCGAAGAACTTGCCTTGCATCAGCAGCGCCACCAGCAAGCCGAGCGCGAAAGTGCTCGCCACTGAGGAGAACGCGAAGACGACCGTCCACGTGAAAATGCTCAGCAGCGGTCCGCGCAGGGCGGGACTGTTGAAGAATCGGTCGAAGTTGGTGAAGCCGATGACCGTCCGATAGCCGACGCCGGCGGGGAAACCCTCGATCTTCATCACGAAATCGCTGGCGCGCGCTTCGGGGTTTTGGGCGCGGGCGGCTTCGAAGGCGGCGCGGTCTACGAAGAAGCCGATCTCATCATCTGCCGTGAAGACCGCGCCCGTCTGCCTGTCGGTGATGCTATCCGTCGCCCGATCATAGCTGAAGCGCTGTTCCAGCACTGCCACAAAATCGCGAGTGACGCTCAGGCGGTTATCCTCAGGTCCAAATTGCTGAGTGGCGGCTGCGGTCAGCAGGCGAGTGCGCTCTGCGCGGGTGGCGCGCCGAAAGCCTTGAAAAGTCTCCGGGATATCGCCGCTGACGGGCTGCAGCTCGCCCTGCCCGACCACGAAAAAGGCGCTGCCGTCGGGCGCGGTCAGCCAGAGGGCGTACTCGCCCGCCTCGTTGATGAACGCCTCCCAGCGATAGCGCACGCCCGTCTCTGGCACAAAGGTGCGGCTCTCCAGCAGGCGCACCACTTGTGTCTTGGTCAGCAGGTGACCGTCGCCGTAGTTGGTGAAGGCGACGTAGACGGTGTAGACAATCGGGTAGATCACGCCGAGCGCTAGGAGCGCAAAAGCGGGCGACATCCAGCGCAGCGGCTTGAGTTCTGGGCGCAGATTGATGATGTTGACAAAGAGGGTGATCAAGCCGATGGCAACGGCGAGTTCCCAAATTCCGTCGTTGATGAGCGAGAAGATCAGCCAAAGAGCGAAAGCATCCACCACCATCAAGCCGATGTAGCGCAGAACCAAAGTAACTACGCCGGGGATGGCAGGCTGAACTGATGGCTGTCGCGTCAGCGTACCTGTGGTCATAAACGCGGTTGCGGCGGGTGAGAGCCGCTCTCCTTTCAGCCAATGAAGTTAAATTACGCCTCAATCAAAATTGTGCTTACACATAAGGGCGGGAAAGCCTCCCGCCCTTATTGCCTTCCTTCACTGGTGGGTGAAGTGCGCTGTGCTTACTTGAGCAAGTTACGAATCTGCTCGGCTGCGGTCTTGAAAGCTTCCTCAGCGCTGACCTGCTGATTCGCCACCGCCTCGACGGCGTTGCCCCACGCCTGCCACACCGAAGCCATCTCCGGGATCGCCGGCATTGCCAAGCCGTTCACGCCCGCCTCGCCGAAGGCGATCAGGTCGGGGTCTTCCAGCTTCTCAAGGGCGGGCAGGAAGGCGGAGGGACGGTCGAAGCCGAACAACACCATCGGGATGCCCGTGCGCTCCACGCCGTCTTTGCCAGTAGCGGTCACTTCGATGTCCTCAGCGGCGATGAAGTCGAACAGGAAGGTCTTGGCGAGTTCCTTGTTCTTGCTGAAGGCGTTGATCATGAAGCCCTGCACGCCGAGGAAGGGTCTGCCGCCGCCGGGGATCGGCGCGATCTTGTACGGGACGCCGCTCGGGCGCAGACGGTCGCCCAGCGCCCACGGACCGGTGATGATCATCGCCGCTTCCTTGTTGGTGAAGAGCGTGTGCATCACGTCGTAGTCCACGCCGGCGGGCTGCAAGCCATCCTTGACCATGCCCTCGAACCACTTCAGGGCGGCGATGCTGCCCTCGCTATCGATGCCCAAGTCCTGAGCGTTGTAGCCGACGCCTTCCTCAAAGCCGAAGACGTAGCCGCCGAACGCGGTCTGGATGGGGAAGAAGTGGTAGGGGTCGCCGCTCTGGCGCACGAAACCGTACTTGACCGTACCAGCCTTAATCAGCTCTTCGGAGAGCTTGCGGACTTCGTCGAAGTCCTTGGGCACTTCGGTCACGATCTCAGGGTTGTAGACGAAAGCGACGTTCTCGACGGCGTAGGGCATCCCGTACAGCACGCCTTCGTAGGTGAAGCCATCTAGCGACGCCTGCGTGAACTTCTCAGCCAGATCGCCCAAGTCTAGCGGCTCAAGCAGACCGTCCTTCGAGAGTTCGCCGATCCAGTCGTGGGCGCCCACGAAAATGTCCGGACCTTCGCCGGCGGGCGAGGCAGTCTTAACTTGCGAGCGGATATCGCCGAAGCCGAGCTGCTGCACCTTGACGTTTACGCCGAACTCTTCCTTGAACTTGGCGCCGAGCGCCTCGAGGATTGGGGCGCGCGTATCATCCGCCCAGATCAGCAGGGTGGCATCCTGCGCGCGGACGTTCAGCGTGCCAAGTGCGCCAAACACGACGGCAGCGATCAAAAGAAAGGCAACCAATTTGTTACGCATAAGCATTTCCTCATGTGGAAACTGTAGATTGTGGGTCAGCCAACTTGCGCATCAGAGCGCAAGCTTGAATATAGCGCGACCTGCCAAACTTGCAATAGTTCAATAAAACTCGGAAAAATGTTGCGGCTTTGCACATCTGTGAAATTCCTAACAAACGTTAGGAAGCCTCTTTGGGCGCGATGACCGTCGCTTCGCCCTCCAGCACGACCGTCCCGTCCTGATTGGTGCAGAGCGTGCGTAGCGTAGCGATGCGCTTATCCTCACGGAAAGCGGTCACCTCCACGCTGGCAGTGATCGTGTCGTCAAGGTAGACAGGCGCTTTGAAGTGCAGGGTCTGGCTCAGGTAGATGGTGCCCATGCCGGGCAGATCGTTGCCCAGCACGGCGCTGATCAAGCTGGCGGTCAGCATCCCGTGCGCGATGCGCCTGCCAAAGCGCGTGGTCTTCGCGTATTCCTCATCGAGGTGGATCGAGTTGGTATCGCCGCTGGCAGCCGCAAAAGCGCGGATATCGGCGTCGGTGATGGTTTTGGTGCGGCTGGCGCGCGCACCGACTTCAACTTTGGGCATGGCGAGTCCTTTCAGCGTGTTTCGGCATTCTGCACAAACATGGCGCGCAGCTCGCGCTTGAGAATCTTGCCGGCGGCGGAGATGGGCAGCGCGCTCATGATCTCGACGCTCTTGGGCACTTTGTAGCGCGCTAGATGCTGGCTCATATGGGCGATCAGCTCTTCGGGCGTGGCGCTTGCATTGGGCTTCAGCACCACGCAGGCTTTGCCAACCTCGCCCCACTTGGGATCGGGGACGCCGATCACAGCGCACTGATGCACAGCCGGGTGCTTGTACAGCACCTGCTCGATCTCAGCCGGATAGACATTCTCGCCGCCGCTGATGAACATATCTTTCTTGCGGTCGACGATGTAGAAGTAGCCTTCCTCGTCGCAGCGCGCCAGATCGCCCGTGTGGAACCAGCCCTGCGCATCGAAAGCAGCCGCGCTCGCCTCAGGGTTGTTGTAATAACCGGAGAGCGCCGATTGCCCCTTCAGCACCAGCTCGCCGATCTCACCTACAGGCACGGGCTGATTGTCATCATCCACCACGCGCGCATCCACAAAGAAGTTCGGTCTGCCGATGCTGCCTGCCTTGCGGATGGCGTCTTCAGGCGCGAGGGCGAAGATGCCCGGTCCGAACTCAGTCATGCCGAAGCCCTGCTTGAAGCGCACGCCCTTCTCGCGCTGGAACTGCTCCACAAGCGTGACGGGCAGCGGCGCGCCGCCGCTGGTGCAGAAGCGCAGCTTGCTCAGGTCGGCGCTCGCCCAGTTAGGCGCTTGCGTCATCATCTGATACATGGTCGGCACGCCGGCGAAGACCGTCGCGCCGTACTGCTGGATCAAGTCCAGCACTTGGGCGGCGTCAAATTGGCGGGTCAGCACGACCGTGCCGCCCAGAATCAGCAGCGGCGTCGTGTAAACCAGCAAGCCGCCCGTGTGGAACATCGGGAAGACGTTCACTGTGACATCGCCGTGCCGCAGGTCGTGAATGATGGTGTTGAGGGTGTTCCAGGCGATCATGCGATGGCTGATCTGCGCGGCTTTGGGCAAGCCCGTCGTGCCGCCCGTGAAGATCAGGCAGGCGATGTCCTCCGCCTCAACTGAGTCGGTCTGGACAGGCGTCTCAGGCGCGTTGGCGAGTAGCTCGAGGTAATCGTAGCTGCCCAGCACGCCGCCGCCCTCGTAATGCACCATGCTCTGCAAAAAGGGACAAGCTTGCTTCAAAAAGCGCGCCGACTCGCCGAACTCGCCGCTGAAGAAGAGCAACTTCGGCTGCGTGTTGGTCAGGACGCCCAGCAGCTCGCGCGGATGCGAGCGCCAATTGTAGAGCGCCAAGATCGCGCCCAGCTTGCCGCAAGCGAAGAACAGATCGAGGTACTCCACGCCGTCGCGCGCCAAAATGCCGACCACATCGCCCTTGCCGATCCCTTGCACGCGCAGCCAATTCGCCAGACGATTGGCGCGCGCGTTGAGTTGGCGGTAGGTCAAGTGCAGATGGGGCGTTTTGCCGCTATCGATCACAGCCAGCGCCTCTGGCGTGTACAGAGCGCGCCTGCCCGCAATATCTCCTACGTACATGGCAAAAATCCTGTCTACATAAGCATTTTACCGACCATTTTAACGCGCTCAGCTCTAAAAATCACCGATCAGCTCAACTTCCAGCTCCAGCTGGACGCCAAACCGCGCCGCGACGCGCTCCTGTGCCAAGCGAATCAGGGCGAGGTAATCGGCGGCTGTGCCGTCGCCCGTGTTGATGAACCAATTGGCGTGCTGCGGCGAGATCAGCACGCCGCCGATCTGAGTCCCTTTCAAGCCCGCCGCCTCGATCAACCTGCCAGCGTAATCATTGGGCGGATTCTTGAACATGCTGCCCAGACTGGCGCCGTTGGGCTGCGTGCGCCGCCGATGCGCGCTGTGCGACTCGGCTTGGGCGCGCAGCGCCTCAGGATCGGCGTTCGGTTGCAGCTGGAGCGCCGCTCTCAGCACGGCGAAGGGCGCTTGGCAGCGCTTCAGCGCCGATTCGCGGTAGGCGTAGGCGAGTTCGGCGGGCGCCCAGCGGCGAGTCGGTTGCTCAGGCTCAGCGATCTCCGCCCAGAGCAAGCGCTGCGCGATCTCGCCGCCGTAGGCGCCGGCGTTGTTGACGACCGCGCCGCCCAGCGTGCCCGGAATGCCAATCGCCCACGTCAAGCCATCCCAGCCGCGCTCGATGCAAGCGCGCGCCAAGCCGATCAGCGCCGCGCCGCTCTCCGCGATCAGGACGCCCGACTCCTCAAAGCTGACCTGAGCGGCGCGGTTGACGATCACCACGCCGCGCACGCCCCGATCCGCCACCAAGACGTTGGCGCCGCCGCCGAGGATGCGCACTTGCCAGCCTTGCGCCCACGCCGCGCGCGCCGCCGCCTCCAGCAGGGCGACTGAATCGGCGAGGACGAGCGCCTCGGCTGCGCCGCCCAAGCGCGCCACCGTGTAGCGCGCCATCGGCGCGTTCAAGTGCAGCGCCGCGCCCGCAATCGGGCGCAAGACCACCTCATAGTCATTCATGGTCATTCATTCGGATAGGTCAAGCCCCACTGCGCGCGAATGGCGTCCATCGTCTGCATGATCTGCAGCGTCTCATCCAGCGGCATGACGGGACTCTCCAGCAAGCCCTCGCGCAGGCAACGCATGACCTCCATAGCTTGAAATTGGTAGCCGTTGCCTTCGTAAGGGACGGTATAAGTTTGCGGTTCGCCCTCCACAGGCGTGATGGTGAAACGGTTGGTCTTGTAGAACGGCTCGTGTAGGGTCAAGTAACCCTCCGTGCCCGCCAGCAGCACTTCGATGGGCATCTTCAGCCTGACCGCCGAGGTGAGCGCCGCCAGCTCGCCGCCCTCATAGACCAGCTGCATGACGGCGTGTTCATCCACGCCCGTGCTGCCCAGCCGCGCCGCGCTCTGGATGCGCACGGGCTTGCCGAACAGCCACGAGGCGAACGACAGCAAATACACGCCGACGTCCAAGAGCGAGCCGCCGCCCAGCTCAGGGGCGAAGAGCCGCCCTTTGGGATTGAAGAGCGCGCGGAAGCAAAATGCGCCGCTCATCATCCAGACCTTGCCGATGACGCCTTGGTCGATCAGGGCTTTGGCATGCTTCACGGCGGGGATGAAGCGCGTCCACATCGCCTCCATCAGGAACAGGCGCTTCTCGCGGGCGAGGTCGATCATGGCGCGCGCCTGAGTCGCGTTCATGGCAAAAGGCTTCTCGCATAGGACGTGCTTGCCCGCCTGAAGGCACATCAGCGCGTTCTCGGCGTGCAAGGGATGCGGCGTGCCGACGTAGACGATATCTACGTCTGGATCGGCGACGAGCGCGGCGTAGCTATCGTACGCGCGCGGCAGATCGAAGTTGATGGCGAACTCGTCCGCTGTGACGCGATGGCGCGATCCGACCGCCAAAAGCTTGGCATCGGGGATGGTCTTCAAGGCGGCGGCGAAGGCGCGCGCGATCTTGCCCGTGCTGAGGATTCCCCAACGAATCATAGGCGACTCCTGAGCTACTCAGTATGTGTGTGCCACAGCCTGCCGATGGCGATCTCGCCCAGCAGCACCGGATGTCTGACGCCGGTCAACGCGGGCAGGCTGCTGGCGCGTCCGTGCCACGTCTCGTAGGCGAGTAGGGCGAAGAGCATCGCCTCTTTGGCGAGGCTCGGCACGCCGAGCGCCTCGTGCGGCTGTACGCGCGCGTGCATAAAGCCCGCCTGCAGCATGGCGAGCAGCGTCGGATTTTTAGCGCCGCCGCCCGACACGTAAATTTCTTGCGGCGGGCGGGGCAACCAGTCGCGGTATGCCTGCACGATGGATTGCGCCGTGAAAGCGGTGGCGGTCGCCACGATATCTTCGGGCGGCAAGCCGAGCGCTGTAGCGCGCTCCCACAGCTGCGCACCGAACTGGACGCCGAAGAGCTCGCGCCCGGTGGCTTTGGGCGGCGGCTGATGCAGATAGGGATGTGCCAGCAAGCTGAAGAGCAGCTCGCTGTGGACTTTGCCGCGCGCCGCTAACTGCCCGTCCACGTCGTAGTGCCAAGCGCCGTTCGTGGCGCGCTCGGCACAATAATCGATGATCATGTTGCCCGGGCCGGTATCGAAGCTCAGCGGGGCGCTGTGCGAGTCGTTCAAGGGCGGCAGAGCGGTCACGTTGCCGATGCCGCCGATGTTCTGAATGGCGCGCGGCTGGCTGGGATGCCTGAAGAGCAGCCAATCCATGTAGCTGATCAGCGGCGCGCCGCGTCCGCCCGCCGCCAGATCGCGGGCGCGAAAGTTGCCGATAGTGGTGATGCCCGTGCGCTCGGCGATGGTGGAGGGATCGCCCAGCGCCAGATAGTCGCCGCGCGCGCCGTTTTGAGGCGGATCGTACCAGATGGTCTGCCCGTGCGAGCCGATCAGGTCGACTTGCTCAGGCGTCAAGCCCGCCTCGGCGATCACTTGCAAGATGGCGGCGGCGTACGCCTCGCCCAGCGCAGCGTTCAAGCGGCAGAGCCGATCCACGCTGCCCGACTCAGGGCGGAAGCAGGCGAAAATCTCGGCGCGCAGTTCGGGCGCGTAAGGCAGGGTTCGATGCAGGATGAGTTCGATGGCGAGGGCGGGCGGCGCGCCGCTGATGCGCGTGAGCGCCACATCGATGCCGTCGGCGGATGTGCCGGAGATCAGCCCGATAACTGTCAAAGGACGCATAAAGCTGCTTCCCAGCGTGCTGTGAGGGATGCAGCTTTAACTCTGACACACTTCGGGCAGTGCGTCAAGGCGCGTTCAAGGTGTTGTCGTAGTGACTATGGACGCTCAGCTCTCGTCGAGCAGGCGGCTGCCCAGCTCCATCATGCGGTTGTAGGCGAGGTCGCGCAGGGCAGCCAGCTCGCGGTAGCGCACGTAAGCCTCGTCGGAGAGGTCTTCGCTACGCCCGCCTGCCGCTTGCAATAATTGGTCGATCTGCTCATCGAGCGCCTCGTAATGCAGCACGAACTCTTGATAGGCGCGCACCTGCGCCAACTCATCAGCGGTCGGTTGGCTCTCAGACTGGCTGTTGGGCGTCATCGCTGCGGTCTCCCCCTCTCACGTCACGTGGCGGATGTGCTAAGCACTACAACACACGCGCCACTCGAACGTTGCCCCTTCTACACGGAGAAAGTTGCCTTATTAGCATTGTATAGCCGTATTGAAGTGCGCGTCAAGCTTTTGCGCCTCAAGGAATTGTCAAGAAAGTATCGCAACAAAATCAAAATTGCGGGCTGTTTGTCTCTATCGATCATCAAAGGCATCGTATTGTGTACAATAGGCGAAGTTATCGAGCTGATCGCTATTGGAGCAGTCATCCATGTCCTTTTTCCTCTCGCTCGCCAAAGGTGATTTTGAGGCGCGCAATCTGCTGAAAGAGGCAGTTCTAGCCCGCTATGCGACGCGCCCCTTGCCCCTCGAAGCCGTCGTGCTGACCTTGCAGCGACGTGAGCGGGCTTTTTTAGGCTTGCCGCTGACTGTCACGGTCGAAGCCGCCTACGCTGAGCCTGATCGCTGGCTATGGCAAGAGACGCGCCGCTTGCTGGGCATTCGGCTCGGTCGGCACGTCGAGAGCCTCGACGAACAAACTGAGCCGTCCCTGCGCGAGAGTCTGCGCCGCCAACAATGGGCGTTCCGCGCCTTGCTGCTCACCCCGCTGACCCGCGAAGGGATCACCCTGCGCGCCGTGGCAGAGCGCGCTTTCCAAGCCTTTGAGGAGGCTCAGCCTGAGGCTGTTGCCACGCTCTACCTCAAGCCCGATTACAGCCTTGCCGCTGTGGAAGTCGAGCGCTACCGCCCCAGCGATAAACGGCGCTTGCCCTATACGCTGCGCCCCGAAGGCGGCTATCAGAACCTCAACGGCGTCAACCTGCCGCTGCAGATCGCCGAGCAGTGGGGCAGCGAGCCGAGCCGTCTGTACACGATCAGCGCCGTGCAACCGATCAATCGCTGGCAGACGTGAGTCGCTCAGGCGAGTTTGCGCGAAAGCGCACTTGAGGGCTAGACTAAAGGCTCACAACGATAGAGGAACGCACAGAGTTGGGTTGTTAGCTTATGAGTCAGACAGTTCCCGTCACGCCGACGCGCGTCGCCGCCGTGCGCTTTCAGCGCGTCGGAAAGTTGTATCACTTCGATTGTTCCGCCCTGCCCGACTTAAGAGTCGGCGATCACGTCATCGTGGAGACGGTGCGCGGCGAGCAAATGGGCGAGATCGCCGCGTTTTATCCGCCGGAGGAAGGGCATACCGACTACAAGCCAATCTTGCGCCTCGCCACGCCGCGCGACCTGCTGCTTAAGCAGACGTGGGAGGCGAAGCAGCCAGAGGCGCTGATCGAATGCCGCGCCATCGCCGCGCAGCTGGGCGGCTATGAGCAGTGCAAGTTCCTCGCCGCCCAGTATAGCTACAACGGCGAGCTCCTGACCGTCCTCTACGCCACTGAGGACAACAAACTCAACGTCAACCGCTTGAAGAACGCCCTGAGCAGTAATTTCCCCGCCCGCGTGGAGTTGCGCCAAGTCGGTCCGCGCGACGTGGCGAAACTGATCGGTGGCATGGGCGCTTGCGGCATCCCGCGCTGCTGTTCCACCTTCCTGACCGAGTTCAGCCCGATCTCGATCAAGATGGCGAAGGTGCAAGGCATTTCGCTCAACCCGTCCGAGATCACTGGCATGTGCGGCAGGCTGCGCTGCTGCCTCGTCTACGAGTACGAACAGTACGTCGAGGCGCGCAAAGGGCTGCCCAAACGCAACAAGCGCGTCCGCACGCCGCACGGCGAGGGCAAAGTGCTGGATGTGCATCCCTTGCAGGATGCTGTCACAGTGCTGGTCGGCGAGATTCGCCACCTCGTCAAGCGCGAAGACCTGATCCCGCTAGACGAGCTGGAGGCGCTGGAGAAAAAAGCGCAAGGCGGCTGCGCTCGCCACGAGAGCGGCGGCTGCGACTGCGGCGCCAAACGCCCCAAAGCCGCGCCAACCGTCTCCGAAGATGACGACGACAACTTAACCGACGCCGATGCTTGGGAGTAGCTGAATGTCCGACGTATCCAATGCTGATGCGCCTCCAGAGCGCGTCATGGCGATCTACGCCCACCCGGACGACCCTGAGTTCTTCAGCGGCGGCTTGCTCGCCAAATGGGCGGCGGCGGGCAAGCAGATCGTCTACGTCCTAGCGACCAGCGGCGATAAAGGCAGCGACGATCCAGAGATGACCTCAGAGGCGCTGAGCGCCATCCGCGAGGCGGAGCAGCGCGCCGCCGCCGCCTGCTTGGGCGTGCAGCAAGTCATCTTTCTGCGCTACCCCGATGGCGAGCTGGAACACACCCTGCGCTTGCGCCGCGACCTCACGCGCCTGATCCGCCAAATCCGCCCCGATATCGTCATCACCAACGATCCACAGACGGTCTGGACGCTCAGCGGCGGCATCAATCACCCCGATCATCGCGCCATCGGCGAGGCGGCGCTCGCGGCGGTCTACCCCTCCGCGCGCGACCGCCTGACTTTCATCGAGCTGTGGCGCGACGAAGGGCTGCAACCGCACAAAGTCCGCCAAGTTTACCTAGCTGGCACGCTCGCCCCGAACTGCAAGGTCGATATCACCGCCCACCTCGACCGCAAGATCGAGGCGATCAGCCAGCATCGCAGCCAAGTCAAAGACCTCGAAGCGCTAGCTCGCCGCCTGCGCGCCAACAGCGACCCCGACTTCGACGCCGACGCGCCGCTCTACACGGAGAGCTATCGCGTCTTGACGCTGCGCTAGGCGCGCGCTGCCATCGTCAAGCCGTACTCGACACTATCGACCAGCGCTCGCCACGACGCCTCGATGATGTTCGTGCCAGCGCCGACGGTGCTCCAGCGCTCGGTCGCGCTCTGCGTCTCGATCAGCACGCGCGTGAAGGCGGCTGAGCCGTTGTGCCCATCGAGGATGCGCACCTTGTAATCGGCGAGGGTGAAGTCCGCCAGCTGCGGATAGAGCGGCGTGAGCGCCTTGCGCAGGGCGATATCCAGCGCATTGACCGGACCGTTGCCCTCCGCCGCCGTATGCACGACCGCATCGCCGACCGCCAACTTGACGGTCGCTTCTGCCACCATGCCGCGCCCACGCCGATTCTCCACCACCACGAAGAAGTCGATCAGCTCGAAGGGCGGCTTGTAATCGGGCTGAGCGCGCTTGAGCATCAGCGCGACTGAACTCTCGGCGCCCTCGAAAGCATAGCCGAGATGCTCAAGGCGCTTGATCTCCTCCAGCACTTGGCGCGCCGCCTCGCCGGAGACTTCCATGCCGAACTCTTCCGCCTTGCTCAGCACGTTGCCGCGCCCGCTCAGGTCGCTGATCAGCACGCGCATCTCGTTGCCGACCAGCGACGGATCGATGTGCTGGTAGCTCTGGGCGGTGCGGCGCATGGCTGCCACGTGAATGCCGCCTTTGTGGGCGAAGGCGCTCCGTCCGACGTACGCCAAGTGATTATCGGGCGGCAAGTTGGCGATCTCGGCGACCGTGCGCGCCACGTGCGTCAAGCTTTTGAGGGCTTCAGGATTGGGCAGGCACGGCACGTTCATCTTGAGCATCAAATCGGGGATGATGCTGCACAGATTGGCGTTGCCGCAGCGCTCGCCGTAGCCGTTGATGGTGCCTTGTACCATCGTCGCGCCTTGCCGCACGGCGGCAAGCGAGTTGGCAACGCCCAGCTCGCCATCGTTGTGGGTGTGGATGGCGAGCTTGACGTGCGGCGGCAGCGCTTGGCGCACCGCGCAGACGATCTCCTCGATCTCCCAGTAGAGCGTGCCGCCGTTCGTGTCGCAGAGCGTCAGCCAGTCGGCGTTGGCGGCGAGCGCCGCTTTGAGGGTCTCAAGGGCGTATTCGCTGTCCGCCTTGTAGCCATCGAAGAAGTGTTCGGCGTCGTAGATGACCTCCTTGCCTAGCGCCTTCAGGTAGCGGATCGAGTCGGCGATCAGGCGGCAATTCTCCTCGGGCGTGGTGCGCAAAACCTCGTAGACGTGCAGCAGCCACGTCTTGCCGACCAGCGTGACGACGGGCGTGTGCGCCTGCACCAACATCTGGATGTTCTCGTCGTCCGCAGGCGCGCTGCCGACGCGGCAAGTCGAGCCGAAGGCGGCGAGTTTGGCGTGTTTGAGGGGCAGATCGCGCGCTGCCTCGAAGTAAGCGGCATCTTTCGGATTCGAGCCGGGCCAGCCGCCCTCGATGTACGCCACGCCGAGATCGTCCAGCAGCTTGGTGATGCGAATCTTATCTTGCACGCTCAGCGAGATGCCCTCGCGCTGAGTGCCATCGCGCAACGTCGTATCGTAGATGTAGACGTAGGGCGGATGAGTCATGATCGAGCCTTTCTAGCGAGATGGGAGAGATAGAAAGCGAATTATTCCACGAGATCGGCGAAGAGCGTGCGCAGCGGCAAGCGAAAGCTCGGCAGGACGTCGCCGCCTTCCAAAGCGTCATCGACTGTCAAGCTCTGGACGCCCGCTGGGCTGTAGCAATCGACTGTCTGCAGCTCAGGGTAGACGATCCAGACCATGCGCACGCCGCAGTTCAGGTAATCTTGAACTCTGTGGCGCATTTCAAGGGCGCTATCGCTTGGCGAGACGATCTCGACCGCCAAGTCAGGCGCGAGCGGCAGATATTTCTGCGGGATCGGCTTGGGCATTCGCGCCTTGCTGATGAAGGCAACGTCTGGGATGCGCACCACATCGGGATTGCGCGCCAAGATGAAAGCGCCGCTAGCGCCCGTCACGCAGCCCAGACGATTGTCCTCAACAAAATTTGCCAGATGGCGCGCTGTACGCGCCTCAAGCATGCCGCGCAAGCCGCCCGTGCCGCTCACCACCTCGATCAACGCCCCTTTCACCAGCTCGTAGCGCACCCCTTCAGAGGGCGGCAACGCCCATAGGTCTTCAGCCGTCATCAGCTTGGCTTGAACGTCCATCGCGCGAGCTCCTTGCGGCGCGCCGCCGCGCCCGAACGGTCGATCAGGGCGCGCTCAATCGCCCGTCATGCGGATGGTGGCTTGCTCGCCCTCCGGCGTCTCGCCGGCGCCGCCCGTCGCCACCAACATGCGGTTGAGCGCCGCCAAGTACGCCTTCGCCGAAGCCACGATGATATCCGGATCGGCGCCATGCCCGCCGAAGGTCTGGTACTCGCCATCGAGCGTGCAGATGCGCACGGTCACCTCGCCCATGGCATCGATGCCCTCGGTGATGGCGCGCACTGAGAACTCCAGCAGCTTGTTGGGCGCTTTGACGATCTTGTTGATGGCAGTGTAGGTCGCATCGACCGGTCCCGTGCCGATGCCCGCCTCGATGTGTTCCTTGCCGTCCGGACCTTCCAGCTTGACGGTCGCAGTGGGCATCCCGACCTGCCCGCAAGCCACTTGCAGCGCTTTCAGCTTGAAGACTTCCTTCGGACCCTCCAGCTGATGCGCCACCAACGCTTGCAGGTCGGCGTCGGTGATGTGTTTCTTGCGATCTGCCACCTCTTTGAAGCGCTTGAACGCCTCTTGCAGCTCAGCGTCGCTCAACTCGTAGCCAAGCTGGCGCAAACGCACCTTGAAAGCGTGCCTGCCGCTGTGTTTGCCCAGCACCAAGCGGCTCTGCGAGACGCCCACCGACTCCGGGCGCATGATCTCGTAGGTCTCTTGGTGTTTGAGCTGCCCATCCTGATGGATGCCCGCCTCGTGAGCAAAGGCGTTAGCGCCGACGATTGCCTTATTCGGCTGCACCACCATGCCCGTGTAGTTGGAGACCAAGCGGCTGACGCGCGCCAAGTGCGTCGTCTGGATGCGCGTCCAGAGCTTGTAGTAGTTGCGGCGGGTGTTCAGCGCCATGACGACTTCCTCAAGGGCGGTGTTGCCGGCGCGCTCGCCGATGCCGTTGATGGTGACCTCGGCTTGGCGCGCGCCCGCGTGCAGGCCGGCCAGCGTATTCGCCGTCGCCATGCCCAGATCGTCGTGGCAGTGAACCGACCAGATCACGTTCTTGCCGCCGGGCGTATGCTCGATTAGATAGGCGATCATGGCGCCGTATTCAGCGGGCGTCATGTAGCCGACCGTATCGGGGATGTTGAGGGTGGTGGCGCCCTCTTCGATGGCGGCGGCGCACATCTGTGCCACGAAGTCCCAGTCGCTGCGCCCGGCGTCCATCGTGCTGAACTCCACGTCGGCGCACAGGCTGCGGGCGAGGCGCACCATTTGGCGCGCCCGTTCGAGCGCCTGCGCGCGGGTCAGGTTGAACTGATACTTGAGGTGGATATCGGACGAGGAGATGAAGGTGTGAATGCGCGGTTTGGCGGCGTGCTGCACAGCCTCCCAGCAGGCTTCGATGTCGCTCGCCACGCAGCGCGCCAAGCCGCAGATGGTCGGGCCGTCGGGCGTGCCGATCTCGTGGGCGATGCGCTTGACGGCGGCTAGATCGTCGGGCGAGGCAGCCGGGAAGCCCGCCTCGATGATATCGACGCCCAGCTGGGCGAGGTGATGGGCGATTTCAAGCTTTTCGGCGCTGTTGAGCGAGGCGCCGGGCGATTGCTCGCCATCGCGCAGGGTAGTATCGAAAATCAGGACGCGATTCTCAGGGCGGCGCTCTACATCGGTCTCCATAGGGCGATATCCTTTCAGACACTCAGTCAGGCACTTGGATCGTAATCCTGCAGGCGTTTAGGCTTGAGGAACTGCATCATCTCGCGCAGGCGCGCGCCGACGTCCTCAACGGGGTGGGCACGCTCGGCGCGGCGGCGCGCCAAAAAGTTGGGCAGACCGTTGGCGTTCTCCTCGATCCACTGTTCGGCGAACGAGCCATCTCGAATCTCGGCGAGAATCTGGCGCATGGCGCGGCGCGTCTCGTCGGTCACCACGCGGTCGCCGCTCAGATAGCCGCCGTACTCAGCCGTATCGCTGACTGAATACCACATATAGCTCATGCCGCCTTGATAGAGCAGATCGACGATCAGCTTGAGTTCATGCAGGCACTCAAAGTAGGCGACCTCAGGCTGATAGCCCGCCTCGACGAGCGTCTCGAAGGCGGCTTTGATCAGCGCCGTGACGCCGCCGCACAAGATGGTCTGCTCGCCGAATAGATCGGTCTCGGTCTCTTCGGCGAAGGTGGTCTCCAAGACGCCGGCGCGCGTGCCGCCGATGGCTTTGGCGTAGGCGAGGGCGTTCGCTTTCGCCTTGCCGCTGGCATCTTGCTGCACAGCCAGCAAGCACGGGATGCCGACGCCCTCTACAAAGGTCTCGCGCAGGCGATGACCGGGTCCTTTCGGCGCCACCATCGAGACATCCACGCCCTGCGGCGGCACGATCTGCCCGTAACGGATGTTGAAGCCGTGCGCGAACATGAGCGTATCGCCCGCCTGCAAGTGCGGCGCGATCTCGGCGCGGTAGACGGCGGCTTGCTTGGTATCCGGGATCAGCAGCATGATGAACTGCGCCCGTTCAGCCGCCTCCGCCACGGGGAGCACCGTCAAGCCCTCCGCCTCCGCTTTCGGGCGCGATTTGCTCTCGGCGTGCAAGCCGACCACCACATTCACGCCGCTATCGCGCAGGTTGAGCGCGTGGGCGTGACCTTGACTGCCATAGCCGATGATCGCCACGGTCTTGCCGTCCAGCAGGCTGAGATCGGCGTCTTGATCGTAGTAAAGCGTAGCCATTGCGGAAATGTGTCCCTTCTGTGAAGCCCGTCAAGCCAGTTGTGGGGCTTGCACGACGTGATTGCCGCGCCCCATCGCCACCACGCCCGTGCGCACTAGCTCGATGATGCCGTGCGGACGGAGCGCCTCGATGAACTGTTCAACGCGATCCTCTTCATCGCTCAGATCGAGGATCATCGCGCCGTCTCTGTAGTCGATGATGCGCGCGCCGAACTGGCTGGCAAGGACAGCCACCTCAGCCGAGGCGCGCACCTTGATCAGCGCTAGATCGCGGCTGACCGATGGCTGCTCAGTGATTTCGTAGACCTGAATCACGTTGACCAGCTTGTAGAGGTTCTTTTGCACCTGATCGACGCGCGTCACGTCGCTATCCAGCACGATGGTCATGCGCGAGATGTTGGGGTCTTCGGTGCGCCCGACGGTCAGGCTATCGATGTTGAAGTTGCGGCGGCGGAATAGGCTGGCGACGCGGTTCAGCACGCCGGGTTCGTTCTCCACCAGTGCCACGAGGGTATGTTTCATGGTTGTGCCTCCACTCCTTTGAAAAAGTCGGCAAGGGCGAGACTGAAATCAGGCAGGACTTCCCCGCCTGTGAGCGTGCCTTCAACGGGCACGATTTGCACGCGATTTGGGTCGCTGTAGGCATAGACCTTGCGCCGTTCAGGGTAAATGATCCACACGGCGCGAGCGCCCGCGCTGAAGTGTTCCTCGATCTTGCAGAGCACCTCATCGGTCGTCTCGTTGGCAGAGACGATCTCGATAGCTAGATCGGGCGCGCCGACGAAGTACTCATTCAGATTGCGATCCACCAGGCGCGCCGCCGCAACGAAGGCAATATCGGGCGCGCGCAACGTATCAGGCTCGCGCCGCAGCACAAAACCAACGTCGCTAAAAACCTTCCCTAAGCGACGCGGCATCACATGGCTGACCAAGTCAGCCACCAGCAGCGCTTGCAACAAACCGTGAATCGGCTTTGAGCGGCTCACTTCGATCAAAACGCCTTTCACCAGTTCGTAGCGCTTGCCATCATCAGGTAAGTTTGCGAATGCCTCAACAGTCAGTGGGCGCGTCTGCGATTGCGTAGTCATCTATCGCCTCGTTTGGCGCGTGAGCAGGCGCTGCCCGCTCACGCCGTGAATAACTTAGTGATTCTCCGACCAGTCGGGCAGGTTGCGCGGCGGCGCTGGACGGCGGATCATCTTATCCAGGTCAGCGCCGGCTGGCACCATCGGATAGACGATGTCCTCTTTTTCGACCTGAAACTCGACGACGGTCGGCGCGTTGATGCTGTGCGCCCACGCCACTGTCTCAGGGATTTCGGCGCGCGTGCGCACGCGGCGCGCCGCGATGCCGTACGCCTCCGCCAACTTGACGAAGTCGGGGTTGTGCATGGGCGTGGCGTTGTAGCGCTCGCCATGGAAGAACTCCTGCCATTGGCGCACCATGCCCAGATAGGCGTTGTTGATGATGGCGACGTTCACATTGACGTTCTCCTGAGCCGCCGTCGCCAGCTCGCACAGGGTCATCTGGAAGCCGCCATCGCCCACAATCGCCCAGACGGTCTCCTGAGGCGCGCCCAGCTTGACGCCAATCGCCGCTGGGAAGCCGAAGCCCATCGTGCCGAGCCCGCCGCTGGTGATCAAGGTGCGCGGGCGCTGATTCAGGTAGTATTGCGCCGTCCACATCTGGTGCTGACCGACATCGGTGACCACGATGGCGTCGCCGTTGGTGGCTGCCCACAGGTCGTGGATGGCGTGCGCGGCGTAGAGCTTATCGCTCGGAGCGACGTGATGGACGATGTCGCGCTCGTCGGTCTCCTCCTGCCAGTTGCGAATCTCGCCCAGCCACGCGGCGTGGCTCAGGCTCGGCACGTGCGGCAGGAGTTGCTCCAGCACGGTGCGCAGGTCGCCAGCGATGCCGACGTCGACCTTGACGTTCTTGTTCAGCTCGCTGGCGTCGATATCGATGTGAATCTTGCGCGAATTGGGCGAGTAGGTGCGCAAATTGCCCGTGACGCGATCGTCGAAGCGCATTCCGAAGGCGAGCAGCAGGTCGGCGCTTTGAATCGCTTGATTGACGGCTGCCGCGCCGTGCATTCCCATCATGCCCAAGCACAGCGGATGCGCCTCTGGCATGGCGCCCTTGCCCAGGAGCGTCAGCGCGACGGGAATCTGCGCCCGTTCAGCCAGCTCCAGCAGTTGGCGCTCAGCGCCGCTCATCATCACGCCGTGACCAGCTAGGATCAGCGGGCGCTCGGCGCTCTTGATCAGGGCGAGGGCGCGCTCGATCTGATCGGGCGTGGCAGCTGAGGGCGGCACGTAGCCGGGCAGGCGCAGCGGCTCGGTTGGATAGGTGAAGTCGAGCTTCTGATTTTGAGCGTCTTTGGTGATATCGACCAGAACCGGTCCCGGGCGCCCTGTGCGCGCGATGTGAAAAGCTTTGCGCAGGGCGGGCGCGATCTGCTTGACGTTGGTGACGAGGAAGTTGTGCTTGGTGATCGGCAAGGTGATGCCAGTGATATCCGTCTCTTGGAAGGCATCCGAGCCGAGCACAGTGCTTGGCACCTGCCCGGTGATGCAGACCAGCGGCACGGAGTCCATCATGGCGGTGGCGATGCCGGTGACCATGTTGGTGGCGCCGGGTCCGCTGGTTGCCATTGCCACGCCGACCTTGCCGGTGATGCGTGCGTAGCCATCCGCCATGTGGGTGGCGCCCTGCTCGTGGCGCACAAGGACGTGCCGCACCCGATCTTGATATTTGCTGAGCGCGTCGTAAGTGGGCAGGATAGCTCCGCCCGGATAGCCGAAGACGATCTCGACGCCCTCGCGCAGCAGGCATTCCCAGATGATTTCTGCGCCCGTCAGTTCCATAGAAGTCCGCCTTTGTTACAGATTTTCCCCACTAGCCGAAAAAACGCGCCTTCAGCCCTCAAAGATGGCGGAAAGCGCGTCGTGCGTCGGACTCTCATCCTCAGCCGATTGCCACAGGGCTGCCGCTTGTGACTCGGATGCTTCAGCCTCAGCTTCCTCTTGGAACAGCTCAGTCCACGGGCTGGTGTGGCTGTGCATCTCCAGCAGTGCCTCATCTTGGGGCATATCAGGATACAACATGATGACTTCACTCCTTCAGCTTGTGTTGATGCGAAAACTTGGCACAAAAAAACCGCCCGTCGGTCGGGCGGCTTTTTGCTCAAACTAGCGAATGTTCAGGAGGCTCTCCCATACACGCGCCAAGCAGCCCAACCGTTCAGCTCGCAGCGAATAATCGCTACGAGGTCGGTAAGGTTGATAAGGCTAAGCGCAGTGCGTAGGCTGACCGTTGACATAAGACGTTCTTGTGCTTCCTTGAACAATCTGGCTTTAAGCATAGGCGACCTGCCCTCAGCGCGCAACTAGCATTTTGCACAAGGGAAAACGGCTTTTTTGAGGCAAAATGACCAAAGCGCCCCCACATTGCCCATCTGCGGCACATCTTGTATAGTGAACAGGACGTCATCACTGCATTTTAAGAGCGTTTAGAAAGGATTGGATGCCGATGGCGAATCCCGATGCCCCTGAAGCGCCCCGCCCGCGTTCGCAGCAGAAAGGCGATCCGCGCCGCCGATGGCCCGCTTGGGCGAAGCAGCTGCCGCACTTCAAGCTGCCGCCCGCCGACCCAAACTTCTCCCTCGTGCCAAAGCAAGAAGCTCTCGATCTGCTGCGCCCCGATCCCAGCAAGGTCACCGATAGCACGAGCGCCTCTGCCTATCCGCCTTTCCGCGCCACCGATAAAACAATCCGCGCCATCGAGAGCGATCTCGACCTGCTGGAGCGCGAAGTGGTCAAGCTTTTCCGCGAGCGCGACCTTGAGGCGAAATTGCAACAGAATCGCTATCGTTTGTATCAAATCAGCTTCATCGCGCTCTCGGCTGTAGCGACCGCCATCGGCTCGCTCTTGGCGTTGGCACTGACTCAGCAACCGCCCGTCTGGGTGCCCGTGCTGGGCTTCGCCGAGACCGTCGTGGCGCTCTTGGCGACTTTTCTGGCTCAGATCAGCGGGCGCGAGTCGCCCTTCATGCTGTGGCTGGAGAATCGACGGGCGGCGGAGAGTCTGCGCCGCGAGTATTTCCGTTACCTCGTGCGCCTGCCGCCTTACGATAACGAGTCGATGCCCCCTTATGAGCGCCGCTTATTGCTGGCGGAGCGCGCCGCGCTGATCAACCGCGGCAGCTCGCCCGATGATCGCGCCACCACCACGCTGAGTGGTGCATTGACCGCCGAGAGCGTCCCCACTCGCCCGCAAGGAGGTAGCAGCAATGGATGAGCTAGACCGCAACCGTATGGAAGCCATCTACCGCATCTTCGATAAATTCGCCCTTGAGGATACGCGCGTCTTCTACAAAGATACCATTCAAAAGCATCGGCGGGCGGCGGCGCAAGTCAATTTCATCCGCGCCTTCGCCGCTTTTCTAGCTGGTTTCTCTGCTGCGCTGGTCGGTCTGATCGTGCAGTCGGTCTATGTGAGCGGCAGCGCTTGCCTCGCGCCTGTAGCGACCGATCAGCTCGGCTTCTGCCAGTTCATCAACATTGTGGTGATCATTTTGATGGTGCTGGCGGTCGTCTCGCCCGCCATTGGCGGCGCGTTCTCCACCCTCGCCGACTTGTACCAGTGGGATCGGCAAATTCTGCTGTACGATGAGTCGCTGAAGAACCTCGCCGTCGCCGACGCGCGCTCGCCCGACCCCGAAATGGATGATGCGACCTATCGCTCAGCGCTCAAAGCGTACTCGCTCGGCTCACTGACCGTGATGTACGATGAAGCGGCGCAGTGGGGGCAGATGATCCGCACGCCCGTGCAGATCGAGGAGTTCATCCGCCGCTCACAAGAGCGCGCCCAGAGCGTTCAGTTGCCGATCTTCAAGGCGCCCGATGTAACGCCGCCGCGCCCGTTGGGCGACGACGATGCGGTCGGCTGAGCTGAGGGCTAATCCGCCGAAGGCATATGGTCGAGCGCTGTGTGAGGCTCAGGGCGCTCAAGCGCATGAGAGGACTCGCGTAGGAGCAATCCGCGCGCTGCCCACGCCACCACAGCGCCGACTAACACGCCGAACCACAGCTGCACAAAGCGCGCCACCAGCGTCACGAAGCCGGCTTGGGGCAAGCTCAGCCCGATCAAGTGCTGCAAGGTGCCTGTGATCGTCAAATCCGAGGCGCCGATGCTGCCCGGCATCCCGCTCAGCGCGCCCGCCACCACCGAGAGGCTGATCACCAGCAAGGCTTGAAAGAACGTCTCAGCGGTGGGCGGCAAGCCGACGCCGATCAGGATCAAGTAGACGCCTAGCCCGTCCAACAAATTGGCGAGCGTGCCGAGTCCGACGGCGAAGACGAGGTTCGGCAGCTGCACGATGCGATAGCTGCTCTCGTAAAAGACTCTGAAACTGCGCGCCGCCCGTCCGATCAGCGGCAAGCGGCTGAGCCAGCGCAGCAGCGCCAAGCACAACGGGCGATTCTGCAGGATCACGATGCCCAGCAACAACGCGCCCAGCGCCATGAACACCACCGACCAGTACTCATGCGCTGCGAGGCTCAAAATTGACCACGCGATCAGCAGCAAGACCGCCATGCCGTCTGAGAGGCGCTCGGAGGCGACTACGGGCAAGGTCTGGGCGATGGGCGCGCCCGTCAAGCGCTGCAACAGCACGCTCTTGAGCGCCTCGGCAACTTTACCGGGACTGATCGCCAACGGAAAGCCCATCAGGAAGACTGCCCCGCTCGCCTTGAGCGAGATGTTCCGCACGCCCACCACGCCCAAGTAAAAGTGCCACTTGGCGAAGCGCAACGCCCAGTTCGCTGCGCGCAACGCCAAGATCGGCAGCATCAGCCACCACGCAAAAGCGGTCGCGTAGCCCAGCAACGCCGAAAGATCGCTGAGCAGCGCCACGCTCACAAAGGCGAGGAAGCCCAAAGCCAAGCCAAGCAGCAACAATCGCAGCGTCTTACCTTTCAAAAGCCGTTCCTCAGCTGATCCAATCGCGATTGGCGGAATCCCAGTTGCGATGCAGGTAAGCGCGCTTACACTCGATGCAGACGCGGGCGCTCGCCAGCTCGCGGGAGCTGCGCCAGCGCCAGCGCACCACGCCGCTGTGATGCCTGCAAAAGGGACGGTAGCAGATCGGGCAGTAGTCGCCTTCGCTCAGTCCGCTCTCGCCGTATTTAGCCTTCTCTTGGGGATTGCTCTCGCAGATATGGCAATATGGGACGGGCATTCTATGCTCAGCTTGACTTCGGGTCGCAGACGCGGCAGGCTTGCCGACGTCCATTATAAACGAGACTGCGTCTAGAGCGTAGGGAAAAGATGAGCGTTTTCAGCGGCGCGCAAATGCGCTATGATCGGCGGGCAATGCTGACCAACTTGGAGCGCCTCAAGTGACCGAGCCTGATAAGCGCGCCGCCACCGAGCCCGAAGCAATCCCGACCGTCGTGCCTGAGCGCCACCTGCTGCCAGAGTTCCCCGACGCGCCACATGGCGTCGCCTTTGTGGATGACGCGCCGCCTCAGCCCGCCCGTCCCAAGCGCCACAAGCCCAGCCGCGCCGAGCTGCCGCTGCCCAAGCCCCAAGTCAGGCAGACTTTCCCGCTGCTCACCTTTGTCAGCGCTTTGCGAACGATCAGCATCACGTTTGCGGCGGCGGTCATGGCGGCGACCATCTTCATGTGGTGGACTTCGCCGGACTTTTTGCCCGCCCAAGCCCGCCGCGACCTCGCGCCCGTGCAAGCGACCGCGCGCTTGCTCGTCCTCGCCACCCCGACGCCCCTGCCCACCCCGATCTGGTACAATCGGGTCGGGATTTTGGCGGGTCACAGCGGCATGACCGCGCCCGACGGCGGGCGGCGCGCCCAGCCCGATCCCGGCGCCATCTGTCCGGATGGCTTCTACGAGCGCGCCGTGACTGAAGCCGTCGCCGACCGCGCCGCCGCGATCCTGCGCGCGCGCGGCTATACAGTCGACGTGCTTGAAGAGTTCGATCCGCGCCTGAACGGCTACGAAGCGGCGGCTTTCGTCTCGCTGCACGCCGATTCGTGCGAGAATTACGGCTACGGCGGCTACAAGTCGACTTATCCCGCCGCGCGCACCCTGATTCGCGATCAGGATATCCGCCTGAACGAGTGCATCCGCCTGAACTACGAGAGCATCACCGGCTTGCCTTTCCAGCCGGGCAGCATCACCGATAATATGTTGCTCTACCACGCTTTCCGCAAGATCGGCGTGCGCACGCCCGCCAACATCCTAGAGCTGGGCTTCCTGAGCTACGACCGCGATCTGCTGCAGAATCAGCCGGATCGCCTCGCTTTAGCAGTCGCCAACGGAATTTTGTGCTTCCTAGAGTCGCAAGAGCCTTAAAGAGGAGATTTTCTATGCCGCCAACCGATAAAGAGTTGGTGATGTACAGTCGCAGCACGCCTTGCCCTTTCGTGAGCGTGGCGCGGCGCGTCTTGGAGCGCGAAGGCGTGCCTTACCGCGAGCTGCTGATCGACCGCAACAAGCTCTACGAGGCGCGCGTGCTAGAATGGACGGGCTTCCTCTCCGTGCCGACCCTCGTGGTGGCGTGGCGCGGCGAGGAATTGCCCTTCGAGCCACCCGCGCCCTTGCCGCGCGGCGAATCGCCACGCGGAATCGATCGCGGCAGTATGCTGACTGAGGCGACCGAAGAGGAGCTTCTGGCTTGGTTGCGCAAACATGCTTTTCTGCCTTAAAACACTTTTAGGAGCGCTTTATGTACATCCTTGCTCTCGATCAAGGCACGACCAGCTCGCGTGCCATCGTCTTCGATCACAGCGGCAAAGTCCTGAGCGTGGCGCAGAAGGAATTCCCGCAAATTTATCCGCAAGGCGGCTGGGTTGAGCACAACCCGTCCGATATCTGGAGTACGCAGCTGGGCGTGGCGAGCGAAGCCCTCGCCGCCGCTAACATCACGCCGCTTCAGGTCGCCGCCATCGGCATCACCAATCAGCGCGAGACCACCATCCTCTGGGAGCGCGCCACGGGCAAGCCGATCTACAACGCCATTGTCTGGCAGTGCCGCCGCACGGCGCAGCGCTGCGAGCAGTTGCGCGCCGAGGGCTTCGCCGAGACTGTGCGCGCCAAGACCGGTCTCGTTTTAGACGCTTATTTCAGCGGCACCAAAGTGGAGTGGCTGCTCGATAACGTGCCGAGCGCCCGTCAGCGCGCCGCCGCGGGCGAGCTGGCTTTCGGCACGGTCGATACGTGGCTGCTGTGGAATCTGAGCGGCGGCGAGCTTCACGCCACGGATGTCAGCAATGCCAGCCGCACGATGCTCTACAACATCCACACGCAGGATTGGGACGATGAACTCTTGGCGCGCCTGAACATCCCGCGCGCGATCTTGCCGCAGGTCTTGCCCTCCAGCGCGCTCTACGGCGAGACGGCGGCGGGAGTCTTCGGCGCAGCCGTGCCCATCGGCGGCGTGGCGGGCGATCAGCAAGCGGCGACCTTCGGGCAGGCTTGCTATCAGGTCGGCAGCGTGAAGAATACCTACGGCACGGGCTGCTTCATGCTGATGAACACGGGCGAGCGCGCCGTAGAGTCGGGCGGCGGCTTGCTCACCACCGTAGCCTGGCGTCTGGGCGATCAGCCGACGGTCTACGCCCTCGAAGGGAGCGTTTTCGTGGCGGGCGCAGCGATTCAATGGCTGCGCGATGAGCTGCAACTGATCCGCACAGCGGCTGAGTCCGAGTCGGTGGCGGCGAGCGTGTCGGATACGGGCGGGGTATACGTGGTGCCTGCTTTTGTGGGCTTGGGCGCGCCCTATTGGGATAGCTTCGCGCGCGGCACCATCGTCGGGCTGACGCGCGGCAGCAATCGGGCGCACATCGTGCGCGCCACGCTCGAATCCATCGCTTTCCAGACGCGCGACGTGGTCGAGGTCATGATCCGCGACGCGGGCTTGCAGCTTGAGGCGCTGCGCGTGGACGGCGGCGCTGTGGCAAACGACTGGCTGATGCAATTTCAGGCGGACATCCTAGGCGTGCCGGTGGTGCGTCCCGCTGTGACGGAGACCACTGCGCTGGGCGCGGCGTACCTAGCGGGCTTAGCCGTGCGCTATTGGGAGTCGCCTCAGCAGATCGCGGCGCAGTGGGCAGCCGAAAAGACGTTCGAGCCGCGCATGTCCGCCGATGAGCGCGAGAGCCGCTATCAAGGTTGGCGACGCGCCGTCGAGCGCGCTAGAGCGTGGCTCAGCGCGTAGGCAGTGCGCGTCCTGATCTTAGGCGATAGATTAGCCGATCCAAAACTGCGCGAGACGCTCACTCTGCTGCTGGCGCAGTTAGATGCGCGGCGGATTCAGGCGGCGGTGGCAGCTTTGCGCGCTGAGCGCGACGAGCTGATCGACTCAGCGCTCGGCAGCCGTCGCGCGCTCAGTTTGGGCGCGTTGCGGCGTTTGATCAGCTTGCTGCGCAAGCTGCAGATCGAGCTGCTGCACATCGCCGAGCGGAGCGCCATCTGGACGGGCATTCTCGCAGCGCGCTACGCTGATGTACCCGTCTCGGTCGTCTGCGATCAGGCGCCCGCTCCAAGCGAATTGTCATCTTTGGCGCGCGGACTGCACAGAGTGCGTTGGCGGCTCATAGCGCGGGCGGCGCAGCGCATCCTTGTGCCATCGGAGCTGATCAGTCGCCACCTGAGCGCGTTGGCGGGCATGTCATCGGAACAGATCGGCGTGGTCTACCCCGTTCACCCTTTTCGAGCGGTCGAGTCGGTAGATCGGGCGGCATTCGGCTTGGCGCACGGCAAAAACGTCGCCCTGATCGCGCCGCCCGATTACGACGCGGGCTATTTGCAAGCGGTTGAGGTCTTGGAGCGCCTGCGCAAGCGTAGCCTCGACGTCCACTTGGTCGTGATCGGCGAGGGGGCGACCTTCCAAGCGTTGCACAAGGCTGTGGCGGGGCTCAGCCTGCCGATTCGTTGGTTTCCTGATCGGGCTGAGCTGCCTGAGCTGCTGGCTGCTTGTGACGCCGTGCTGGATTGCACCACTCAGGAGGAATTGCCCGACGGGCTGGTCGCGGCGATGTTGGCGGGCAAGCCGATTGTAGCGCCGCGGCAGGCGGGCATCACTGAGGTGTTGGAGCCGAACATCTCAGCGCTGATCGTGACGCCCGCCGATGTGAGCGATATGGCATTGCAAGTCAACCGCGTGTTACAATATGCTCAGTTAGCGGAGCGCTTAGGGCGCTCTGCGCATAGGCGCGCCGCAGAGCGCTTCACGCCTGAGGCGTACGGGCGCGCTATGACCGAATTTTTTGAGACAGCCATCTACAGCACGCGATGAACAAGCAAACTGCCCGCCAGCGCGCTAAGCGCGCCACGCCTCGTCCGTTGGTTGAGCGCTTGCCCGAGCCGTTGCGCCCTTGGTATCAGGCGGCGCGCCCGCGTAGCCTGCCCGCCACTTACGCCGCGCTGCTGACGGGCGGCGCGGTCGCCCTTGAGGCGGGCGTCTTTGAGCCGATACGCTTCCTCCTCGCGCTGATCGGCGCGCTCCTGCTGCAGATCGCCTCCAATTTGGTCAACGAATACGTCGATTATCAGCGCGGCACGGATGCGCTGAAGGTGGCGGGCATGGGCATGGTGCTGAGCGAGGGCAAGCTGAGCGCGCGGCAAGTCCTGATCGGCGCGGTCGTCACGACGGTCGGCGGGGCGCTGATCGGCTTGGTCTTGGTGGCGCTCTCTGGGACGACGTTGCTGTGGATCGGCATGTTCGGCGTGGCGGCGTTGGTGCTGTACACGGCAGGACCGTTGCCGCTCTCGCATCTGGGCTTGGGCGAGCTGACCGCCTTCCTGTGTTTTGGTCCGCTGATGACCTTTGGCACGTATTACGCCGTGAGCGGGCAGGAGAGCGTGCCATCTGCGTTGGCGGGCATCCCGCTGGGCTTCACGGTCGCGGCGATCCTGCACGCCAACAACATGCGCGATATCGAGGCGGATCGGGCGGCGAACAAGCGCACTTTGGCGGTGCGTTTCGGACTGCGTGGCGCGTTCGTTGAATATAACATCCTTATCTACGGCGCGTACGTAGCGCTAGTAGGATTGATTCTAGCAGGCGTCGCGCCCCCTACAACCGCAATAGCGCTCCTGACGCTGTGGGAGGCGGCGTGGCTCGTGCGCGTCACCACGCGCAGCAAGGACGCTCAAGCCCTCCATCGCGCGCAGGGGCGCACAGCTCGCTTGCACTGGTGGTTCGGTCTGGCGTTGGCATTCGGTTGGCTGTTGGCGACCCTTTTCAGGGGCTGAGGCATGGCGACACCCATCAAGCAGGA
>CALKXH010000125.1 GCA_938005675.1 uncultured Anaerolineae bacterium
CGCCAATGGAAAATACTGCTGAGAGCCTCGATGCCCTGCGCGCTGAACGCGACGCCCTCAAAGCGCGCCTCGCCCGTTTAGAGGCGGCTTATCAACGCGCCATCGATGAGAGCTACGCCGTCTACATGACGGGCTTGGACATCATGAGCCAACTCGATCTGCCCTCCGTGCTGCTGCTGATCCTGCAGCGCGCCAGCAAAATCGTGCGGGCAGATGCGAGTTTGCTGTACCTGACCGCTCAGGGCAGCGGCGATCTGATCGTCGGCGCAGAGCTGGGCATCGAGCCGAGCTTGCTCCATCAGCGCCTGCCCGCCAGCGATAGTCTGCCCCATCAGGTTCAGCAGACGGGCATCCCGCTGGTGCTGGATCGCTACGGCGCGTTCATGGCGGCGCTGCACGGCGAGCCATTCGCCATCTACAACGTCGCGGCGCTGTTGCCCCTGCGCTGGCAGGGGAACGTCATCGGCGTGATCTCGTTCTATCGCCATCACTCCGCTGAGCCCTTCAGCCTCGACGATCTGGATAGCCTTCAGCCCATCACCATGCAGACGGCAATCGCCATCCATAACGCGCGGCAGCGCGCAGCCGAGCAGGAATACAACCGCCAACTGGCGATCCTCTATCGCGTCTCGGGGCAAGTCACAAGCAGCCTGAACCTCGACTCCGTGCTGCATAGCGCAGCCGTAGCGTTCGTGCAAACTTTGTGCGTCTCGATCGGCTGCATCTACGAATGTCAAGCGGATGGCATCGCGCAGGCGCTCAGCTGCTATAACAACGCGACACAGCCCGTCTGTGCCGATCTCTCACCGAGTTTCCCGCGGCTCGCTCGCCGAGCTCTGAATGCCGATCAATGGATCGTGCTGCAGCGCAACGATCCGATGCTCTCGGCTGAGTGCGCCGCCTATCTCGATCAGCGTGGGATACACTCCGCGATGCTCTTGCCCATCCACTTTGAGGACGGCGCACAGGGCATCGTCGAACTCTTGGAGACCACGCCGCGCCAGTTCATGATTAGCGAGATCAACGCGGCGCAAGCGCTCGTCACTAACATCAGCATCGCCGTCAGCCATGCGCGGCTGCATTCTCAGCTGCGCGCTCAGCGCATCAGCGAGCAAGCCGTCCTGCTCAGCCTGACTCGCCAGCTCCTGGAGTTGCAAGGGGAGCAAGCCATCGCCGAGGCGGTCGTGAGTGCCACGGCTGAAGCTTTCCGCGTCCAGCACGTCAGCCTGTTTCTGCGCTCAGATGGCGTCTTCAAGGCGAGCGCGTGGCGAGGCTGCGACGAGCGCGCGCTGGTCGGTCACACTTGGCACGCCGACGACGGCACTGCCATCGGCTACGCCATCAAGACGCGCGAGCTGTGCGTGATCGATGACTATCCGAGCGAAGTGCGCTTCGCCCAGCCCGATTGCTTCAAAGACGCTGACGTCTCTGCCGCCATGATCGCGCCGATCATCTACGACGGCGTCGTGTTGGGCGTCTTGGCGATTGCCCGTCCGCAGGCGTATAGCTTCAGCAGCGATGATACCCGTCTGCTCTCTCTGATCGCCTATCAGACCGCCGTGGCGTTGGATCGCGCCAACTTGATCGAGGCGGTGCGCGCCCAAAACGCCCTTCTAGAGGAGCGAGTCCAGCAGCGCACCCGCGAGATCAGCGCCGCGCAAGAGCGCACAACGGCTATCCTGTTCGCCAGCGGCGAGTCGCTGATCGTCTTCGATCAAAACGGCAAGGTCGAGCTGGTGAACGCAGCCTTTGAGGAACAACACGGCTACTCAACGGCGGAGGCGCGCCAGCTCAGCAGCCTTGAGCTGCTCGGCTTTGACGTCTTCGAGCTGATCCAAGAGGCGCAGACCAGCGAGGGCGTCGCCAAGCGGGTTTGGCGCGGCGAGCGGCGCGTGCCACGCCGCAACGCCGAGCCGTACGAGGCGGCTATCACGCTCTCGCGCGTGTCGAACGCCATAGGCGAGACTATCGGCATCGTCGTCAGCCTGCGCGACATCTCATACCTGAAAGAGGTGGCGCGCATGAAGGCACAATTCATCTCGAACGTCTCGCACGAGCTGCGCACGCCGCTGGCAAATCTGAAGCTCTACCTGCACCTCTTGCAGAAAGGCTCCTCGGAGCGCCGCGACCACTACCTAGCGACCATGCAGCGCGAGTCTGAGCGCTTGAGCGCCCTGATCGAAGACTTGCTCACGCTCTCGCGCCTCGATTCGGAGCATACGACCGTCAACTTGCAGCCGACCGACCTGAATGCCCTGATCGGCAACCTCGTCACAGATCGGCAAGCGCTGGCAGAGCAACGCGGGCTAGAGCTGCTCTACACGCCCAGCCCAAGCCCTGCGACTGCCCTGCTGGACGCCAAACTGATCGTGCAGGCAGTCGGCAACTTGATCAGCAACGCGATGAATTACACGCCCAGCGGCGGTACGATCTGTGTCTCGGTGCAGCGCGAAGCGCGAGAGGCGCTCATCTGCGTGGCGGATAGCGGCTTGGGCATCGCCCCTGAGGAGCAAGCCCGCCTCTTCGAGCGTTTCTTCAGAGGCAGCGCCGCCCAGAAGACAGGCGCAGCCGGCACGGGCTTGGGCATGGCGATTGTGCAGGAGATCGTCGCCAAGCACGGCGGAAGGATCGCTTTTGAGAGCGAAGTGAATAAAGGCACGACGTTCTACTTGCGCCTGCCTCTGTATGAAGCGTCCGAGAATGGGAGGTAGCTGATGGAGAGTCCACCGACGATTTTTTTGGTTTTGGCGGGCGTGGGCGCGCTCGGCTTGCTGCTGATGACGGCGATCACGCCGTTTCTGCTGCGCGTGACGACCGCCATTGAAGCCTTCGGCATCGTGGCGGAGAGTCTGGGCGATACGCTCGGCGCGCCGCGCTTGTTTCGGGTCGGCTGCCCGCTCATTTTGATGATCGCGCTGGGCGCGTGCTTGCTGGGCGCCGTGCTGCTGATCAGCAGGCTGTTCGCGTCGGCTGCCTAGCCCTATTCAATCGTTTCGACGAAAGCATCCAGTCCATCGGCGCCGAAGGGCTGCAAGGGCTGAGCAGTGAAGTCGCGCACGCCCTCGTAGGAGAGGTACGTGAGCAGCTCGCAGAGCGGCGCGGGCTGCATCAGGCTGAAGCACGGACGACGCACCTCCTGAAAGATGCGCTCGCGGCGCGAATCGGGCGCCACGAGGTGGACTCGTGTGGCGGCTTGCGGCTGCAGACTGAAGAAATCGGCGATGCGCAGCAAGCCCAAGTAGATCGAGTAGCTGTGTTCGATCTCGAAGGCGCGCACGATCTGCCCGTCCTGCAGCCAGAGCATATCGAAGCGCTCGATGGTCTCGCGGGTCAGCTGATCGAGGTCAAATTGATCGAACGAGTCGAGCATCGGGCGCTGGCGGGGCTTCCACTCGCGGAAGACGACCGAGCGATCCTCGTGCGGAATCCAGATGGTGTAGCCCATCTTGGCGCCGGCGTCGGCTAGGAGCGCTTGCACGCGCACGGTCTCGCGCCCCTCGATGTTGCTGTAGAACAAGTCCTCGATGTGCACGTCGTGCAGATCGGGCATGGCGGCGATCAGGCTGCGCCCGTCGCCCCGCGTCAGGCGGCGCGCCAGGAGCGCCTGATAAGCGGCTTGATCGTAGGGCGTCTCTTGCCCGGAGGCGGCTTGAGCGCGCAGGAAATCGGCGAGGAGGGCGCCGTCCGCCTCGCTGAGCGGCGTGAGGGTGGTGCGCAAGGTCGGGATGGCGCTCGCCATGTCGGGATCGCGTTGGCGGGTGAAGCTGAGCGCCGCCCACAGGCGCGGATGGGTTAGCGGAATGCCTTGCGCCAACGTGAGCCACACCAGCGGCTGAAGGCGCACCTGCGCGCCGCGCACATCCTGCACCTCCAAGACGCCGATCCAGCGCGAGAGGGCGGGCAAGTAAGCGATCAGGCAATCGCCCGCCCGCAGAGCCGCCACCGCTGAGGCGCGCCACTCTGGGAAGCGCAAACTGCCCTCAAACGACTCGTAGGCGGTCGGCGAGAACAAGACCAGATAGTATGCCATGACTCAGCGCGCTCCCTCCTGCTAGGTTGCCAATCCTCAGGCAAATATAGCCGCTGAGCGGCTGAGTTGCCCAAAAACAGCGGCGGAAGTGTCCTCCCGCCGCTGCCTGTAAATCTATTGGCTAAGTTTTTTCAGCGCCGTCCGCTCACTGACGCTTCGGATCGCGGCTTTTGCGCGTGCTGGCGTCCTCTTCGGAGGGCGTGTTCTGCGGATCGCGGTCGGTCGCGGGATGATCGGTCAGCTGCGAGCCTTCGCGCTTCACGTCAATCGGCGGCGCCGTGATCGGCAGGGCGTTGGTGCTGTAGATATCCGCGTTGCCGGGCGCGTTCGAGGTGAACAGGAGCGTGGTGGACTGGCAAATCCACGTCGGCGCGGTGTTCAGGCTCTGCGTATCGGTCACGCGGCGCGTGATGCCCGTCGCCAGCTCGTAGACGTAGATGCCGATATCCGAGCCGAGCTGCATCTGATAGGCGATCAGCGCATCGTTCGGCGACCACGCGATGGCGCTGGCATTGCCCTCCGGATCGGAGATCAGGCGGACGTCCGAGCCATCGGCGTTCATGATGGCGACCTGGGTGGTGGTGCGCCCCTCGCGCTCAGTCACGAAGGCGATCAGATCGCCCTTGTTGTTGTACTGCGGGAAGCGATCCACGCCCTGACCGTCGCTCAAGCGGGTCACGTCGAGCGTCTCAACATCCAGCGCGTAGAGGTTGCGGATGCCGTCGCGCAGGCTCTCGAAGACGATGGTCTTGCTATCGGGCGACCAGTACGGGTTGACGTCGAGGGCGCGGTTATCGGTCAGGCGCACCTCTGGGCTGTTGCGCTGAGTTACGTCGAAGACGAAGATTTCCCAGTTGCCCAACTTATTCGACTCGTAAGCGATGTAGCGTCCATCAGGCGACCAGACCGGATCGACTGAGATGCTGCGCTGGTTGAAAGTGGCTTGCCGCTGCTCGCTACCGTCGGTGCGCGCCACCCAGATGTTCCAAGTGCCGCTGCGGTTGCTGGCATAGGCGATCCACTCGTTATCGGGCGAGCGGCTCGGATTGATGTCGTGCCAGTCGGGGTTGA
>CALKXH010000126.1 GCA_938005675.1 uncultured Anaerolineae bacterium
CTCGGCGGGCTTGGCAGACTCGGCGGGGGCGGGCTGCGCGGGCGCTGCGCCGCCGTTGGCGGTCTCGATGTGCGCTAGGGGCATCCCGACCTTGACCACGTCCCCGGCGCCGACCAGTTTTTCCACCAGCACGCCGCTGAAAGGCGACTCGATCTCGATGGTCGCCTTATCCGCCTCGATCTCGGCGATCACCTCGCCCGCTTGCACGCTCTGCCCGATCTCTTTCGTCCAGTTGACGAAGGTGCCTTCCTGCATGGTTGCCCCAAGCATGGGCATCTTGACGACTTCAGCCATAGCAACCGTCCTTTTAGATGATTTCCTTGACCGCCGCGACGACCTTGTGCGCATCTGGCAGCGCCATCAGCTCGATCTCTTTGGCGTAGGGCAGCGGCACGTCCATGGCGCTGACGCGCTTGATGGGCGCGTCCATGTAGTCGAACATGTGCTCTTGCAGTTGGGCGGCGATCTCGCTGCCGAAGCTGTAGAAGGGCAAGGACTCCTCGACGATCACGCAGCGGTTGGTCTTTTTGAAGCTCTGGAAGATGAGCGGCAAGTCCAGCGGGCGCAGCCAGCGCACATCGATCACCTCGCACGAGACGCCCTCGCGCGCCAAAGTCTCCGCCGCATCCAGCGACCACTCCACGCCGCGTCCGTAGGTCACAATGGTGACGTCCTCGCCTGCCCGCTTGATATCGCCCTTGCCGATGGGCAGCACAAAATCTGGATCGTCTGGCACCGGACCCGGCTTCGGATAGAGCGCGATGACCTCCGTGAACAGGACGGGGTTATCATCGCGGATGGCTGCCTTCAACATGCCTTTGGCGTCGGCGGGCGTGGCGGGGCAGCCCAGATACATGCCCGGAAAATGGGCGAAGATCGGCTCCGGCGTGTGCGAGTGGGTGGCGGTGGCTTGATTGCCCCAGCCGGTTGCGGCGCGCACCACCATCGGCACTTTGAACTGCCCATCGAACATATAGCGCACTTTGGCGGCGTGATTGATCAGCGCATCGAAGGCGAGGAAGGCGAAGTTGATGGTCATGATCTCCGCCACCGGGCGCAAGCCCGCCATCGCCGCCCCGACGGCTGCCCCGGCGATTGCCATCTCGCTGATGGGCGTATCGCGCACGCGGCGGGCGCCGAACTCATCCAAAAAGCCGCGCGTGACCTTGTGCGTGCCGTCCCAGGCGCCCACCTCTTGCCCCATCACAAAGACGCGCTCGTCGCGGATCATTTCTTCGCGCAAGGCGGCGCGCAACGCCTCGCGCATCGGGATGTTCTTCTCTGCCATGCTCTTGGATTGTCCCTTCAAAGCGTGCTCAAGCGTACACGTTGCGCGTCAGGTCTTCCGCCGTCGGCGTCGGGCTCTCTTCGGCGAAGCGGACAGCCTCCTCGACGATGGCAGCGACCGACGGCTCGACTTGTGCTAGCTCTGGTTCGATGTCTGGGAACATCGCGCGCAGTTTGCTCTCCATCACCACGAGCGGGTCGCGCTGTTGGAAGGTCTGCATCTCCTCAACGCGCTTCATGTAGATGCGATCCGAGACGCCGTGCCCCTCGTAGCGATAGGTGATCGCCTCGATCAAGACCGGACCGCTCGTGCGGGCGTACTCAACGGCTTGCTGCGCCACCTCGTAGACGGCGAAGAAATCCATGCCGTCCACGCGCCCGAAGTCCTTCATGCCGTAGGCGATGGCGCGCTTGTGCAGTTCGGGCTGCCCGCTGGAGACCTCGACCGGCGTCCCCATGCCGTAGAGGTTGTTCTCGATCAGCCAGACGACTGGCAAATCCCACACGGCGGAGAGGTTGAGCGCCTCGTGGAAGTAGCCGTTGTTGGTGGCGCCATCGCCGATGAAGCACAGCACCACCTCGCCGTCGTCGTTGTACTTCGATTTGAGGGCGATGCCCGCCGCTAGGGGCAAATGCCCGCCCACAATCGCGTAGCCGCCCCACATGCGCACGTTCACGTCGGCGAGGTGCATCGAGCCGCCCTTGCCGCCGCTGACGCCCGTGCGCTTGCCGAACATCTCCGCCATCAGCCGCTTGACGTCGGCGCCTTTGGCGATGGCGATGCCGTGATCGCGGTAGGCGGTGATGACGTGGTCGGTCGGCTTGAGCGCCTTGATGGCGCCGACGCCAGTTGCCTCTTGCCCGTTGTAGAGGTGCAAGTACACGCCGCCGATCTTGCGGGCGTTGTAGAGCTCCTTGCACTTCTCCTCAAAGCGGCGGATCAGCACCATCTGATGGTAGACTTCGATGAGTTCTGCCCTAGTCAAGGTTGTTTTGGTCACATCGGACATTTGCCATTCCCCATAGCCCGTGATGGAACATCACGCCGCGCACGGCGAGGCGAGCTGCTGAAAACATAGATACAGCCGAGCCACGATCATGCTCGGCAGCGACCCTCGCCAGACGGATGCACAGCGCGCTGAGTTGCCTAAGAGCATACCACACCTCGCCCATTGCTACCAAATGCTTGTTACGACGCTTGGGGGAACTCACAAACGCTCGGCGAGGCGCAGCTTGGCGCTGCGGCTGCGCGGATTGGCGGCGATCTCGGCGGCGCTGGGCGCGATGGGCTTGCGCGCGATCAGGCGCAGCGTCGCCTTATGCCCACAGGTGCAGCGCGGCTGGCGCGGCGGGCAGAGGCAATCGGCGCTCTCGCGGGCGAGGAAGCGCTTGACGAGCCGATCCTCAAGGCTGTGGAAGCTGATGATCGCCAGCCTGCCGCCTGAGCGCAGCAGCCCGACGGTCTGGGGCAGGGCGCGCTCCAAGGCGCCCAGCTCGTCGTTGACGGCGATGCGCAGCGCCTGAAAAGTGCGCGTGGCGGGATGAATTTTCTCGCGGCGGGGCAGGGCGCGCTCGATCAGCTCCGCCAGTTGGCGCGTGGTGCGCAACGGACGGGCTGCCACGATGGCGCGCGCCAAGCGGCGGCTTTCGCGCTCCTCGCCGTAGGTGTAGAGCAGGTCGGCGAGCGCCTCGGCGCTGAGCGTGTTGAGCAGATCGGCGGCGCTGGGCGAGTCGGCGCGCGGATCGTAGCGCATATCGAGGGGCGCGTCGGCGCGGAAGCTGAAGCCGCGCTCAGGATCGTCGATCTGCAGCGAGGAGAAGCCCAGATCGAGCAGGATGCCATCCACCGGCGCGAAGGCGTGCTGCGCCGCCAGCGCCGCCATCTGATCGTAGTTGGCGTGGATGAGCAGGGCGCGCTCGCCGAAGGGGGCGAGGCGCTCCCGCGCGACGGCGAGGGCGCTCGGATCGCGGTCGATGCCCAGCAGGTGGGCGCGCGGTGCGGCGCTCAGCAGCGCGGCGGCGTGTCCGCCTGCGCCCAGCGTGCCATCGATGAAGCGACCGTCGGGGGCGCGCTGCGGCTGAAGCCCCTCCAGCACCTCAGCCAGCAGCACGGGCTGATGAAGAATCTCAGACAAAGTAGCTGCGGCACGCGTCATCGATCAGCTGCGGATTGAGGGCGGGCGGTTTGCTCTCGTAATCGCACAGCGCCCGCACAATTTTGAGGATATCGCGCGGGTGGACGGCTTGCAGCGTCCGATTGGGCTTGCGATACCACTCGTTGACGAGGTGCTTGAGCGATTCGGGGTCGAAGGGCAAGCCCAGCGCTTGGCACTGCGCCACGAAAATCTGCGAGAACATCTGCAGCGAGGGGCTCTCGACCTGCACCTTCATCTGGATGCGCCGCAGGAACGCGCCATCGACCAGCTGATTGGGATCGAGGTTGGTGCTGAAGACGATCAGTTGGCGGAAGGGCATCTGGATGCTCTGCCCGGTGCGCAGGCGCAGGAAGTCCACGCCCGATTCGAGCGGCACGATCCAGCGGTTGAGCAGCTGCTGCGGCGACATCTGCTGCCGCCCGAAGTCGTCGATCAGGAACATGCCGCCGTTCGCCTTCAGCTGCAAGGGCGCCTCGTAGAACTTGGCGACCTCATCGAAGCGCAGTTCGAGCGCCTCCATAGTCAGCTCGCCGCCCACCATCACCGACGGGCGCTTGAACAAGCCCCAGCGCCGATCATAATCGCCCAATTCTTCCTGCTCTTCTTTGCTCAGCTCGGCGGGCTTGTGGACGAGCCGATCATAGATGCTGACGATCTGCCCGCCGATGGTGATGGCGTAAGGCAGCCAGATCGGGTCGCTGCCGGCGATGACTGAGGCGATTGCCTCGGCGATGGTGGTCTTGCCGTTGCCGGGCGGACCGTACAGAAAGAGCGAGGTGCCGCCGTTGATGGCGGGTCCGATGCGCCGATGGAAGCCGTCGGGCAGGATCAGGTGGCTGATGGCGCGCTGCACCTCCTCCGGGGCGACCTTTTTACGGTTGCGGGTCTGTTGCAGGATCGCCTCGTTATAGACCTCAACCGAGACCGGCACCGGACCGACGTACTGGCTGCGTTCGAGGGCGTCGCGGGCGCGCGCCATGCCTTCATCGGTCAGGCGGTAGATGTAGCTGGTGCGTCCGAGCGTGCCGGCTTGGGCGATCTCGACCAGATGATCCTTCTGCATCTTGAGCAGGATTTGATCGAGGATTTTGAAGTTGACGCGCAGCACATCCACGAAGCGGCGCAGGCTGACGTCGCCCTCGTTGAACATCATGCGGAACATCAAGTCGGTGACGATGGAGGAGGAGACGCCCAGCTCTTCGAAGGACTCCGGTTGGCGCACGATGGCGCGGATATCGCGTGTGGCAGTGCCGTTGGCGGCTGATTGTTTGGTCGCTTCCACAGGTTCTTTCCTAAGCTAATGAGCAGCCTCGTACAGTTGCAGAACGTCGTGTGGCAATCTGAGGAGAGTATAGGGCAAGGCTGCGGGCTGTCAAATAGCGATTCTCTCACAAAGCGGGGTCAGCGCGCCTTTTAGAGGCGGCGCTGACCTGTTGGCGACGGGCTTCACAGCGGGATGTTGCCGTGTTTTTTGGGCGGGTTGCTATCGCGCTTGTTCTGCAGGGCGTTGAGGGCGTTGATCAGGCGCGGGCGCGTCTCGCTGGGCATGATCACGTCGTCGATGTAGCCGCGCCCCGCCGCCACGTACGGGTTGGCGAATTTCTCGCGGTACATGGCGACCAGCTCGGCTTTTTTGGCGATGGGGTCTTCGGCTTCAGCCAGCTCGCGGCGGAAGATGATGCTCACGGCGCCGTCCGGACCCATCACGGCGATCTCCGCCGTGGGCCACGCTAGGTTCAGGTCGCCGCGGATGTGCTTGCTGCTCATCACGTCGTAGGCGCCGCCGTACGCTTTACGCGTGATGACGGTCAGCTTTGGCACGGTCGCCTCGCAGTAGGCGTAGAGCAGCTTGGCGCCGGCGCGGATGATCCCGCCGTGCTCTTGTTTGGTGCCGGGCATGAAGCCGGGCACGTCCTCAAAGGTGACCAGCGGGATGTTGAAGCAATCGCAGAAGCGGATGAAGCGGGCGGCTTTCTCGCTGGCATCGATATCCAGCACGCCGGCTAGCACCATCGGCTGATTCGCCACGATCCCGACGCTATAGCCGCCCAGCCGCGCGAAGCCGACCACGATGTTCGGGGCGAAGTGCTCGTGAATCTCGAAGAACTGCCCATCGTCGACGATCATCTGGATGACTTCCTTGATGTCGTAGGGCTTGTTGGGGCTATCGGGGATGATCTCGTTCAGGCGCGGGTCGCTGCGCAGCGGATCGTCTTTGGGCGGCTTGAAGGGCGGGTCTTCCATGTTGTTTTGAGGCAGGTAGGTCAGCAGCTCGCGGATCAGGAACAGGCAGTCTTGCTCATTTTCCGCCGCCATGTGGCAGACGCCGCTGATGGTGCTGTGGACGGAGGCGCCGCCCAGCTCCTCAAAGCTGACCTCCTCGTGGGTGACCGACTTGACCACGTCCGGACCGGTCACGAACATGTACGAGGTGTTCTTGACCATGAAAATGAAGTCGGTCAGGGCGGGCGAGTAGACCGCGCCCCCGGCGCACGGACCGAGGATGGCGCTGATCTGTGGGATCACGCCGCTGGCGAGCGTATTGCGCAGGAAGATATCGGCGTAGCCGCCCAAACTGACCACGCCCTCCTGAATGCGCGCGCCGCCGCTATCGTTCAAGCCGATGACCGGCGCCCCGCTCTTCATCGCCATCTCCATGATCTTGACGATCTTGGCGGCGTGAACCTCCGAGAGCGAGCCGCCGAAGACCGTGAAGTCTTGCGAGTAGACGTAGACCAAGCGCCCGTTGATCGTCCCCCAGCCCGTCACCACGCTATCGCCTAGAATCTGATTTTCGGGCTTATCCATGCCAAAATCGCGCGAGCGTTGCACCACGAAGGCATCCAGCTCGCGGAAGCTGCCGTTATCCAGCAGCAGATCGAGGCGCTCGCGGGCGGTCAGTTTGCCCGCCTTGTGCTGCTTGGCGATGCGATCGGCGCCGCCGCCGGCTTGGCTGCGCGCGCGCATCTGCTGCAAATGTGCGTATTTTTCCGCCTTAGGCGTATCGGTCATGATGCGTGTCCTTGAAAAACTGTTCGGTTAAAACGACTGGTCGCCATTTTAACCGATGTGAGGCTTTCTGAGAAAAGAACACGCAGCGGCGCGCTCTGTTACGAGAGCCTGATGTGCCAGCAGGGGATATCCGAGCCGCCGGGCGCGAAGCCGTAGCGCCGATACAGCCGCAACGAGCGCGTGTTGCTCGCTTGCGTGTTGACGCTGGCTGTTAAGACTCCGCGCCCGATGAAGGTGTTGAGCAGATCGCTCAGCAAGGCGCCGCCCACGCCGCCGCCCTGCGCTTCGGGCAGCACGGCAAGGCGCGCCAAGTGGATGCTCTCGCCGTGCAGCGTGCTGATCTGGTAGCCGACCGGACGCCCGTCGGCTTCGGCGAGGGTGAAGCGGGCAGCCACTCGCGCCGCCTGCCAGACCGCGCTTTCATCAATCGCCCACAAGGGCAGAAAAGCCGCCCGATCGATCGCCGCCGCCGTGCGCGCCTCCTCCAAGCGCGCCTGACGGATGCGCAGGTCGGGGCGGGGCGACTCAGGCACCTCGATGCCGTGGCGGCGCAGCGTGACGATATTCTCAATATGGCTGAAGCCGTGCGCCCTGAGCAGATCGCTCAGCCAGTCCTCCAGGGCGAGCGCGGCGAGCTCGCGGCAGCCCAGCCCGATCAGGCGGGGGCGCAGCGCGCGCCACAAGGCGGCGAAGATATCCAGCGCCGCCTCATCCGAGGGGCTGATCGTGCGCAGGGCGAGCAGGCGCAGCCACGTCGCCCCATCCAGCAGCGGCGTCGCCGCGATGGCGCCCACCACCCGCTGCGCGTGCAGGGCGAGGTAGGTCGGCGTCTCGGGCTGCCCGATCCACTCTTCCACGCTGTGCCAATCGAGGTGAACGTGCAGCCACGTGGCGGAGTCGTCCACCAGAGCGAGCAGCTCGCGGCGGAAAGGGCGCGCATATGCCTTGACTTCAGCGCCTAGCTCGACCATAGCCCCTCGCTCAGCCCGACCAATCCCGCAAGTATAGGAAATCATGCCCGATGCTGCGCCGACTCAGCTTGGCCACGTTGGGCATGGTGCGCTTGAAGTGATTTTGGCGCACCCGCCGCCAGACCCCCTCGACGAAGGCGCGCTCGAAGCCCTGCTCCACCGCCTCATCGACCGTATAGCGCGCATCGACCAGCAAGTAGAGCAGCCGATCGACTTCGGCGTAGGTGTAGCCCAGCTCGCCCTCGTCGGTCTGCCCGATCCACAGGTCGGCGGAGGGCGGCTTGGCGAGGATGCTCTGCGGCACGCCCAAGGCGCGCGCCAATTGGCGCACTTGCGTCTTGTAGAGGTCTTCGATGGGCTGCAGGGCGGCGGCGCTATCGCCGAAGAGCGTGGAGTAGCCCAGCAGCACTTCGGTCTTGTTGCTGGTGCCGATGACCAAGCCGCGCCACGCCGCCGATTGATCGTACAGCACGATCATGCGTTGGCGCGCCATGATGTTGCCCTTGCGCACGCCGTCCATATCCGGGAACAGGTCGATCAGCGGCTGCACCATCGGCGTGATCTCGATGGTCAGCGCGGGCAAGCCCAGCTGATCGATCACGGCTTGGGCGTCGCTCAGGCTATCGGCTGAGGAGGTGCGGTAGGGCATCCGCACGGCGAGGACGTTCTCAGCGCCGAGCGCCCGCGCCGCCAAAAAGGCGACCAGCGCCGAATCGATGCCGCCGCTCAAGCCGATCACGGCGCGGCTGTAGCCCGCCTTGGCGATGGCGTCCTGGATGAAGCCGACGATGATCTTGGCGGCTAGATCGGTGTTGATCTGCAAGAGCGCGTCGATATCCACGCGCGACTGAGGTTGAACGAGGGTCGTCACCATGGCTCAAGAGCCTCCTCAGCGTCCGCTGAAGGTGCGGTCGGGCGATTGATCGAGGATGCGCGCCAACTCGCGGGCGGTCAGCCCGGTGCGCTCATCGCGCAGCAAGGGCAGGCGCGTCCGCGTGCGCCGAATCTGGTTCAAATCGAGGCTGTGGATGCACAGGGCGGGCTCGTGCATCGGCGCGGCGCAGATGATCTCGCCGTCCGGATCGACGATGGTGCTGCCGCCCCAGAAGTTCAAGCCGTCCTCATAGCCAACCCGATTGCAGTGCAGCACGTAGCTGGTGAACAGGCTGCCGTAAGCCTGATTGACCAGCTGCACCCAACGCGCCGAGCCGAGCCGCTCTGACGCATCCAAGCCGCGCCCTGGGCTGGCGCTGTGGAACAAGAAGACATCGGCGCGGTCGATCCAGAGCAGGTAGGGCGGCGAGGCGTGCCAGAAATCCTCGCAGATCAGCATCCCGAAGCGCCCGAAGCGCGTATCGAAGGCGCGCACCGAGTCGCCCCAGGCGAAGTAGCGCCCCTCATCGAAGAGCGTGTAGGTCGGCAGGTAGACTTTGTGATGGACGTGCAGCACCCGCCCGCCTGAGAGGTACGCCGCCGCGATGAAGTAGCGCGCCCGCTGATCGGTATCCACAAAGCCGACCATCAAGTCCATGTCGTAATCGCCGCTCGCCTCCAGCAGTTGGCGGAAGATCGGATCGTCCGCCGTCGGCTGCAGGGCGACCTCATAGACCAAGTCTTGCAGGTTGTAGCCGCTCAGCGAGAGCTCCGGGAAGAGCAGCAGCTGCGCGCCGTGCGCCTTCGCCGCCTCGATCTGCTGCAGGTGCGCCCGCAGATTCGCCTGCACGTCGCCGATTTTCGGATAAATCTGCGCCAAGCCCACTGTCAGATGCATGTTCACGCGCCTTTGCAAGCCTCATAGCATAATTGTAGCATATTTGCCGATTGACTCACTCAATTGCCGCCGCGCCCAGCTCCTCCAAGACCGACTCGATGGCGCGGGCGACCTGTTCGAGGTCGGCTTGGGCGATGACCAAAGGCGGCAGCAGGCGCAGCACGTTCAAGCCGGCGGGCAACGCCAAGACTCCGCGCGCCTGCAGCGCCTTCAGCACGGGCGCGACCTTGCCGCGCAGCTCGATGCCGAAGAGCAAGCCCAAGCCGCGCACCTCGCGCACCTGCGCGCGGAAGCGTCTCGGCAAATCGCCCAAGCGCGCCATCAGAAAATCGCCCAGCGCCGCCGCCCGCGCCGACAAATCTTCCTCGATCAGGACGTCGATAGCCGCCAACGCCGCCGCACAGCCAAGCGGATTGCCGCCGAAGGTCGTGCCGTGAATGGCGGGCTGCAGCGCCCCAACCCGCTCGCCGATCAAGCACGCCCCGAAGGGCACGCCGCCAGCAATGGACTTCGCCACGGGCATCAGGTCGGGCGCGAGGGCGTAGTGCTGATGAGCGAACATGCGTCCGGTGCGCCCGAAGCCCGTCTGCACCTCATCGACGATGAAGAGCGCGCCGCGCTCGCGGCAGAGCGCCTGCAAGCCGCGCAGATAGTCCCCGTCGGCGGGGCGCACGCCGCCCTCGCCCTGCACCACCTCCACCAGCACGGCGGCGGTCTGCTCCGTGATAGCCGCCTCCGCGGCGGCGAGGTCGTTGAAAGGCACGTGCTGGTAATTCGGCACGAGCGGGGCGAACGGCTCGCGGTATTTCGGCTCCCACGTGGCGGAGAGCGCGCCCATCGTGCGCCCGTGGAAGCCGCGCATCGTCGCCACGACCTCCGTGCGCTTGGTGGCGAACTTGGCGAACTTGAGGGCTGCCTCGACGGCTTCGGCGCCGCTATTGCACAGGAAGGCGCGCGGCATCGCAGCGAGGCGGGTCAATTTTTGCAGCAGCAGGGCGCGCTGATCGTTGTAGAACAGCTCCGGGCAGCTGAGCAGCACGCCCGCCTGCGCTTGGATCGCCGCCACCACCTTCGGATGGCAATGCCCGACGTTGGCGGCGCCTTGCCCGCCCACGCAATCGATGTAACGGTTGCCTTCGGCATCCCACAAGTAGGCGCCCTCGCCGCGCACGATGGTCAGGGCGCGCTTGGCGTAGACTCCGCTGCTGTGCGCCGCCTCAAGCGCCATGTAATCCACGCTCAGTCTCTCAGTCATGGGTGATCGCCGTCCCTTCGCCCGCTAAAGCTGCTTGAATCGGTTGGGGGCGGCGCGAGTCAGCCAGCAAGACGCGCCGCACGCCGCCTTCGAGCGCCTCCTGCGCCGCCAGAATCTTCTTCTTCATGCGCCCGCCCGCCAGCTCAAGGGCGCGCGGCAGGTTGGCGCGCGGCACGTGCCGCACCAGACTGCTCTCATCCGGGAAGCGCGCCAAAAGCCCCGCCACGTTGGTCAGGATGACCAGAGTCGGGGCGGCGAGGGCGGCGGCGATCATGGCGGCGGCGCGGTCGCCATCGACGTTGAGCGGCTCGCAGGCTTGGCTGATCGCCAATGGCGCGATGACGGGCAGATAGCCGTTCGCCAAGAGCAAGTTGAGCAGCTCGGCGTTGATGCGCTCGATCTTGCCGGTGAAGTCGTCGCGCACCACGCGCTGCCGCCCCGTCTGCGGATCGATGGCGCGCACGGCGTCTTTGCGCTGCGCCGCCATCAAGCGCCCGTCGACCCCGCTCAGACCGAGCGCGTTGACGCCCAGCGCCTGCAATTTGGCGGTGAGGCTCGTGTTCATCTGCCCGTTCGCCGCCATGATGTACAGTTCGAGCGTCTCAGGGTCGGTGTAGCGGCTGACGTGCCCATTGGGCGACTGCAAGGTGCGGCGCGGCACGCCGACGCGCTCGCTGAGCCGATCGACCGCCGCCGACGTGCCATGAACCAGCACCACTTCGTAACCACGCTGCGCGAGGGCGGCGAGGTCGGCGCAGACCGAGTCCACGTCCACGCCCGCGCCGCCGCCCACCTTGACGACGATCCGCTCCGACATGCGATTTTCCCCCATCTCTGCGTTCTTTCATCAGATTGACTGTTGACGGGCGCCTCACAGCCTGATACAATTGAGACCAATCCAGACGCGCCCCATTCGTCTAGCGGTCTAGGACGCGGCCCTCTCAAGGCTGAAACAGGGGTTCGAGTCCCCTATGGGGCATCCCGCGACGTCCGCTCCTGCAGCGGACGTCGCGCTTTGTGCGGCGCGCTCAGGCGCGCAAAGCGGCGCCGAGCTGTTTCTCAGCCGCCTTGACGATCTGAGCGCGCACCGCCGCCACCTCTTTATCGGTCAAGGTGCGATCCGCCTGATAGGTCAGGGCGTAGGCGAGGCTCTTTTTGCCCTCAGGCAGCGGCGCGCCGCGATAGACATCGAAGAGGCGCGCCTCGCGCAGCAGCTCGCCGCCCGCCGCCCGAATGACCGCCTCCAACTCCGCCGCCGTCACCGCCTCATTCACCACCAAGGCGATGTCCTCATAGACGGGCGGCGTGGTCGGGATGGGCTGGATGCGGTCGATCAGCGGAATCTCGGCGGTGAGCGCCTCGAAGTCCAACTCGCAGGCGATGACGGGCAAGGCGATCTCGTAACGGGCGCGCACCAGCGGATGCACCTCGCCCGCGAAGCCGATCCGCTCGCCGCGCAGGTAGAGCGCCGCGCAACGCCCTGGGAAGTAGGTCGGATGCGCCTCCGCCTTGAAGGTGAGCGCCCGCGCGCCGCCGCTCAGCCGCAAGCTCTGGCAGAGCGCCTCAAGGATGCCTTTCAGGTCGTAGAAGTCCATCAGGGGCGCGTTTTTGGGCGTGACCTCGCCGCGCTGCCACGAGGAGAGCTCGCGCGTGCCGCACAGGGCGATGGCGAGGCGGCGCGGCTCGTCGGGCAGGGGCGAGTCGGGGCGCTTGAGGAAGACGCTGCCGATCTCGAAGAGGCGCAGCTGTGTGCTGTGGCGCAGATTCTCGGCGATGTTGACCAGCAAGCCGTTCAGCAAGGTCTGGCGCATGACGGTGCGCTCGGCGCTGATCGGGTTGGCAAGGCGCACGTAATCGAATGGGTCGCCGCCATCGAGGGCGGGCATGTCGGGCGCGATCAGGCGCGCTTCGGCTTCGGGCGTGGTCAGGCGGTAGTTGATCACCTCGCGCAAGCCCAGCTCGGCGAGGCTATCGCGGGCGCGCTCCTCGCGGATGAGGGCTTCATCGGCGGCTTGTTCGGGCAGGGCGTCCTCGATCAGGGTGGAGGGGATGCGGTCGTAGCCGTAGATGCGCGCGATCTCCTCGCACAGGTCGGCGATGCCGATCTGCCCAGTGTTGATGTCCACGCGATGATCGGGCACCGTCACGCGCAGCAGGTCGCCGTGCTGAGTCACGCCGAATTGCAGGCGAGTCAGGATGCCGCTGACCGTCTCGGCGTCCAGCGCGATGCCGATGCTGCGCTCGACCTCGCGCAGGGGCAAGTCGACGGTGACGGGCGGGGCGGGGTTGGGGTAGATGTCGATCACATTGCGGGTGATGCGCGCCGCCGCGCCGCCGAGTTGGCGCATCAGCTCGGCGCCGCGCCCGATGGCGCGCCGCGCCTGCTCGGGATGCACCCCGCGCGAGAAGCGCACGCCCGCCTCGCTGCTGAGCTTCTGGACGCTCATGGTGCGCCGAATGTTGATGTAGTTCCAGCTCGCCACCTCCAGCAGGACGTTGCGCGTGTGCGGCTGAATCTCGCTCTCGGCGCCGCCCATGATGCCGCCCAAGCTCAGGGCGCCCGCCCCATCGCAGACGAGGACGGTCTGATCGTCCAAGACGCGCTTGACGCCGTCGAGGGTCTCCAAGACTTCGCCCTGAGCCGCCCGCCGCGTGAGGATGCGCGGCGGCGCGCCGCCCGAACGCCGCACCAGCACGTCGTAATCGAAGGCGTGCATGGGCTGCCCCAGCTCGAACATGACGTAGTTGGTCACGTCGACGATATTGTTGATGCTGCGCACGCCCACCGCCTCCAGACGGCGGCGCAGCCAGCTCGGCGAGGGCGCGATCTGCACGTCGCGGATTAAAATGGCGCAAAAGCGCGGGTTCAGGACGCTATCGTGAACTTCGACGCTGAAGTAGCGCTCGCTCGGCTCGTCGCCGCCGACGAACTCGTAAGCGGGCTCGCAGAGGGTCTGCCCGGTCAGGGCGGCGACCTCGCGCGCCACGCCGAGGATGCCGTAGGCGCGCGCCATGTTGGGCGTCAGGTCGATCTCGAAGATCACGTCGCCCAGAATATCCACCAGAGGCGTGCCGACGGGCGCCGTGACGTCGTCGAGGAGCAGGATGCCCTCGTGATCCGCGCCCAAGCCCAGCTCTTTGGCGCTGCAGACCATCGCCCGATTGGGGATGCCGCGCAAGACGCGCTCTTTGAGGATCATGCGCTGCCGCCCCTCGGCGTGCCCGTCGTAGACCTCGGCGCCTTCGAGGGCGAGCGGCGCGTAGAGCGGCGGATTCAGCTCGCCCTTGCCCACGTACGGATATAAGTTCGGCGCGCCCGTCACGACTTGCTCCAGCGCCTCGCCGCCGTAATCGACCATCGCCAAGACGAGGCGGTCGGCGTTGGGGTGCGGCTTGACCTCGCGGATGGCGCCCAGCACGATCTTATCGCGCGCCCAGACCAGATGGTCGGAGGGCGGCACGGTGATGCCCGCCGGCGCCTCGCCCTGCGGCACGCCGATGTACTCAAGCGCTTTGACCTCCAAGCCCGCCAGAGTCAGGCGTTCGGCGAGTTCCTCAGCGCTCAGGGTGATCCTCACGTAGTCTTTCAGCCAAGAGAGCGGCACGCGCATAACTCAGAGCTATCTCCTATCGCGGAAAGTGGCGTGTGAAGTCCTGCGATGCGCCCGATTGTACCAAACTTTGGCGCGCTAGGTGAGTCTTTGGCGAAAAACGCGCCCGTCAGGTTGCCACCGTCGGCTTGAGCGTGCTAAGTTTGCCCCTTGACGGAGAGTCTAGGAGAGAGTGCATCTATGCAGGCTAAAAGACGGGTCGTCGGGATTGTGGCGGCGTTGTTGGCGGCGATTTTGAGCGTCGGGGCGCTGATCGCGCAAGCGGGGTCGCCCGCGCCGAGCCCGCATCGGGCGGCGAACGTGGCGTTCTCGCCCGCGCTGGAGCGAGTCGGCGAGGGCTTCACCTTGCCGCTCTACCTGACCCACGCCGGGGATGGTAGCGGGCGCATCTTCGTGGTGGAGAAGGGCGGCACCATCGCCCTGCTGGAGAACGGCAGGCGCGGGACGGTCTTTCTGGATATCAGCGACCGCGTGCGCGCCAGCGGCTATGAGCAAGGCTTGCTGGGCTTGGCGTTCCACCCGAATTTCGCGCGCAACGGCTACTTCTACGTCAACTACACGGATCGGCGCGGCAACACGGTGATCGAGCGCTATAGCCTCTCGCCGAGCGATCCGCAACGCGCCGATCCGCGCAGCGCCAAGCGCATCCTCGTCATCGAGCAGCCCTACGCCAACCACAACGGCGGCATGATCGCCTTCGGTCCGGATGGGATGCTGTACATCGGCATGGGCGATGGCGGCGGCGCTAACGATCCGCTGGGCGCCGGGCAGGATAAGCGCACGTTGCTGGGCAAAATCCTGCGCATCGATGTGGATAACGGCGATCCCTACGCCATCCCGACGGGCAATCCCTACGCCGACGGGCGCGAGGGTCTGCCTGAGATTTGGTCAATCGGTTGGCGCAATCCGTGGCGCTTCAGCTTTGATCGGCTGACGGGCGATAAGTACATCGCCGACGTAGGGCAGAACCGCTACGAGGAAGTCCACATCGAGCGGCGCGGCGCGCCCGGCGGCTTGAACTACGGCTGGAACATCATGGAGGGCAAGCACTGCTTTGCGCCGCGCACCGGCTGCAACCAAAACGGCTTGCAGATGCCCATCGCCGAGTACGATCACAGCCAAGGCATCTCGATCACGGGCGGCTACGTCTATCGTGGGAAAGCCTTCCCGCGTATGCAGGGCTACTACTTCTTCGCCGACTTCGGCTCGACTAAGGTCTGGGCGCTGCGCGAGGCGAGCGCCAACGACTGGCAGATGACCGAGATCATGAGCGCGCGCTTCGCAGTCAGCTCCTTCGGCGAGGACGAGGCGGGCGAGCTCTACCTAGTGGACTTCGGCGGCGGCACGATTCACCGCCTGATCGACCGCGAATGAGCCTCAGAGCGGGCGTTCCCGCCCGCTCTACAAATTCGCCTTGATGCGCTCCGCCAGCTGACGGGTGATGCCCTTGACTCGCATCAATTCCTCAAGGCTGGCGGCGCGAATCTTATCGATATCCATATCGAAGGCTTTCAGGAGCGCCTTGCGCCGCGCCGCCCCGATGCCGGGGATGCCCTCCAAGCGGCTGACCACGCCGCGCCGCGCCCGTTGTTGGCGATTGGCGGCGATGGCGAAGCGATGCGCCTCATCGCGGATGCGCTGCAGCAGGTAGAGCGCCTGCGAGCGGCGCGGCAGCAGGATCGAATGCGCCTGAGTCGGCACGAAGAGCTCCTCCTCTTGCTTGGCGAGCGCACAGACGGGGACTTGTCCGAGCAGGTGGAAGTCTTTGAGCACCTCCAGCGCGACGCCCAGCTGCCCTTTGCCGCCGTCGATGATGAGCAGATCGGGCAGCAGCCGCCAGGTTTCGTCCTCGCCGCGCTTGCCGAGCGTCGGGGCGCCCAGCTCGCCGCTGAGGGCGTCGGCGTAGCGCTGAAAGCGCCGCGTGAGCGCCTCGCGCAGGGCTTGAAAGTCGTTCGGCTCGCCGATGGTCGTCACGCTCTTGATGTTGAACTTGCGGTACTCCGCCTTGCGCGGAGTCCCCTGCACGAAGACCACGCGGCTGGCGACGGTCGCCGTGCCTTGCAGGGTGGAGATATCGAAGCACTCGATGCGGTTGGGCGGGGCGGGCAGATTCAGGGCGCGCTGTAGCTCGGCGAGGGCTTCGGTCTGCTTGTGCGTATCGCTCGCCCATTGGGCGCGCAGCATGGCGAGGGTCTCTTGGGCGTTTTCGAAGGCGATGCGCACCAGCTCCGCCTTGGCGCCGCGCTTAGGCGCGCTCAGGGCGACTTTTTTGCCGCGTTTATCGCGCAGCCACTGCTCTAGGAGTTGCGCCTCAGCCGCCTCTTCGGGCAGCAGGACTTCATCGGGCAGTTGCGGGGCGTTCTCGTAGAATTGCAGCACGAATTGGCGCAGAATCTCGGCGGGGGCGGTCTCGTCGGCGCCGTCGAGCAGGAAGTGTTCGCGCCCGATCAGCCGCCCGCCGCGAATGAACAGCACCTGCACGCAGGTCTCATCTTTCTCCTGAGCGAAGGCGATCACGTCGTGATGGGCGTCGGGGGGCAAGATGACCTTTTGGCGCGCCACGACGCGCTCCAGCGCCTTGAGCCTATCGCGCAGGGCGGCGGCGCGCTCGAAGTTGAGGGCGGCGGCGGCGGCGTTCATCTCGGCGCGCAAGTGGCGGATGATCGAGTCGCTCTGCCCGCTGAGGAAGTCCATCAAGCCCTGCAGGGTGGCGCGGTATTCCTCGCGGCTGACCTTGCCGATGCACGGGGCGTTGCAGAGCTTGATATCGTGGTACAGGCAGGCGCGCTCATCCTTGCCGGTGATGGTGCGGTCGCAGGTGAGGTAAGGGAAGGCGCGCCGCAGCACATCGAGGGTCTCGCGCACCGCCCACGCGGAGGTGTACGGACCGAAGTAGCGCGAGCCATCCGCCTCGAGGCGGCGCGTGATCTCGACGCGCGGGAAATCCTGCGCCCAGCGGACGGCGATGTAGGGATATTTCTTATCGTCTTTGAAGCGGACGTTGAAGGGCGGCTGATGTTGGCGGATCAGGTGATACTCGGTGTGCAGGGCGGCGATCTCGTCGGGCAGGACGATGAAATCGATGTGGGCGATCTCGGCGCGCAGGCGCAGCGTCTTGGGATCGCTGAGGCTGCTATCGAAGTAGCTGCGCACGCGGTTGTGCAGGTCTTTTGCTTTGCCCACGTAGAGGATCGCGCCTGCGGCGTCCTTCATCAGGTAGCAGCCGGGCTTGTGCGGCAGATTTTTCAGGAGCGTCTGGAGGTGTTCAGAGGGTGTGAAGGTCATGCTTCAAGTTCAGCCGAAAAGTTTCTGGAACGCCCAAGATTCTGCCATTTTTGAGGGGCGACTCGCAACTCGGTCGGCGCAGCTTAGATGCTGAGCGCTTTGTGTTGCATCTGCCCGCATATCACAGCGCCCGCCGTGATATTACACCTAGTCCCTGTCGAGGGTTCGAAGGGCGCGCTTGCAGACCTGTACGACTCATTGAGGGTGCTGAAACACAAACAATCTAGTTCAAGTAGAGGGCTGGGCGGGGCGGAAAGGCTGAGGGCTGCGCGTTCGCCATCAGGCGCAGCATGACGCGGGCGCGCTTGGCGAACGGCTCGGCATCCTCACGGGCGCTCTGCTCCAGCGCGGCGCGCCAACGCTGCCAGTCGGCGCTCTCGGCGGTCAGGGCGTAGCGCTTGCTGTAGCAGTCAGCGCGCAGCCAAGCGGCGCGCCCGCGCTCAGAGGGGTGCGGCGGGCACTGGGCGGCGCGCAGCCAATCTTCAGCGGCTTGCAGGCGGTCGCCGCGCGCAGTGTAAAGGGCGGCGCGACGGGCGTAGGCGGGGCGGCGCTCAGGCTGCAGGACGATGGCGCGGCTGTAGGCGCTCAGCGCCCGTTCGAAGTCCTTGAGCTTCTCCTCGCCGATCCAGCCCGCCAGCAGATACGCCTCGTAGCGGCTGGACTCGGCGCGTACGTGCCGTTGCAGGCTCGCCAAGCTCTCAAGGGCTCTCTCGTACTCCTGCAGGCGCACGTAGAGGTAGGCGCTCTCAAGGTAGCCCGCCGCCCAATCCGAGCGCTCCGCCAAACCGACCTGCAGATCGAGCAGAGCGTCTTCGTGCAGTCCGTAGCGGCTGTACATGCGCGCCCGCGCCAGGCGCGCCTCTGGGTGGCGCGGCGAGAGCCGCACGGCGTGTTCGGCGTCGTCAACTGCCATATCCAGCTGCCCGAGACCGGCGTAGAGCGCGCTGCGCACCACGAAAGCGCCCGTCACATCCGGCACGAGCGCGATCGCGCTATTGGTGCAGGCGATTGCCTCGCGCACCCTGCCCAGCGCCGCCAAAGCGCGCGCTTGGCGCACCAAGCGCCGCGCCTCCACGTGCGGGCTCAGCACGTGTGCGATCATGCCTGCAACCGCCAAGCCGAAGGCGGCTATCCACAGCAGGGCGCTGCCGCTGAGCATCGCGCCCAAGCACACGCCCGCCGCGCTCAGCAAGCAGAGCGTGCCGATCTGATCCATGCGTCGCCCGTTCAGTTCGCGGCGGGCGCGGCGGAGTTGCAGAGCCATACGATCCATCGAGAGCACTGAAACGTGAGGGCGCTGAAACCTACAGCAAATACTCGCCGCCATCGACGCGCAGCGTCACGCCCGTGATGAAGGGCTGGCTCGCCAAAAAGACGACCGCCTCCGCCACGTCGTCGGGCTGCCCGGTGCTGCCGACGGGCAGCCGCTCGCCGATGCGCTGCCACGCCTCAGGCGAGTTGCCCTCATCGCGCAGCACTGGTCCGGGCGCCACCGCGTTGACGCGCACCTTGCCGCCCAGCTCCAGCGCGAAGGCTTCGGTCAGCTTGACCAGCGCCGCCTTCGAGACGCCGTGATAGGGATACTCGCGCCAATGCCGAAAGGCGCTCAGATCGGCGATGTTGACGATTGCGCCGCCCGATGCCTGCGCCAACATCAGGCGCGCCGCCGCCTGACTGCACAAAAACGGCGCCGTCAGGTTGATGGCGAGCGCGTTCTGCCAATCGGCAAGCGAGGCATCCATCAGGCGCTGGCGCGGGAAGATCGCCGCGTTGTTCACGAGCAGGTCTAGCTGCCCGAAGTGCGCCTGAACTTCGGCGAAGAGCGCCGCGATCTGCTCAGGATCGCCTAAATCGGCGCGGACGATGCGCGTCTGCACGCCTTGCGCAGCGATGGCGTCGGCGGCGCTCTGGGCGTCGGGCGCGCTGGAGGGGTTGCCATAATGCACCACGACGTGCATCCCGCGCGCGGCGAGCTTCAGGGCGATGTGCCTGCCCACCCGCCGCGCCGAGCCGGTCACTAGCGCCACTTTGCCGCGCAAATCGATGGGCGTGCCTGTGGTCATGCGGGCGCTCACTCTCTGTAGGGCAATAGACTCTGCGTGCGCGCCACGACGCGCGGGTCGCTGGGCAAATAGGTCAGGCTGAGGCGCGTGCCTTCGGGCGTGTTCTCGAACTCCGTCTGCGAGACCATCTCACGATGCTCGTAGGGCACCCCGCCGACCGTGTAGCCGAAGATCAGCCAGTATTGCATCCGAATCGGGTTGTCCGGGTTCGGATTCTGCTCGCGGCGCAGCACCTCCGCCTGTACCGCGACGCCCTCCGCCGCCAAGCGCCGCAACAGCGCCTCTTCCTGCCCGCGCAAGACGCTATAGCCAATGACCGCGATCGCCACGATCACCAGCACGACCGCCAAAACGATCAGACCCGTCGCGCTCATCTTCATCGCTCAATTCCTGAAGAAATTCCGCGCGATGAACCAGACGTTGGCGGGGCGCTCCGCCAGACGGCGCATGAAGTAAGGGTACCACTCCGTGCCGTACGGCACATAGACGCGCGTCTTGTAGCCTTCAGCCACCAGCGCCTGTTGCGCCGCGCTGCGCACCCCGTAGAGCATCTGGAACTCGTAGCGATCCTTCGGGATGCCCTGCTGTGCCGCGTAGCGCTTGACGGCGTCGATCATCTTATCGTCGTGGGTTGCCACCGCGAGGTAAGCGCCGCGCTCGCGCGCCTGCGGCGAGAGGAAATGCTCCGCCAACTTGACGAAATTGGCGTCCACGTCGCGTTTATCGGCGAAGGCGATGTGAGGCGGCTCTTTGTAGGCGCCCTTGCACAGGCGGATGTTGGCGCCTTCTTCGGCGAGGGCGCGCACGTCCTCAAGGCTGCGATGCAAGTACGCCTGAATGACCACGCCCACGTTGCGGAAGCCGTGCTGATCGCGCAGGGTGCGGTAGAGGCGCAAGGTCGGCTCGGTATAGGCGGAGCCTTCCATATCGATGCGCACGAAATTGCCGTGACTCGCCGCCCGCTCCAGAATGCAGCGCAAGTTGTTCAGGCAGACCTCAAAGCCGATATCCAAGCCGAGCTGAGTCAGCTTGAGCGAGACGTTGGTATTCACGCCCGCCTGCGCGATGGCATCCAGCAAATCGAGGTAATCCTGCATGGCGCGGGCGGCGTCCGTCTCAGTGACCACGTTCTCGCCCAGATGATCGAGCGTGGCGAGCAGCCCTTTGGCGTTCAGGGCGCGCACCGCCTCGATGCCCTGCGCTAGAGTCTCGCCCGCCACGAAGCGCCGCGCCATGCGCTGCGCGCCCGGCAAGCCCATCAAGACCTTGCGCGCCGTCCGTGAGCGCGCCAGATACAGAAAGAATGACCGCATCAGCATAGCATTGCCTTTCGCCTAAATCTATTAAGCTGATTATAGCACAGGCGCGGCGATTTTGTGGCGAAGTGCACAAAGTTCGGCTAGGCGAGCGGCAACATCGGCTGCACGTCTAGGGCGAGGCTATCGCGCTGACCCGCCGCGTAGCGGAAGTAGCCCGCCGCGGCGATCATGGCGGCGTTATCGGTGCAGAGCGCCAAAGGCGGCGCATAGACGGGCAGAGCCGTCCGCGCGGCGAGCTGCGCCCGCAGATACTGGTTGGCGCTCACGCCGCCCGCCAGCCAAATGGCGCTGACGGGATAGTCCTGAGCGGCTCGCAAGGTCGGGGCGATCAGCATCTCGACGGCGGCGGCTTGAAAACTGGCGGCGGCGTCGGCAATGTTGACGTCCGAGCGCAAGTTGCCCTCGCGCAGCGCCTCCTCGCCGCGCGCGCGCTTGCCGTAGGCGGGCTGCGGCTGCACCGCCCGCATGACCGCCGTCTTGATGCCGCTGAAGCTGAAGGCGTAGGGGCGCGCCTCGCCCAGATCGGCGCGCGCGAAGGCATAGGCGCGCGGATCGCCGTCGCGGGCAGCCCGCTCGATGGCGGGCCCGCCCGGATAGCCCAAGCCCAGCACCCGCGCGACCTTGTCAAACGCCTCGCCGACGGCATCGTCGAGCGTGCCGCCCAGCAGGCGGTAGTCGCCGTGTCCGCGCACGAGGACGAGCTCGGTGTGCCCGCCGCTGATGAGCAGACACAGCGCGGGGAAGCGCAACGACTCGGCGTGATCGCTCAGCCACAGGCTGTAGATGTGCCCCTCAAGGTGATTGACGCCGATGAGGGGCTTCTCCCACGCCAACGCCAAGCCCTTGGCGAAGTTCACGCCCACCAACAGCGAGCCCGCCAAGCCCGGTCCGTGCGTCACGGCGATGGCATCCAGCTGGGCGGGCGGGACTTCAGCGCGCTGCAGCGCCTCGCGCGCCACGGCGTGGATAGTCTCGACGTGCATCCGCGCCGCCACCTCCGGGAAGACGCCGCCGTACGCCCGATGCATCGCCACTTGCGAGGCGACCACGTTGGCGCGCGCGCGCAGCCTGCCCGCGCCATCCGCCTCCACCACGGCGACCGCCGTCTCGTCGCAGGAGGTCTCCACGCCCAAGATCAGCGTCATAGGCGGCGACTCAGCCCCCTCTCAGCGCCGATCCAGCTCGACGATGCGCACCGAGATCAGGCGGTCGCCCGGCGGCGCCGTCGGACTCGGCTCGCGCGGCGCGATGCGCTCGACCACGTCCATGCCCTCCACCACCTGCCCAAAGATGGTGTAGCCGGGGCTCTGAGCGCTCGGATTCAGGTTCGGGGCGGGCGCGTAGGTGATGAAGAACTGGCTGCCGGCTGAGTTCGGATCGTTGGTGCGCGCCATGCCCAGCACCCCAACTCGGTCGTAGCTGACCAGCGGGCTGACTTCGAGCGGCAGACGGTAGCCCGGTCCGCCGTCGCCGCGCCCGGTCGGATCGCCGCCCTGCGCCACGAAGCCGCGGATGACCCGATGGAAGGTCGTGCCGTCGTAGAAGCCCTGCCGCGCCAAGAAGACGAACGAGTTGACGTGGCGGGGGGCGATCTCAGGGTAGAGCTGCACCACGACGCGCCCTTTCTCGGTCGTCAAGATGGCGCAGTAGGTCTTGTTGGTATCGATCTTTTGATCCTCAGGTGCGGCGTAGCTGCTGCGACGCTCGGCGGGCGGCGTGTAGTCAGGGTCGGCGACGCCCAAGCACGCCCCCTGCCCAACGGCTACCGCGCGGAAATTCGCCGTCGAGGGCGCCGTCGGCACGACGGGCGTGTCGGTCGGCACGGTCTGGACGTTGCTGCAGGCGCCGATCAGCAGCGCCATGGCGGTCAGAAGGCTCAAAATTCTCATGGAAACTCCTCGTTCAGCAGGAAAAAGTCAGGCGAGCAGGGCTTCCCAGTCGCTCAGCTGCGCTTCGAGGGCGCGTTGCGCCTGCGCGTACGCCTCGCCGAGCGCCCGCACGCGCTCCACCTCGCCGTTGGCGCTGGCTTGGGCAAGCTCCGCCTCAAGGCGGGCGATCTCAGCCTCCAGCTGCTCGATGTCCGCCTCGATCTGCGCCACGCGCCGCTCGCGCTCGCGCGGCGAGAGCCCTTCGCGCTTGCCCTCGCCGCCCTTGGAGGCGCTGGGCGCCCCTTTGCGCTCTTGGCGCGCCGCTGCGCTCGCCGCCGCCGCCGCGAGCTTCGCCGCCTCGCGCGCCGCCAAGAATTCGGCGTAGCCGCCCACAAAAACCTCGAGCTTGCCCGCGCTCGCCGACCAAATCTGCGTGGCGAGGGCGTTGATCAGGTAGCGATCATGGCTGACCAGCAGAATCGTGCCTTCGAACTGCGCCAGCACATCCTGCAGCACCTCTTGCGAGGGGATATCGAGGTGGTTGGTCGGCTCGTCCAGCAGCAGCAGGTTGGCGCCGCTCAGGGCGAGCTTGGCGAGGGCGAGCCGCCCGCGCTCGCCGCCGCTGAGCGTCCCGACGGGGCGGAAGACGTCCTCGCCGGTGAACAGGAAATTGGCGAGGTAATCGCGCGCTTGGCTGATGGGCATCTCGCGGGCGCTCAGAATTTCATCGAGTAGGTTGCGCTCGTCGCGCAGCGACTCGTGCGCCTGTGCGAAGTAGCCGATCTTGACCTGCGCGCCCAGCTTGACCTCGCCCGCCAGCGGCGGCAAGCTGCCCAGCAGCGTCTTGAGCAGGGTCGACTTGCCGACTCCGTTCGGACCGATCAGGGCTGCCACCTCGCCGCGCGCGAGGGTCAGGTCGGGCACGCGCAGGAGCGGCGCGCCCGCCTCGTAGCCGACGGCTAAATCGCGCGTCATCAGGACTTTATCGCCGCTGCGCGCCGCGCTGCTCAATTTCAGGCGCATGTGCACCTCGCGCGGGCGGACGCTAGACGGCTTGAGGGCTTTGAGGGCTGCCTCCGCCTCGGCGACCGTGTACAGCCGCACGCCGCCCACGCCCGTCTCAGACCAGCTGCGCGCGTTGGCGTAGGCGATCAAGCCGAGCTGCTCGATGGCAGCCAGCTCGCGGCTGAGGATGCGCAGCCTGCCCACGGCGCGGGCGTTGGTGGTGGCGCGCGCGATGTTGCGCTTGATGAAGTCCAAATCGGCGAGCAGGCGCTCCTTCTCGCTCTCGAAGAGCTTCAGGTGCTGCTCCCAGCGGGCTTGGCGTTGCTGCAAATAGGCGCTGTAATTGCCGTTGTAGGTCTCTAGCCGTCCATGATCCAGCTCCCAGACCGTGTTGACGACCCGATCCATGAAGTAGCGGTCGTGGCTGACTAGGAGCAAGGCGCCGCGCCAAGCGCCCAGATAATTTTCCAGCCACTCAATCGCCTGAATATCGAGGTGGTTGGTCGGCTCGTCCAGAATCAGCAGATCGGGCTCTTCGAGCAGCAGCTTGGCAAGGAAGGCGCGCGTCTTCTGCCCGCCGCTCAGGATCGGCAAGGGCTTGTGATAGTCCTCCGCCGTGAAGCCCAAGCCTTGCAGCACCTGCTTCAGGCGCGTCTCATAAGCGTAGCCGCCCGCCGCCTCGAAGGCGTGCTGCGCCGCGCCGTAGCGCTCCAAGAGCTCGGCGTCGTCGGGGCGCTCGCCGATTTGTTGCGCCAGCTCCAAGAGTTGCGCCTCGCGGCGGCGCAGATCGTCAAAGGCGCTCAGCAGCTCCTCCCAGAGCGTCCGTTGACTGACCAGCTCCGGGCGCTGCGGCAAAAAACCGATGCGCAAGCCGCGCATCCGATTGACCGTCCCGCCGTTCGGCTCATCCAAGCCGACCAAAATGCGCAAGAGCGTGGTCTTGCCCGCGCCGTTGGGTCCGACGAGGGCGATCTTGGCGGCGTGCGGAATCTCTAGGCTGATGCCGCTGAAGACTTCCTCCGCGCCGAATGCCTTGCTCAGGGCGGTTGCGCTCAAAATGGACATGCGGCAAGTTTAGCGCAGAGCGGCTCAGCTCTGCAAGCCGCCGCGCAGCAGCTGATTGACGATGCGCGTGAGATGGTTGAGCGTATCGGCGCGGCGCTGCAGCACGATGACGCGGTCGGGCAGCTCCTCGGGCTTGAGGGCATCCACGCGCACGGCGTCGGCGAGGATGATCAACGGCGCGGTCGCCATCCAGCCGTGGCGGTCGGTGTGTTGCAGGCGCAGCCATTCCAGCGCGTCGACGCCGTTATCAGCATCGTCGTAGACGATGAAGAGCGCGGGCTGATACTCATGCGCGTAATCGAGCGCCTCCTGATAGCTGGAGACGTTAGCGACCTCGTAGCCCTGCGAGATCAGCCGATCATGGTAGGGATCGAGGGCGAAGGGCACGTTGAACAGCTTCAAAATTCGGATGCGATTGGCTTCAGGTTTCTCTTGCCTGAACGGTAACGCGCTCATGGCTGGCTCTGCCTTCTAAGAACTCTCTTGCGGACTGTGGCGAGAGGCGCCCTCACTGTGCGCCGAGGCTCAGCGCCGCCTCAAGCGAAGGATACAGCGTGGCGCCTATCTGATATAACACCAAGCGCTCCGAAAAGCGTCTCGCAAAGTCGGGCGCCGCTTCGGGGTCGAAGACTCTCGCCACAATTATATCACTTTTCAGATACGGATCGGTCAGGGCGAGCAAGGCGCCGTAAGCGCGCCAATTATCGCGCTCGCCCTCGCGCCGCAAGACGATCACCAGCACGGGCTGCTTCGGCGCGCCCAACTCGGCTCGCAGCGCGCGCACCGCCTCGATCTGGGCGCGGCTGATGCCGTTGAAGCCGTATAAGCCGTCCGCCCAATTCGGCGGGAGCGGCTCGCGCAGGCGGGCGGGCGTGTAGCCGATCAGGCTGGCGGCGCACGCCCCGATCAGCGCCGCGTAGCCGAGCGCGCGGACGGGCAGCCGCCGAATCAGCGCCACGACTCCGTACGCCGCCACCAGACACGCGCCGAAGATGCCCTCGTAATAGTAGCGCACGCTATAGACCGCCCCGCCATGCACCACCGAGCCGATCCAGTAGAACAAGCCGCCGATCACGACCGCCGCGAAGAAGCCGAAGCTCAGCCACAGCCACGGACGCGCCCGCCCCGCCACCAAGCCGATCAGCACGAGCAGCCACGCCAATCCGACCCCGTAGCCATAGCCCAAGTGCTGCCGCAAAAGCGCCTCGACCTCGCTATGCAGCGTGAAGCCGAAAGTATCCCGAAACCAGAAGAGCAGATCGGCGCGCATGTTCCGAAAGCCCCAAGTCGGCGTATGCCCGCCCCGATTCAGCCCGTGCCCCTCGCCAAAGCCGACCTTGTCGTACGCCCAATACATCGTGTAGGTGTTGGCGAAGGGATCGCCCGTCCATTCGTAGTTGCACCACAGCCAGATGCCCGTCACGGGCGCGGCGCACGCCGCCATCAGCGCCCACGCGGCAACGTCGCGCCGCCAATGCCGCCGCTCGCCGAGCAGCCGCCACAGACTGTGCAACGCCACGGGCGCGGCGATGGCTAGCGCCGTCAAGGGGCGCGTGATCAGCAACGCGCCGAGCGCCGCGCCGCTCAGCGCCGCCCACGCGTACATGGCGACTCCGCGCCGCGCGCTGCGCCAATAGGCGTAGACGAAGCACAGCGTCGCGCTGAGCGCCCAAGTGTGACTCATCAGCGTGGCGTTCAGGATCAGCGCCGTCGGGCTGATCGCCAAGAGGAGCGCCGCCACCACGCCGACCGCCTCATCGAACAGCTCGCGCCCCAGCCGATAGAGCAGCCCGACGTTCAGCATGGCGAGGAAGGCGTTGACCAGCCACTCCTGCCCCAGCAGGACGCCCACGCTCAGGGCGAGCGACCAGCCCGGCGGATATTTGCCGAAGCGCCGCAACGTCCCATCGGGCGAGTCGTCGGGCTGCAACAGGAAAGGCTGCCAGAAGACGGCGACGGGCTCTTGGCGCGCCACCCACGCCCTGCCGCCGCTGAAAATGCGCGCCTGATACAGGTAGGCGAACTCGTCTTCAAGGCGGGGCAGGCGCTCCAGCACCGCGCGGCTGATGTGCGCCGCCGCGAGGAAGGCGAAGAGCATCAGCGCGAGGACGATCCCGCGCGTGAGAGACATTTTGGGCATGAGCTAGGCGCGATCCCGATCCACCGCGTCGAAGATGGCTTTGGCGCGCTCCAGCAGGCGCTCGGTGTAGGCTTGATCGAAGCCGCGCGCCTTGAAATAGCGCTCCAAGAGCTGCGCGGGCGTCAGACTCTCCGCTAGATCGCCCAAGCGCGCCCGATCCTTCTGCTCGACCTCCACCTTGACCGTGGCGACCGCGCTGGCGCCGCGCTCATAGAGCGCCGCGTAGAGCCGACGCACCTCGATGCGCGCCTCGTCAGCTGCCGCCACCTGCAAATAGACGCGCACAATCGCCCCTTGCACGTCGGCGCGCCGCACCATATCGAGCGCCTCGCCCAGCGGATTGGCGCTGCCGCGCAGATCGGCGCGCAAGGTCACGAAGGGGCGGCTGTTGACCGGCTGAAAGCGCCAGCGCGTGCGCCCGCGCTCCAGCTCCACCCAGCAGAAGCCCTTCGTCTCGCCCTCCTCGCCGAAATCGATGCGCTCGAGGCTGCCGCTGTAGACCACCGGCGGATACGAGCCGTTGGTCAGGCATTGATGCTTGTGAATGTGACCGAGCGCCACGTAATCCCACGCCGTATCGTTCAAGTCGCCCAGCGAGACCGTCACATCGCTGCCCAGCATGACCTCGCGCTCGCTGCCCGTCTTGGCGCCGCCGACGGTGAAATGCCCGACCAGCACGCGCGGCGATGGGTCGGGCATTTGGCGGGCTTGATCGGCGAGCTCGGTCAGAGTCTGGCTGATGGTGCGCTGAAAGCGCTCGTCTTGCGCCTGCGCGCTGAGGGTGTGATCGTCGGGCTCGGTCAGCAGGCGCGCCTTGACGGGATAGGGCACCGTGGCGACGTACGCCCTGCCGCGCTTGGTCGTCACGTCGTGCAGGGCGTAGCTATCGCCCACGATCACGCTCGGCACCGCCAGAGTCTGGTAGATTTCAAGGCTGGAGGCGCGGCTGACCGACGCCGCCAGATCGTGGTTGCCCAAGAGCAGCACAATCGGGCAGTGATCGCTCATTTGGCGGATGCGCCGCGCGAATTCGCGCTGCAGGGTGGGGTTGGGCGTGCGATTTTTGAAGGCATCCCCGGCGAAGACGACCAGATCGACGTCGTGTTGCCGCCCGTAAGCGAAGACCTCGTCAAGGCGCTGCAGAAAGTCGTGGATGCGGCTGTTCAAGCCGCTCTCGGCGTGCGCGCGCCCGTAGTTTTCCATGCCCAGATGAAAATCGGCGAAGTGCAGCATTCGAATCATGGCGAACCCTCTCGCGTTGTGAGCCATGCGTTCTAGTGTAACACACTAGCCCGTCACGCGGATGCCGAAGACCTCGCCGCCGCCTAAGTAGCTGATCTGAGGCAGCGGGTTGCCCATATCCCAGTGTTCGCGCCACAGCCGCTCGTACGTGCCGTCGCGCGCCATCTCTTGCAGCGTCGCCTCCACCAGCAGGCGGAAGGGCACGTCGTTGCGCGGGACGCCGAAAGCCAGCGGACGCGGCTCGTACAGGCGCGGGGTCAAGGTCACGCGATTGGCGTTCGCCCGCGCCAACGGCACGACGCGCAGCGCATCGCCGAAGAACAGGCGCACGTTGTTATCGAAGACCGCCATGACCGCCTCGCGCTCATCGCTGAAGCGGACGTGGCGCAGCGTCTGCGGGTTAATGCCGACGCTGACCGCCAATTTGCGCGCGATCTCGAAGGCGGCGGGGTCGTCGGCGTAGGTGCCGATGGTGCGGCTGCCCGTGCGCAGGTCGGCGAAGCCCTGCACGCCGCTCTGGACGCGTACGAACATCCGATAGCCGCGCTCGGCGTAAATGCCCGCGTAATCGACTCGATCAATCGGGCTCCAACGCGGCGTCAAGCCGACGGCGAGGTCGGCGGCGCCGCTGGCGAGGGCATCCTCAGGGTTCAGGTACGAGTCGGGCACGATCGCCATCGGCACGCCCCAACGCCGCGCCATCTCGAAGGCGACGGCGCTGTTGAGGCGCTCCAAAGGCGAGGGCTGTCCGTTGGCATTCGGCGGGCTGCCCAGCCCCGCCACGCGCAACGGCTCGCCCGCCCGCAGCCGCTCCACCACAGAGCGCTCCGGGCGCAAGATGTCCACGGGGAAGTCCTGCAGCAGGCGCGGATCGGCGTCTAAGTCCATCCAGACGGGCGGGAAGACGCGATCCGAGAGCGGCATCAAGCCCTCCGGGAACCACTGATCGTAAATCGGTCTGAGGCGGTCGGTCGCCACGAGGCGTTGCAAGGTGCGGTTGACCAGCGTGCGCAAGCTATCGTCGTAGCGCAGCATGGCGATGCCGTACGGCTCGCTGCGGAAGGCGCCCTGCAGCAGCTTGACGCCCTGAATACCGCCCAAGCGCACGCGCTGATCGAGCGCCCAGCGGTCGTCCACCACGGCGGCGATCTGCCCCGCGCCCAGCGCGGCGAGGGCGTCATCGAGCATGGCGTAACGCTGCACCTGCGCTTGTACGCCGTTCGCCGCGCTCCAAGCGCGGAAGGCTTCCTCCCCGCGCGAGCCGACGATCACCCCGACGGGCTGCCCGCCCAGCTCGTCGATGCGCTGCAGGGGCGAATCCGCCATGGCGAGCGCCACCTGCAAGCCGACGAAGATCGGATGGCTGAAATCGAGGTGCTCAGGCGGCTGGCGCAGGATGATCTGCTGCCCCATCAGCAGATCGATCGCGCCGCTCTGCAGCAGAGCATCGGCGGTGTGCCGCGTGACGTGGCGCAGCTCCAGCGGCACGCCCCAATCCTCGGCGATGGCGCGGGCGATGTCCGCCTCAAAGCCCTCCACGGCGCCCAGCGCGTTGATGCCGCTGAACGGCTTGCGGTTGAAAGGCAGCCCGACGATCAGCCGTCCGCGCTCGGCGATGCGCGCGAGGGCGGAGCGCGTGGGCGCTGGATAGGGCGTGGGGCTATCTTGGGCGGCGGCGGGCGCGCCGAGATGGGTGACGAGCAGGATCAGCGCTATCGAGCAGGGCGCAAGCAGACGGAACATACGCATGGCAACATCCTGAGTCAGTTTTGCGGCGCTCAATTGTAGCACATTGCCTCGTGCAGCCCGTTCTGCGCTAGAATTGCGCCAAATTTCTCAGCCATCTTTTAATAAGGACTGCGAACGATGCACACAGTCACTCAGGCGCTCCATCAGCGCAAAGTGCAGATCATTCAAAGCGTGTTTCAGCTCCACACCAACGCCCCGTGGCTGATCCACGCCGAAGAGTACTTCGGCACGCAAGACGTGCAATCCCTCCTGACCAACTATTACACCGTCCTCGAGGCGCCCGCCGAGTCGACGCCCGACGCCCACGTGACGATCCTCGATTTGCCCGATCAGCCGCTCCAAATCGAGGTGACTCCGCGCCACCTGTGGCTGAGCGGCGACTTCACGGCGCTGGAGCGCGCCATGCTCGATAGGCGCTACAGCCTCTTCGGCAACATGGGCTTATTCTTCCGCTACTCGCTGGCTGCCCTGCAGCGCTATCACGGGATCGTGAGCATGCACGCCTCCTCCTTCTACCATCCAGAGCGGAATGAGCTGCTGATCGTGGGCGGCGGCAGCGGCGCGGGCAAATCGGTCTACCTGTTCGAGGGCTTGCGACGCGGCTATCAGGTCTTCACCGCCGAGATGACCTTCTTCCGCATCGATGGCGCGGGCGTTCACTTCTACAAAGGCGCCTTGCACGATAACGTCTGGACGGGCAGCATCCAGGGCGAGTTCGCCGACGTGATCCGCGAGAAATTGGGCGTGCAGCACCTTGAGCAACGCCAAAACTTCCTCGCCAAAGCCGTCATCGACCTGACGCCCGCCGCCACCGCCCAAGACGTGATCAGCAACCCGAAAGTGCTGCTGCTGCTCTCGCGCCTTGAGCAAGACCGCCCGACTTGCACGGTCACGCCCATCACGGATGCGCGCACGGCGGCGTGCCGCGTTTACGAGGTCGCCAGCGAGAAGCTGCAGAGCGGCTACGTGCTGTACGAGCGCCATCCCGCGCCCAACGTGGACGATGCCGAGCTGCAGGCGCAGCGCTTCGAGCTATGCCTGCAGTTCGTGCAAGGGGCGTGGCTGCGCGGCGTGCGGAAAGTCGTCGCCGGCAACCGCAACTGCATGGAAGCCGTGCAGTTCTAGCGCGCCCCGAGCAGGCTATCGATGGCGGCGAGCGGCACGCCCGCCTCGTAGCGGCTGCCGTTGGGCTGGGCGAACCAGTCCCACGTCTTGCCGCCGTCGCGCGAGTACAGCAGCGAGGGCGTGTACTGCAAGCTGACCTGCTCCGCCAGCTGGAGGGCGTTGAAGATGATCGGGCGGGTCTCTTCGGCGGCGAGGCAGGCGCTCAGCGCGTCGACGTCCAGCGCGAGGTCGCGGGCGGCTTGCTGCACAACGGGCAGGCTGAAGCTGCGCGCGCCGCGCTGCAGGTGAATCTCGAAGAGCGCATCGTGCATCTGCCAGAACTTGCCCTGTTTATCGGCGCACAGGGCGGCTTGCGCCGCGATGTAGGAGGGATGCGCGCCCACGTCGAAGATCATCGGGGCGAAGACGAGCGCGGCGTTGCCGCTGTTGACGTGCCGCTCGATGATCTGCTTGATGGTGCTGTGATACTGCGCGCAGCCCGGACAGGCAAAATTCGAGAACTCGATCAGCAGGACGGGCGCGTTGGGATCGCCCAGCAGGGGCAGCCCGGTCTCGGCGAACTGCCCTTGCGCCACGACGGGCGGCGCGCTGGGCGCCACGGGCGCGTTGCTCTGCAGCAGCGCCACCACCACCAAGATGGCGACGATCAGCACGCCGCCGAAAAGCAGCACCAGCAGCCCGACTTTCTCGCGGCGCGCCGTCTCGTTGGAAGCCATGTTCAACACCTCTCTTGACGTAGCGAACGAATATGGGTACAATCTTAGCACATCTGCGGGTATAGTTCAGTGGTAGAACGTGTGCTTCCCAAGCACAATGTCAGGGGTTCGAATCCCCTTACCCGCTCAGAGGACGCCCCGACGCGCCGAAAGTTGTTTTCGGCGCGTTTT
>CALKXH010000127.1 GCA_938005675.1 uncultured Anaerolineae bacterium
CAATGAGCGCCTCGTCAGCGTAATTGGCGATAAGTATCGCCTGCCCATCCTCGAAGCGCCAGCGATCGCGCCCAGACGGACTGCCACCCCGCTCCCGCCACCGCCTCAGTTTTCGGGCGGCGGCTCCGAACCGCCACCGCCTCAGTTTTCGGGCGGCGGCTCCGAACCGCCACCGCCACCGCCGCCACCGCCACCGCCGCCTACTGCGACGCCGTGTTACAGAATTCACTGCCTTGGACTACCTGGACTACCTGGACTACCTGAACGACCACAATTCGGAGGAGTTGAGTAATCATACACCGAGCGGAGAAACCACTTCTCCGCTCTTTTTTTGCGCACCTTGCAGCGATCCCTAAAGCTGACCTATAATAAACACAGGGTCGTTTCTGCGTGATGGGAGAGTCAGTCATGCGCCCTGCCCTTCGTTCCTTTGCCATGCTTCTGGTCTGTGCCCTTGCCCTTGCGACGCTGCCAACTCAGCCCGCTCTGGCGCAAGGCGGCAGCCGTACCTACGTGGTGCAGCCCGGCGATACCCTCTTCAGCATCGCGGCGCGCTTCGGCGTCAGCGTCAGCGAGCTCGCCACCATCAACGGCTTCTACGATATCCATCGCGTCTCCGTCGGGCAGGTGCTGACCTTGCCTGCCACGGCAATTGTGCCTAGCCCCGTGACTCCCATACAGCCCGTCACGCGTCCCGTCGTGGCGCAGCCCGTCTTTCCGCCCGGCACGACCGTCACCACAGTCACTACGTTCACTGCCTACACCGTGCGGCGCGGCGATACGCTAGCTGTGATCGCCTCGCGCTTCGGCACGACTGTCGACGCAATTCTGTCCGCTAACGGCATCCGCAACGCTAACCTGATCTTCGTCGGGCAGGTGCTGAACATCCCGCGCACGCGCACCACCATCGTGCCAGCGCCGCGCACGGCTGTGGCGCGCGGACGCACTTACGTGGTGCAGCCGGGCGATACGCTCTTTCTGATCGCGGCGCGCTTCCATCGCAACGTCTACGACATCGCCCGCGCGAATAACATCTTGAATCTGAACCATATTTTTGTCGGACAGGTCTTGATCATCCCGTAAACTGTTCAGCAGATGAGGTACTAGGCGTTGATGGCACGGGACTCGGTAGAGCGCTTCTATTCGGAAATGCCGCTGGTCTTAGGGCATCGTGGCGCCAGCTACGACGCGCCTGAGAACACCATTGCCGCTTTCATCCTCGCGCGCCAACAAGGCGCCGACGGCGTGGAGCTGGATACCATGCTCACGCGCGATGGCGTGCCGGTCGTCATCCACGATTTCACGCTCGATAAGACGACCAACGGCAGCGGCTTGGTCAAAGAACATGACTTGCACGCCATCAAAGCGCTGGACGCCGGCAGCCACTACGATTTTCAGTTCCGCGACGAGCGCGTCCCGACCCTTGACGAGGCCTTTGAGGCGCTCGGCAGGGAGCTGATCATCAATGTGGAGCTGAAGACGATCTCATGGCGCTCGGATGGCTTGGAACTCGCCGTGCTGAACGTGATCCGCCGCCACAACGCCGCCAATCGCGTGATCGTCTCGTCTTTCAACCCCTTCGCCCTGCGCCGCTTCCGCGCCATCGCCCCGCACATCCCCATCGGCTACCTCTACGCCCCTAACGAGCCGTTTTACCTGCGCTACGGCTGGTTCATGTTCGGCTGCCCGCACGAGGCGCGCCATCCGCACCACAGCCTCGTCGATGCGCCCTTCATGGCGTGGGCGAAAGCCGCCAAATTCCGCGTTCACGTCTGGACGGTCGACGATCCGCAGCGCATCCGTCAGCTGCGCGACCTAGGCGTGGATGCTATCATCACCAACCGACCCAACATCGCCCTCGAGGCGTTGGGGCGGCGCGTGCGCGCCCGATGAGCGGCGTGCGCCGCGCCCTGATCGGCGGGCTAATCGCGCTGGTGGCGCTCGGCGGGGTGCTCTGGGCTGATCTGAGCGCTCAGGGCGCCCTGTGGCGCGCCTTGTACAGCGTCACGGGCGAGCAAGCGCCTCTCGCTCAGCTCTACGCCTTTCTGGACTATCTGGGCAACCTCTCGCGCCGAATGCCCTATACGGCTGATGCCGTGCAGGTTGCCTACACGGTTGAGAATCCGCTGGGCGTCAACAGCTTCCTGGAGCTGGAAGTTGAGCCTGAGAAGCGCGAGCGGCAAATGCAGATGATCGCCGCGGCGGGCATCGGCTGGATTCGCCAAAAATTCACGTGGCAGGATATCGAGATACGCGCTCGCGGCAACTTCATCGATGACCGCAATGACCTCGATGGCGACGGCATTCCCGATCCGATTGACGCGTGGGCGAAGTACGATCAGATCGTAGACCTTGCCGAGCGCTACGGCGTGCAAATCTGGGCGCGACTCGGCACGCCCCCGGCTTGGAGTCAGCCTGAGGGCTTGCAAGGCAGCTTCGCGCCGCCCGCCGACCTGCAAGACTTCGTGAACTACGCCGTCGCCGTCGCCCAGCGCTACAAAGGGCGGGTGCGGCACTTCCAGATTTGGAACGAGCCGAACCTCGCCTTCGAGTGGGGCGAGCAGCCCGTCGAGCCTGAGCGCTACACCGAGCTGCTCTGCCGCACCTACCGCGCCTTGAAAGCGGTCGATCCGCAGATTGTGGTCATCAGCGGGGCGCTGGCGCCCACCATCGATCTGAGCGGCTACAATCTGAGCAGCTTCGTCTTCCTAGAGCGCATGTACGCCGCCGGCGCTAAAGACTGCTTCGATGTGCTGGGCGCGCAAGGCTACGGCTTGTTCTCCGCCCCGACGGATCGGCGACTGCGCATCACCACCATCAACTTCGCACACGTGGTCTGGCTGCGCGATATGATGGTAGCGCACGGCGACGCCACAAAGCCGATCTGGATCGGCGAGATGGCGTGGAATCCCGTGCCGAACGATCCCAACATCCGCGACCGCCTGATCTACGGGCAGGTCAGCGATGCGCAAGCTGCCCAATACGTCGTGGATGCCTACGAACGGGCGCGGACGGAATGGCAATGGGTCGGCGTGATGGCGTATTGGTTCTTCAAGCGCCCCGATGCCAGCGAGATCGATCAGAGCTGGTATTATTTCCGCATGGTCGAGCCTGATTTCACGCCGCGCCCGGTCTATTTCGCCCTCCAAGCCTACGCGCGGGCGCGTTTTGGCGAGCGCCCCTGAAAGCGTTATACTGCACAGCAGCCGAAAGGACGACATCTATGGAGCTACACACCCTCGAAGGGCAACAGATCGGGCGGTATAAGCTCTTGGCGTGGCTGGGCGAGGGCGCGCACGTCCACGCCTACCTGACGCGCTCGACCGAGACGGGCGAGTATCGCGTCTTGAAGCTCTTGAAGTCCAACCTGACGCGCAACGAGAGCGCCCTCGCCCGTTTTTACGACGAGGCGCGCGCTGCTCTCGATCTGGATCATCCCAACGTGGTCAAGCTCTTCAGCTACGACCGCGAGGGCGATCTGCTCTACTTGGTGGAGGAATTCTGCGAGGGCGGCAGCCTGCTGGATCGCTTCAAGGCGCATCCCGGCGCGCAGCCGCTCGATTTCATCCTGCGCACGCTCGAAGATATCGCCCAAGCCCTCGATTACGCCCATCAGCGCGGCATCGTCCACGGCGACCTCAAGCCCGAAAACATCCTCTACGACCGCGAGGGCAAAGCCGCTCTAAGCGATCTCGGCGTGACCAAATACGCCGACGAAGCTGAGGCGCGCTCGCGCGAGGGGCTGCTCTTCGGCAATCCGAACTATATGTCGCCTGAGGAATGGCAAGGCAAATCCGTTGACGCCCGCACCGATATCTACGCGCTCGGCATCATCCTCTTCGAGATGTTGACTGGCGAACTGCCCTTCGAGCCGACTCAGACCAGCAGCGTGATGTTCGTGCACTTGTTGCACCTCGTGGCGCAGCCGCGCTCGCTCCTGCAGCTGCGCCCCGATCTGCCGCCCGCCCTTGAGGCGGTCATCCACAAAGCCATCGAAAAAGACCCCGAACGCCGCTATCAGAGCGCCTCCGAGCTGGCGGCGGCTTTTAAAGCGGCGCTCTTGGGCAATCCATCTGATCCTTCAAAAGGAGAAACCGTGATGAGCGCTAATAGTCCTTTCGGCGCGACGGCTGAACGCGCCCAGACTCAGGCGACGAGCGCCCCTGAGGTGATCGTCGTCAATCGCTCGCTCTCGCCCGTCTTGTTAGCCGCTTTCTTGGCGGCGCTCTTGGGCTTGCTCTACCTGTGGTGGCGCGCCCAGCAAGGCGCTGAGGTCGAGGAGGAGACCTACACGCCGCTATAAGCGCTGAAGCCGCCATCGATTGGCACGACGACGCCCGTCACGAAGCGGGCGGCGTCGCTAGCGAGCCAGATCAGCGCCCCGATCAGGTCTTCAGGCGCGCCGAAGCGTCCCATCGGCGTGTGCGCGATGATCTGCTGCCCGCGCTCGGTCAGCGCGCCGCTCTCGGGCTCGATCAGCAGGAAGCGATTCTGATCGCCCAGAAAAAAGCCCGGCGCGATGGCGTTCACGCGGATGTGCGGGCTGTGTTCGCGCGCCATGTAGACCGCTAACCACTGCGTGAAGTTGTTGAGGGCGGCTTTGGCGCTGGCGTAGGCGATCACGCGCGTGAGCGGCGTGAACGCCGCCATCGACGAGATGTTGATGATCGATCCGCTGCCTTGCGCCGCCATATACCGCCCAAAGACCTGCGCCGCCAACACGCTGCTCAGCCAATTCAGGTTCAAGACGTGGCTGAGCGCCTCAGCGGGCAGATCGAAAAAGGTGCGCTCGCTGGGCATGACGGTCGCTTCGGGCTGATTGCCGCCCGCCGCGTTGACTAGGATATCCACGCGCCCCAAATAGGCGACGATCTGCTCCGCCGCCGCGCTCAGCCGCGCCTTATCTAACACATCGGCGGCGATGCCGAGCGCCCTGCGTCCCGCGCCTTGCAATTCAGCGGCGAGCGCTGCCAGCGGCTCAGGGCGGCGCGCTAGAATCGCCACGTCGGCGCCCGCCCCCGCCAATCCGCGCACAAAAGCGGCGCCGAGCGCGCCCGTGCCGCCCGTCACGACCGCCACCCTACCCGTCAGATCGAACATCGCAGCGCACCTCGTAGAGGATGACAAAGGGCGGGTAGTCCAGCTCGCGCTGGACGGGACAACGCGCCAAGAGCGCCCGCAGAGTCGCCTCCTCCTCAGGCAGCGTGCCGCCATAGTAGACCACGCGCAGCGTCCCTTGATAGTCAGCCAGCCACGCGGCGATCTCGGCGCGGCTGTAGCGCTGAATGCCCAGCAGCTCCCACGTGCGCGGATACAGCCAACTGCGCGCCTCCGTGAAGACCAGCCGCGCATTCGCCAACAGGTCGGGCGTGTAGTAGGTCATGGGCAAGTAGGCGCCGTCGTGCAGATAGAGGATCGGGATGCGTTCGGGCTCAGGCAGGGCGCGCAGATCGGCGGCGATTTGGCGGAAAGGTGGGCGTAGCAAGTCCGGGGGCGTGTAATGCGCTATCAGACCGCCCAAGCAGGCGAGGATCAACAACCCGTAAAGCAAACGCGCAGGCGAGCGGCGCGGCGCAGCAGCGACGCCTCCCGCCAACGCCACCACCATGAACGGCGCGACCATGCCGAACGAGCGCTCCGAGTAGATCGGCGCGCGAAGCGAGACGATCAACGCCGCCACGAGCGTCCCGAAGACCGCCAACAGGCACATCAGCCACGCTGCACGGACTTCAACTTGCCTCACGCGGCGCATATCCAGCGCGTTGACCGTCAACAGCAGCCAGACCGCCACCACGCCCAGCGGGATCAGCGCCACTGGGAAGACGACCGCGAAGATCAGATAGCCAGCTGAGAAAACTGGCGCTAACGGACTGGGCGGTCGAATCCAGAAGCCCTCGAACACGGCGCTGGTCTGGCTGAGGAAAGTGAAGGCTTGCGGCAGGTACAGCAAAGCGATCAGCGCGTCGGCGCTCAGCCATTGCCGCCATTTGGCGCGCATCGGCGCGTAGCCCAAGAGCCAGATGTGCAGCACGGCTAACGTCAAGCCGCAGATGTAGTGCGTGTACAAGCTGAGGGTCGCCCCGATCACGTACAGCCACCAACCGTAGCGCTTGCCGCGCCACAGCGCTGCCAAGCCGACGCCCGCCCACGCCAACGCTGTGAAACTGAGCGCGTATTGGCGCGTCTCCTGCGCAAAGTAGACTTGATAAGGCGAGAACGCCGCCAAGATCAGCGCGAGGACGGCAGCCCGTCGGTTGAAGAGCAGGCGCGCTAAATGATAGCAAGCCGGCAACGCCAACAACGCGATCAGAACCGAGAGCATCCGCAACGCCACGACGCTCTCGCCCGTCAGCCGCACCCAGAACCACAGTAAAGCGAAATAAAGCGGCGGATGGACGTCGCCCGCCACGCCGTTCTGAAACAAACTGATCGGATCGAACAGGCTGACCACGCGCTGCGAAAAGACTTCATCGAACCACAAGCTGTGGATGCTCAAGCCGTAAACGCGCAGCCACGCGCCGACGATCAGGATGATGAGTAACAGGCGCTGAGAGGCGCGTTGGCGGCTTGACATGAGCTTCACCGTGCGACAAAGCCTTTCAGATGGTCGTAGAGCGCGTAAAAGCTGGGCGGCAAGGGCGGGTTATAGACTTGCGGCAACAAGTGCTGCGAAATGCCCATCCGCTGATAAAAACTGTAGCCAATCGGCGAGACCAGCACATCCATCGGGCTATCGAAGGGCTTCTGGGCGGCGTAGCTCTCAAGGGCGGCTTGGGCGGCGGCGTAAGCGTCCGCATCGCCCTTGCTGTGCGCCAGATAAGCGCGGCATAGCCAACGCCAGCTCTCGCGGGCGGCATCATCCGGCGGAATGCGCTCGACTTGCAGGCAGGCGCGCTCAGCTTGAGCGATCTCGCCGCGCTCAAAGGCAAGCACAGCGTCGATCAGAAATAGGAGAGCCGCCCGCTCGCTCCAACGCACGCGCCGCCATAGCTGCTCTGCCCCTAGCAGGTCGCCCTCGCGCAGCAAACGCGCGACGGCGTCAATCGAGGGCGGTATCTCAGTCGACGCGGCGAGTTGGCGGCGCAGCGGCGTCTCGCGCCACGACGGATAGAGCGCCGCAGACGGCTGCGCCGATAGGGCTTGCTGGTAGGCGCGCCGCGCCACCTCCAGATCGCCCAGCTGCTCGTGGTAGACTCCGAGCGCGTAGTGGAACAGCCACGACTCAGGCGCGAGATCGGCGGCGCGCTGCATGGCGCTCAGCGCCGCCGCCTGCTCGCCCGCCTGCCAGCGCAGCGCCGCTAGATTCGCCCACGCTGCAGCGTAGTTCGGCTCTTGGCGCACGAAGGTCTCGTAGGCGTTGATGGCAGCCTGCGGCGCAATTTCGCCTTCAGCCGCCGCCGCGCCTAAGACGTGCCCATAGTACAGACGATAGAGCGAGAGCTGCGGATCGAGGGCGATGGCGCGCTCAAAATGCACCTGACCAACCTGCCATTCGCCCTTCCCGATGCCTATCTGCAACGCCGCGAAGTATTCGCCGTTGGCTGCATTGCTCCAGATGCCGCTCAGGTACAGCGCCGCCCACAGCATTAGCGCACCAACGCCATTCCAGCGCGCCCGCACGCCGCTCAACGAGGCGGGCTTGGCGGGGAAAAGCGCCACCAGCAGCACTGCCAGAGTCATCAGCGCGATGATGACCGTGAAGATGGTGAAATCGGTCAGGTGGCTGACGAAAGAGGCGCTCAGCGCGGCGACCGCGCCGATCATCAGCAGGCGCTGATCGCTCTGTAGAGTCCTCCACTGCTTGCGCAGCAGCGCCAACAGCGTCACGAGACTCACGCCCAGTGCCAGCAAGCCTAAGATGCCCAGCTCCGCCGCGATGTTGAAAAAAGCGCTGTGAGCGTGGGCGTGAATCTGGCGGGGTGGCACTGAACTCAAGCGGGTGAGCTGACTGCCAAAGCTGAACAGTCCGTTGCCCGTCAAAGGGCGCTCTTGAAAAGCCTGCCACGCGACTTCATACAGATAAGTGCGCAGATCAACGGTGCGGCTCGGATCGCTGAACGAGCGCACGCCCAGAACGAGCAGCCCCACTATCGCAATGGCGCTGGTTGCGCCTAGCGCCACTAAGAGCGCCCTCGTTCGGGCTGACCCGCGCCATAACCTGCCTAGCGCTTGCCCCGCGCTGAGCTGGTTGTGCGCCAACCACAACAGACTGAAGAGCGCGCCCGCTACCACGACACTGAGCCAATGGCTACGGCTATAGGTCAGAAATAAGACAGCCAGCGCTACACCTAAGTGTACGCCTACTGCGAGGCGCTGCCAGAGACGGCGCAGCGTCAAAAACCGTGCTGCGCTCAAGGGGATGACTAAGATCAGGTAGGCGGCGAGCAAGTTGGTGTTGCCCAATGTCGCAGAGGGGCGCGGCAAGCTCGGCAACAGCAAGCCCTCGCCGAGCGCCTGCAGCCATTCAGCAGCAAAAGCTGCGACCTCGCGCAGGGCGAAGGCGAGCGGCACGAGGCTGCTGAAGAGCATCGCATCCACAATGGCGCTGCGCGGCAAGGCGCGGTTCGCCATGCAGTCCCACAGCACAATCCAGACGCCTAAGTACATGCCGACGTACCAGATGCCGATGGCGCTGCGCCGCCACAGCTCAAGGTTTGCCAACGTGGAGATGCCAACGACCGCCAGCCACAGCAACGCCAAGCCATCGAGGGGCGTGCTGTGCCAGCGCCACTTGCCGCGCCAACGCGCCACCCCCCACGTGAGCAGCGTCAGCGCGCCCAGAGCCAAGCCCACATTTTTGAAGCGCACCTCTAAGGCGAGGGCTGCGCCAATGAAAGCAACGTAGAAGCTCAGGAGCATCAAGAGCGCCCAAGCCAGCAGATTGGCGCGGTCTCGCATGTGATCACCTCGTCACGGCAACATCCAGTAGTCGAACCTTGGCTCAATCGGGCATCAGCGGCTTACCTTCAACCTCATTTACTCGCAGTGAGGGCTTTCAAGTGATCGTAGAGTGGGTAAAAAGTCGATGGCAGCGGCGGCTCATAGACTTGTGGCAGCAAGTATTGCGAAAGGCTGAATCGTAGATATAGAATGCCAATCAATGAGACTGGTATTTTTGAGCTAGCGAACGGTTGCTGTGTGATGCTATCGAGCATAGCTAGGGCGGCAGCATAGGTTTCGACATCGCCTTTGCGGTGCGCTATGTGAGCGCGACACAGCCAGCGCCAGCCTTCGCGCGTGAAACTGTCAAGCGGGATGCGTTCAACTTGCAGGCACAGATGCTCAGCCTGAGCTATCTCGCCGCGTTCAAAGGCGATAGCTGCTCTGACCATGAGTGACGAATCGTTCTGAGTGGCTTGCTGCAATCGGTTTTCTGCCTCTGACAGGTTGCCATCGCGCAGCAGACGGGCAGCTGCGTAGATGGGCTCAAGGACAGCCGACTGAGCCAAGTCACGGCGCAGCGGCGTCTCTTGCCATGCAGGGTACAAGGCTGCGAATGGCTGCGCTGACAAAGCCCGCCGATAAGCCTGCTCAGCCGATGCATAATCGCCCAACTGCTCGTGGTATGTGCCAAGCGCATAGTGGAACAGCCACGACTCAGGCGCGCGATCGGCGGCGCGCTGCATGGCGCTCAGGGCTGCCTCGTGCTCGCCTGCCTGCCAGCGCAATGCCGCTAAGTTCGCCCAAGCGGGCGCGTAGTTCGGCTCCTGGCGCAGGAAAGTTTCATAGGCAGCGATGGCAGCCTGTGGCGCGATCGCGCCTTCGGCAGCCAAGACGCCTAACACGTGTCCGCGATAGAAATGGTGGGCTGGGATGTGCGGATCGAGAGCGATAGCGCGCTCGATGTGAGCGAGAGCTGCTTGCCGATCCCCTCTATTCATTGCATCGATCGCCGCCGAGTATTCTCTATTGGCTGCA